>CABYQM010000005.1 GCA_902521075.1 uncultured Pelagibacteraceae bacterium
GTCTCCAAGAAGGTACTACTAACTTTAAAATTTTTTTATTTTTAGTTACATCAAAACCTAACTTTTCAAGTATTTTAATTAATTCTTTCTTTTCAACATTAAATCCTGTCGTTTTTTCAAAAAGAAATGGGTCAAAATTAATTATTGTTTTTTTATAATTATCAATTTTTTTTACATCTAAGTTACTTATTTCGCCTCCACAAATTTGTTTTATTAGCTCAGATGCTTTTATTAATCCCTCTTCAATTGAAAGGGGATCTATGCCTCTTTCGAATCTGAATTTTGCATCTGTATCTATATTTAATTGTTTAGAGGTTTTTCTTATTGAACGTGGCAAAAAATAAGCAGATTCTAATAATATATTTTTAGTCGAATATTCTGTTCCAGATCTTGTCCCACCAATTATGCCGCCAAGACCAAGGACTCCTGATCTGTCAGAAATAACGCACATATCATTTTCTAAAATATATTTTTTATTATCTAAGGCTTCGAAGCTTTCTCCTTTAGAAGAACTTCTAACAATAACTTCATTATCTATTTTATCTGCATCATAAGCGTGTAATGGTCTATTTAAATCAAACATTACATAATTAGTAATATCGACTATCGCAGATATTGGTTTTTGGCCTAAAGACAGAATTTTATCTTTTAGCCATTTTGGACTCTCTTTATTTGTTACACCTTTTATTAAACAACTTCCAAATATTGTACATCCTTGAGCTTTTTCTTTTTTTATTGTTACCTTTATATTATGATTACCTCTATATTTTAAATTGGATTTTTTATTAATTTTTAATGTACCAGCACCAGCAGCAGATAAATCTCTAGCAATTCCTCTTACTCCTAAACAATCTGGTCTATTGGGCGTAATTGATAAATCTATTAATTTTTCAGAAGTGTTTTTAAAATATTTTTCTCCAATTTTGTTTGCATATTTATTGTTTTTTAATTCTATAATTCCATCGCTTTCATTGGATAATAGTAATTCTGACTCAGAACAGAGCATTCCATATGATGTTACACCTCTTATTTTACTTACAGATAATTTCATCTGATTTTTAGGAATAATCGATCCTGGAGGTGCATAAACAGTCAAAAGACCATTTTTTGCATTTGGGGCTCCACATACTACTTCAATTGTTTTGTCGCTACCTATATCAACATCACATAGCTTCAATCTGTCAGCATTAGGATGAGTTTTGGCATTTATAATTTTTGCAACAATAAATGAATCTAATTCAGATGTAGAGCTCTCAAAACTTTCTACTTCTAAACCTATATTGGTTAATTTATCTATGATTTGATTATTATTAAATTTTGTATCAAGATGGTTTTTTAACCAGTCAACGGTGAACTTCATCTACTCAGTCCTCTATAATTTGATGGGACATCTAATGGATCAAAACCAAAGTGACTTAACCATCTATAATCAGTCTCAAAAAAAGCTCTTAAATCGTTAATTCCATATTTCAACATTCCCAGTCTGTCTATGCCAATTCCAAAAGCATATCCTTGATATTTACTTGGATTAACTTTTACATTTTTTAAAACATTTGGATGAACCATTCCACAACCTAAAATTTCTAGCCATTTATCACCTTCACCAATTACTATCTTTCCATTTTTAATTTCATATCCTATATCTACTTCTGCCGAAGGTTCAGTAAATGGAAAATGACTTGGTCTAAATCTCATTTTAATTTTATCAACTTCAAAAAACTCCTTAATAAAATAATTTAAACATCCTTTTAGATGTCCCATGTTTATATTTTTATCTATATGTAACCCTTCAACTTGATGAAACATCGGAGCATGGGTTTGATCACTATCTGATCTATAAGTTCGTCCCGGAGCAATAATTTTAAAAGGAGGTTTACCTTTTAGCATAGTTCTTACCTGAACTGGAGATGTGTGAGTTCTCAAAAGTAATTCCTTATTATTATCTAGATAAAAAGTATCATGCATATCTCTAGCTGGATGATTATCTGGTGTATTTAATGCTGTAAAATTATTATATTCATTTTCTACATCTGGGCCTTCCTCAACACTAAATCCTATTTCAGAAAATATAGATGAAATTTCATCTATTACCTGGGAGACTGGATGAATTTTACCAATTTTAATATCTCTTTCTGGAAGAGTTACATCAATTTTTTCTTTCTCAAGCTTTAAATTGATTTCTTTAGTTTCTATTTCTTGAATTTTGATTGATATTTTATTTTGAAGTTCGTCTTTAACATTATTTAAATCTGAGGCTAATTTTTTTCTTTCTTCTACAGAAATCGAACCTAATTTTTTAAATTCGTTCGATATAATTCCGTTTTTTCCAAATAGTTCTGATTTAATGTTGTTTACCTTATCAACATTATTTTCCTTATTAAGTTTATCGATATAATCATCTTTTATTTTTTTAATATCAGACATTTTGATAGAATATTTGTTAAAGGAAGAAAAACAATAGTCTTGATTAATTTAATGCTGCTTGAGCCCTTTTAACTATAGTTTTGAAAGCTTCAGGGTTATCGTAAGCAATTTCTGCAAGAATTTTTCTATCTAATTTAATTCCAGATTTGCTTAAACCGTTAATAAACTTTGAGTATGTTATACCTTCGGATCTAACACCAGCATTAATTCTTTGTATCCACAGTGATTTGAAATCTCTTTTTTTATTTCTTCTATCTCTATAAGCATACTGCATGGCTTTCTCCATTGCTTGTCTTGCAACTCTTATAGTATTTTTTCTTCTTCCCCACTGACCTTTAACAGCTTTTAAAACTTTTTTATGTTTAGCTCTGCTTGTAACTCCTCTTTTAACTCTTGCCATTTTATCCTCTTAAGCTGTAAGGCATATATGATTTTACTATCTTACCATCTTGTTTGGATAAAACAGTTGTGCCTCTTTGTTTTCTAATTTGTGAATTTGTTCTTTTAATCATGCCATGTCTTTTTCCAGCCTGTGGGGTAATAACCTTACCTTTAGCTGAGATTTTAAATCTTTTTTTAGCTGAACTTTTTGTTTTTAACTTAGGCATAATTTTCGGGGTTATACAAATATTAAATTAAATTTACAACTAGAAATATGGCTTATAAAGGCTGGATTACCATAATCATTTGCTTTCCATCAAATTTTGGCTGAAGCTCTACTCTCCCAATAGTCTCCATATCTGCCTTAATTTTATCCATTAATTCATTGCCAAGGTTTGAATGTTGTAACTCTCTCCCTTTGAACCTTATTGTAAATTTGACTTTATCACCTTTTGCCAAAAATTTCTGAGCATTTTTAATTTTGAAAGTGTAGTCATGAACTTCTGTAACTGGCCTTAATTTTATTTCTTTTAATTCAATTTTCTTTTGTTTTTTTTTTGCTTTGTTAGCTTTTTTTTGTGCATCATATTTATATTTACCCATGTCCATAATTTTACAGACAGGGGGTTTTGCATTCGGAGCAATTTCAATTAAATCTAAACCTTCATTTTTTGCTTTATTGATAGCTTCATTTAAATTTAAAATTCCTAAATTTTCTCCATCACTTGCAATAACTTGAACTTCATTTGATGTAATCCTGTTGTTAGACCTCGGGCCTCTTGCTTTAGTTCTTTTTTGAAAATAATTTTGTTTAAAATCTGCCACTTAAATTGAAGGGGCTTTATTTAGATCGGAGTATTTTTTTATAAATTCTTTTAAAGCCATATTTTCTTGTTTATTAGAGTCCAATCTTCTAATAGTTACACTGTTGGAGTCAACTTCTTTTTTTCCGCAAATCAATAACATTGGTACTTTTGTTAAAGAATGATCTCTTATTTTATAATTTAAATTGTGATTTTTAAGATCCACCTCGACAATCAAACCAACCCGTTTTAATTCCTTAGCTACACTTTTAGCATATTCATCAAAATCACTAGAGATTGGAATAACTACTGCCTGTAAAGGTGATATCCAAAATGGTAGCTTGCCTGCATAATTCTCTATAAGGATACCTATGAACCTTTCTAAAGATCCAAATAATGCTCTGTGTAACATTACAGGTACTTTTTTAGTACCATCTTTATCAACAAAAGAAGCTCCTAATCTACCTGGTAAATTTAAATCTACTTGCAAGGTTCCACACTGCCAATCTCTACCGATTGCATCTCTTAAAACAAATTCAATTTTTGGTCCATAAAATGCGCCCTCACCTTTATTAATTGAGTACTCTAGCTTTGTCGCTTTGATTGCCTCTAACAACGCAGCCTCTGATTTATCCCAAACTTTATCGTCACCAACTCTTAAATCTGGTCTATCTGAATATTTTAAAATAACATCTTCAAAACCAAGATCTTTATAAATTTCTAAAATTAAATTTGTAACACTCAAACATTCTTCAGTAATTTGTTCTTCTGTACAAAAAATATGTGCATCATCTTGAGTAAAAGCTCTTACACGTAATAATCCATGCAATGCACCTGAAGGTTCATATCTATGAACTTTTCCAAATTCTGACATCTTTAAAGGTAAGTCTCTATAACTTTTAAGTCCTTGATTAAATACTTGAACACACCCAGGACAATTCATGGGTTTAATTGCAAATACTTTTTCATCTGGTGTAGTTGAAGTATACATATTAGCTCCAAATTTTTCCCAGTGGCCGGATTTTTCCCATAAAGATCTATCAAGTATTTCTGGCGTATTTATCTCTTTGTAACCATCGTGATCTTGTTTCATTCTCATATATGAAACTAATTTTTGGAACAAATTCCATCCTTTCTGGTGCCAAAACACAGATCCAGGACTTTCTTCTCTAAAATGAAATAAATCCATCTCTTTTCCAATTTTTCTATGATCTCTTTTTTCTGCTTCCTCAATTCTCTGAAGATAAAGGTCTAATTCTTTTTGAGTTGCCCAACCAGTGCCATATATTCTTTGAAGCATTTCATTTTTAGAGTCACCACGCCAATAAGCTCCAGATACTTTTGTCAGTTTAAAAGCTTTACCTATTTTACCAGAAGATACTAAATGTGGACCTCTACATAAATCATGCCATGTTTCGCCATGATGATAAACCGTTAGTTCTTCGTTTTCAGGAATGCTCTCAATTATCTCAGCTTTGTATTTTTCTCCAATTTTTTTAAAATGACTTATTGCTTTATCTCTTTCCCAAACTTCTTTTCTTGTTTTTACATCTTTATCTATTATCTCTGACATTTTTTTTTCAATCTTTTTTAGATCATCGCTAGTAAAAGGCTCTTTTCTTGCAAAATCATAATAAAATCCATTTTCTATAACTGGCCCAATTGTTACCTGTGTGCCCGGGTATAGTTCTTGAACGGCCATAGCCATTATATGTGCAGTGTCATGTCTAATGACTTCTAAACCCTCAGGATCTTTAGCTGTAAATATTTCAATAGAACAATCTTGATCAATAAGAGTATATAAATCTTTAAGTTCACCGTTTATGCTCATCACCAAAGCTTGCTTACCTAAAGACTTGCTAATTTTTTCAGCAACCTCTGTGCCTGTTATACTTTTTTCAAAGTTTAATTTTTTTCCATCAGGTAATGTAATATTTGGCATTAGTTTATTAATTTTTTATACTCTGAATAAGTAGAAAAACACATTTTTTCAACATTAAATTTTGAAACGACATTTTTTCTACCTTCTATGCCCATTTGATTGATAGTCTGTTCATCTAAATTCATAATTTCTATTAATTTTTTTGAAAGATCGTCAGAGTTATTTGCCTCAAATAAAAATCCTGTTTTATTTTCATTTATAGTCTCTTTTGATCCCCCAATATTACTTGCAACAATTGGTTTTTTCATTGCCTGAGCCTCAACAGATATTCTTCCAAAAGCTTCTGGTTCTATTGATGAAGAAACTATGATGTCTGAAACTTTGTAAGCTAGAGGCATATTTTTACAATGATCTATAAATTTTACTTGGTTAGTTAATCTATACTGTTCAACTAACCTAATAAGTTTCTTTTTGTAAAGTTCTCTTCCTTGATCGCTCCCAAGAATAATTACATTAAATACCTCGTGTCCTAAATTAATATTTACTTTATTAATAGCATCTAAAAACATTTCTTGGCCTTTCCATTCTGTTAATCTTCCAGGTAATAGAACAGTTTTTCTCTCAATTTTAAGTGCCCATGATTTAAATAATTCATCTTCCTCTGTTTCTATAGTAGTTGATGGATCAAAATAGTCAGTATTAATGCCTCTAAATATCACCAAGAATTTTTTTTTATCATTAAGGTATTCAGAGTAGTTTTCTTTAATATGTGAAAATATAAAATTAGACCCAGCAATAATTAAATCTGATCTCAACATTACAGAGTTATATAATTTTTTTAATTTACTTTTAAAATTATATGTTCCATGAAATGTGGTTACAAATTTACGCCGTGTGATTTTGGTAGCTAGCAAACAAGACCATGCAGGTGCTCTACTTCTCGCGTGGACAATATTAATTCCATAAAATAAAATTATTAATGAAATAATTATTGAATTAAAAAAAACCAAAATGGGGTTTTTGGAATTAACAGGTAACCTTATATATTTAACTTTTTTTTTATCTATAAACTTTGTTAATTCACCACCGTTGCAAATTAAAAAAGATTTACAATCATTTTCATGTAGATAGTGTGCGATATCATAACAACCTGTTTCTGCGCCACCGTATCCAAGTTTTGGTATAACTTGCAGAACTTTCAATTTTGGATGCATATGGTAGAGTTATAATATTTCAAATCAATTTTAATACTTTATATGAAAAAATTTAAATTTCTAAAAATTTCTAAAACAAAAAAACTAAGATATATAAGCAATTATTATAAGAAAAATCTTTATATTATATTTTTACCAGGTTTTGCATCCGATATAGAAGGAGATAAACCTAAAAGATTTTTAAACTATGCTAAAAAAAATAAATTGGGTTTTTTGGCACTAGAATATTCTGGATACGGGAAATCTTCAGGTGAATTTACAAAAGGGAATATTTCCACTTGGGCAAATGATGCAAAACAGACTATTAAGAATATAGTTAAAAAAAATGATATAATTTTAATAGGTTCTAGTATGGGTGCTTGGATTTCTTTATTATTATTTAAATCACTTAAGAAACAGATTAAAGGCTTTATGGGAATTGGCTCTGCTCCAGAATTTTTAACAAGAATAATGTGGAAAAAATTTTCAAAAAAGACAAAGAGTGAAATTATCAAAAAAGGTATTAGCAAAATTAAAAATGGTGGTTATGAGTATCTCATAACTAATCAATTAATTAAAGATGGAAGAAAAAAACAAAATAAAGTTTTGAATGTTAAAATTCCAATGAAAATACCTGTTACTATGGTCCATGGTCAAAAAGACGAAGTTGTTCCAATTAAATACTCAAGAGAAGTTTTAAAAATCTTCAGCAAAGCAAAAAAAAAATTAAATATAATTAAGAAGGGTGACCATAGTCTCTCGTCAAATAAAAATCTAAATATTATTTGTAAAGAGTTAGATAATATTATTAAAAATACTAACTAGCTTGACCGACTAATTTTTTATTTGATATAGGATTTTCTAACTTATCTAACATTTCTTTTGGACAAACTTGGACGAAATTATTTATTTCATTTTCAAAATTGTCAACAATTGTTTTCGAGATTGTTGAATTTGTTTCTGTCACATGCTCTTGAATTAATTTCCTTAGGTGCTCAATCCAAAATTTAGTTTCTGGAGTTTGCCAAACTACACTTTCAGGATTTACTTTTTTATCAAATTGATTTTCAGGGTCATAAATAAATGCCATACCTCCTGTCATACCAGCTCCAAAATTATCGCCAATATCTCCTAATATAATAATGTTTCCGCCTGTCATGTATTCACAACCATTTGAATCACAACCTTCTATTACTGCAGTTGCACCTGAATTTCTAACAGCAAATCTCTCTCCTGCTTGTCCTGCAGCTAATAATTTTCCTGAAGTAGCTCCATATAAAACAGTATTTCCAATAATAGTATTTTCATTTGAAACAAGGTTGCTTTCATCTTGTAATTTAATCACAATAGTTCCACCTGATAATCCTTTAGCAACATAATCATTTGCATCCCCTTTTAAAATTAGTTTTAATCCTTTAATAGCAAAAGCACCAAAGGATTGGCCTGCTGAACCTTTAAAATTTAATTCGATCGAATTTTCATCAAGATTGTTATTTCCAAATTTTTTGTACAAATGATAAGAAATTCTAGTACCAACTGCTCTATCAGTATTTTGAATTTCAAATTCTTGATTTATTTTTTCTTTTTTATCTATTTTGTCCTCTATTTCTGGCCATAATTTTTGATCTAAAGTATCTGGAACAGAATTAATCTCAGGTTTCTCACAATATCTTTTATTTTTTCCAGGATCTGCCTGAACAAAAAGAGGATTTAAGTCTAGATCATCCAAGTTTGGTGATCCTTTGCTTACTTGCCTTAGTAAGTCAGTTCTTCCAATTACTTCATTTAAAGATTTGAAACCAAGATCAGCAAGTATTTCTCTTACTTCCTCTGCTATAAATGTAAAAAGGTTTACTACTTTTTCAGGAGTTCCTGTAAATTTCTCTCTTAATTTATCATCTTGTGTGCAAACACCCACTGGACATGTATTTGAATGACATTGTCTGACCATTATACATCCCATTGCGACTAAAGCAGTTGTTGCTACGCCAAATTCTTCTGCTCCCATCATAGCTGCAATTACAACATCTCTTCCTGTTTTTATTCCACCATCAGTTCTAAGTGTCACTTGATGTCTCAAGTTATTTAAAGTCAATACCTGATTTGCTTCTGTTAATCCCATCTCCCAAGGAACTCCAACATATTTAACACTTGTCTGTGGAGTGGCTCCTGTACCTCCTGAGTGCCCTGAGATTAAAATTATGTCTGCTTTAGCTTTTGCAACTCCAGCAGCTATCGTTCCAATTCCTGATGAAGCAACTAATTTAACTCCAACCCTTGCCTTAGGATTTATTTGTTTTAAATCATAAATTAATTGAGCTAGATCTTCTATTGAGTAAATATCATGATGTGGTGGAGGTGATATTAAAGTAACTCCTGGCGTTGAGTGTCTCAATCTCGCAATTTCATCTGTAACTTTAAAACCTGGTAATTGTCCACCTTCACCTGGTTTAGCACCCTGTGCAATTTTGATTTCAATCTCATTACAATTATTCAAGTAATTAATTGTTACTCCAAATCTAGCTGATGCAATTTGTTTAACCCTTGAATTTGCACTATCTCCATTCTCCATAATCTTAAATCTTTTTTCATCTTCTCCACCTTCACCACTACAAGATGCGCCTTTAATTCTGTTCATACCAACAGCAAGAGTTTCATGTGCTTCTTTAGATAAAGCTCCATGGGACATACTTCCACTTCCAAATCTTTTTAATATATTAGATGCAGGCTCAACATTAGATATATCGATAGGATTTTTAGATTTAAAATCAACTAAATCTCTTAAACTTATTGGATTTAGATTGTAAATACCTTTTGTGTATTTTTTATATATTTCATAAGATCCTTGCCCAACCGCAGTTTGCAGTAAATGAATTAGTCTGCCTTGATACTGATGTGTTTCACCATTTTTTCTATATCTGTAAATACCTCCAATTGGTAAAATATTTGAATTATTGAAAAATGCTTCTTCGTGTATAGTTCTAATTTTCTTTTCTATTCCTTTTAAACCAATTCCAGAAATCTTTGATAACATTCCAGGAAAGTAATCTTTCACAATTGTTCTGCTTAGTCCCACAGTTTCAAAATTACATCCGCCTCTGTAAGAACTTAAAACAGAAATTCCCATTTTAGACATTATTTTAAGAAGACCGAGATTGACTGATTTAATGTATCTTGAAACACATTCATCAAAAGTGAAATTTCCAAATAATTTCTTAGAATGTCTTTGATGTAAGCTATCAAAAGCTAAATAAGGGTTCACTGTAGTAGCACCAACACCAATTAATGTTGCAAAAGAGTGAGTATCTAAAGCATCTCCAGTTTGAACATTAATAGAAACATAACCTCTTAAACCTAATTTAACTAAGTGTGTATTTATTGCCCCTATACATAAAAGCATTGGCATTGGCATTCTATTTTCTGAAATATTTTTATCTGATAATATTATCTGTTTAATTCCTTCTCTAACAGCTTGTTCAGATTTAACTTTGAGTAAATTTATTGATGTCTCTAAATCATCATCCTTGCTAAATGTACAATCTAAAACTTTATTATTATTTCCAAAGAATTTCAAAAATTTTTCAAATTGTGCATTTGATAATATCGGACTATTTAAGACATAAATATTGTCTTTAGTTAATTTACTAAAATCTAAAATATTACCAAGGTTTCCAAATCTTGTCTTTAAACTCATAACTTTATTTTCTCTAAGAGAATCAATAGGTGGATTTGTAACCTGACTAAAGTTTTGTCTAAAGTAATGATATAGTGGTCTATATTTGTCAGATAAAACTGCTAAAGGGGTGTCATCACCCATTGAGCCTGTTGCTTCTTTAGCATCTTCTGCCATTGGATGAAGAATTAATTCTAAATCTTCTATGCTATATCCAAAACAATGTTGAAAATTCCTCAAACTTTGGCCTTCTAGCTCTACTTTTTCAGTTTCTGCCTCTAATTTTTTATCAAGATCAATAATCTGATTGTTGTAATGCTTATATTCTTTTGAAAGGTAGTTTTTTATTTCATCGTTTGAATATACTTTGCCTTTTTCTATTCTTACTCCTAATATTTCTCCAGGTCCTAATCTTCCTTTAGATACAATTTTTTTCTCATTTAAATCTATCATTCCTGTTTCACTTCCTGCAAAAAGAAGTTTGTCTCTTGTCACTGTATATCTAAGTGGTCTTAATCCATTTCTGTCAGTTGCAACAATTACCCATTCATTATCTGTTGCAGCTATAGCAGCTGGCCCATCCCAAGGCTCCATGGTACTATTTAAAAAATTGAATAGTTGTTGATGATCTTTTTTTAATACCTTATTTTTTTTTGACCAAGCGTCTGGTATTAACATTAATTTTGCTAGAGGAGCAGGCTGTCCAGAAATATTTAATAACTCAAAAACATTATCTAATGATGCAGAGTCAGAATTTCCAGCTGGTATTACAGGCTTAAGATTCTCTATATCTTCGAAAACTGGACTAAACATTTCTTCTTCGTGAACCCTCATCCAATTAACATTTCCTTTAAGGGTATTTATTTCACCATTATGCGCTATAGATCTAAACGGTTGAGCTAAGTCCCAACTAGGCGCAGTATTGGTTGAAAATCTTTGGTGAAATATTGCATACCTAGATATAAATCTTTCATCTTTTAAGTCAGTATAAAAATCTGACAAAGCTTCTGCTAAAAACATTCCTTTATAAATTATAGATTTAGAACTAAATGAACATATATAAAAATTATTTAATTGATTATTGAGAGCTTCTTTTTCAATTACTCTTCTAGTTTCATACAATTTTTGTTCCAGAGATTTATTGACAACTTTTTTGTCATTGTATGTGAACAATACTTGAGTAATTTCAGGTCTTGTTTGTTCAGCTTTTTCTCCTAAGACAGAGGGATCAACAGGAACTTGTCTCCAGCCGTAGATACTAAAATTTCTCTTTGTTAGTTCACTTTCAACAATAGTTCTACATTGCTCTTGAGCGCTATAATCATTTCTTGGTAAGAAAATCATACCCACACATAGTTCAGAATTATCATGTTTATGACCAGTGACTTCAATTTTTTCCTCAAAGAAATCTTTAGGAATTTCAATATGAATTCCAGCACCATCTCCTGTTTTTCCGTCTGCATCGATTGCACCCCTATGCCAAACAGCTTTTAAGGCATCGATTCCATATTCTACGACTTTTCTTGATTTTAGACCTTCGGTAGATGCTACTAAGCCTACACCACATGCATCATGTTCCATTTCTTCCGAGTAAACATGATTACTTTTTAAAATTTTTAAATTTTTATTTCTTAACTTCATTAAGCAACTCTAAGATTTTGTTTACTTTGTAAATAATTATCAATTGAAGTTGCGGCATCTCTTCCATCTTTGATACCCCAAACCACTAAAGATGCTCCACGAACTATGTCTCCAGCTGCAAAAACTCCCTCTATACTAGTTTCCATTGTATCAAAATCCGCTTTTATTGTTCCCCATCTTGATACTAGTAATTTTTCTTCATTAAATAATTTTGGAAGATCTTCTGGATCAAATCCAAGTGCTTTGATTACAAGATCAGCTTTAATTTCAAAATCTGAATTTTCTTCAATAACTGGTTTTCTTCTACCGCTATCATCTGGCTCACCCAATTTCATTTTATTAACAACTACACTTTCAATTTTATTTGTTCCCTTAAACTCTTTAGGGCTTGTTAACCATATGAATTCAACACCTTCTTCTTCTGCATTGCCAACTTCTCTTGCTGATCCTGGCATATTTTCTCTATCTCTTCTATATAAACATTTTACAGATTTAGCATTCTGTCTCACTGAAGTCCTTAAGCAGTCCATTGCTGTATCTCCACCTCCAATTACTACAACATCTTTGCCCTCAGCATTTAAAGTTCCGTTATCAAATAACTCAACTTTATCACCTAGTCCTTTTTTATTTGATGCTGTCAAAAATTCCATGGCAGGGAAAATATTACTCAAATCATTACCAGGTAGATTAACTTCTCTAGCTTTATAAACTCCTGTAGCTATTAAAATTGCATCATGTTTTTCTCTTAACTCCGTCAAGCTAGAATCTTTTCCAACTTCAAAGTTTAAAACAAATTTAATTCCGCTTTCTTCCAAAAGTTTTATTCTTCTTTGAACAACATGCTTTTCTAATTTAAATCCTGGGATACCATATATTAGTAGCCCTCCAGCTCTGTCATAACGATCATATATAGTTACCTTGTATCCTTTTTTTCTGAGTTGTTCTCCACAAGCAAGTCCGGCAGGACCCGAACCTATAATTCCTACACTCTCATTTTTTTCACTATTTATCTCAATCGGTTTAACCCAACCATTTTCCCAAGCTTTTTCTGTGATATATTTTTCTATTGATCCAATAGTTACTGTTCCATGACCCGATTGCTCTATTACACAATTTCCTTCACACAGCCTATCCTGGGGGCAAATTCTTCCACAAACTTCTGGCATGTTGTTTGTGCTTTGTGATAATTGATAAGCTTCCTCATATCTTCCCTCAGCAGTTAGTTTAAGCCAATCTGGTATGTTGTTACTCAATGGACAATGAACTTGGCAAAATGGTACTCCACATTGGGAACATCTGCTTGACTGCTGAGCAGCTCTATCTTTTAGAAATTCTTGATATATTTCATCAAAATCCTCTTTTCGGTTTGATATGTCTCTTTTAGGTGGATTTTGTTGACCTATATCAACAAACTTAAGCATTTTTTCTGACATGGTGGACGCTGTATATACGATAAAAATTTATTAATAAACAATTACAAGGTCATAAATATTGACTAATATTTCACAAAACTTAAGTAAATCATAGGTTTTTTCTTATTATGCATAGATGATATGCAAATATGTAATTGCTTTAATTTGGTTACAATTTCATTATGAAGTATTGGATCTAATGATTTCAAAATATGTAGAGACGCTATTTTTATCAATTATTCAAGGAATATCTGAGTTTATTCCAGTTAGCTCGTCTGCACATCTTTTAATTATATCAAGATTGAGTGACTTCAATGTTAGCAACCTACAATTAGATATTAGTCTGCATTTAGGTTCTTTGTTAGCAATTATTTTATTTTTTAGAAAAGAGTTAATAAATATCATTAATAATAAAAATATATTTCTACTAATAATTCTTGGGTCTATACCGTTAGTTATTGTTGGTTATATTTTTTACTCCACAAATTTAATTGATCAATTTAGAAACTTAAAAGTTGTCGCTTGGACAACTTTGATTTTTGGAATTTTATTATACTTTTCAGATAAGTTTGAATTGAAAAATAAAATTGCTTCAGAATTAAATATTAAAAGTATTATTATAATAGGGTTATTTCAGATTTTAGCTATTATTCCAGGAGTCAGTAGATCAGGTATAGTAATTACAGCTTCAAGATTTTTAAAATTTGACAGAGTTGAATCATCAAAGATAGCTTTTTATTTATCTATTCCAGCTTTAGCAGGTGCAAGTGTATTGGGATTTAAAGATGTTATTGATGATCAAATAAATTTTGATGCTATATTTATTTTTTCTACTTCAGCTTCATTTTTATTTTCTTATTTTACAATTAAATATTTTCTTATTTATGTTAAAATGTTTAGTTTGAGTTTTTTTGTTATTTATAGAATAGTTTTAAGTATTATTCTTTTTTCAATTATTTACTTATGATTTTTTAGATGTTGGAGCAATTTGAGAAAATATTACAGCAATAAGAATTAATACACATCCTACAATATTATTTATGTTAAGAACTTGACTTAAAATAATCCATCCAGCAATTGTTGCAAAGACACCCTCAAGAGAGTAAATTATTGCTGCTGGAGCTTCTTCAATATTTTTTTGTGCAAACATTTGTAAAGTAAAAGCAATTCCTCCAGATAAGACGCCTGCATATAATATTGAACTATACTCAGTTAAAATTTTTGTAATAACTACTTCCTCTAAAATAAAAGCAAATATAAGAGATAAACCGAAAACAAGAGCTGCTTGTAATGCTGCATAAAAAATTGGTATATTAAATTTCTCCATAAATTTTCCAGCGAAAATTATATGTAAAGCCCAAAATAGTGAGCATAGAATAACTAAAGCATCACCTATCATAATTTCTGAGTTTGAAAAATCACTTAATAGGTAAACACCTATTATACATAAACCTATTGAAGGCCAAAGACTCCAATGGACTTTAATGGAATAAATAAAAAATAATAAAATTGGAACTAGTGGAACGTAAAAAACTGTAAAAAAAGCTGCATTTGCTATATTCGTGTACTGTAGTGCGGCTTGCTGCAAATAGGTACCTAAAAATAATGATATACCCATCAAAAATAAATATTTTAAAAATAATTTTTTATTTGAATTGATTTCATAATTAATTTTTTTTCTCTCTAAAATTAAAGCAATTGGCAGGACTGTAAGAAAACCAACAAAAAATCTAGATGCATTGAATGTTAATGGACCAATATTGTCCATGCCTGTGTCTTGAGCAATGAAAGCAGTTCCCCAGATAAATGTTGTTATCAAAGCGCATATAAGCGATGAAGTTTTGGACATTAATTTACTTAAATTTAGATAATATTATTCATTCTACAACAGCTATCAAAATCTTCTTTATTGATATAGCAACCAGCCATTTTTCTTATACCTGAAAATGCACCTCTACCATGCATTACTCTCCAATTATTAAAAATTAGTAATTCACCAGGTTTTAAAATATGCCTCCACTGATATTGTTTTTGGTTTGCCATCGTATCAAATACTTTAATTGCTTTATAAAAATTAATTGTTTTCTGATTAGTTTCTCTAAAAGGTGCTCTATCGTAATTATTAAAACTAATTTGATCAAAATTATTTTTTTCATTTAATTTTATTATTGGTCTTTTTGCTTCAAGTCGAACACCATCTCCGATATATGAACCTTTAACTTTTGTAGTTGATAAAGTTTTGAAATGATTTTTATATCTTTGTTTAATTTCATGTGCCAATTTAAATCCATCTACCATTATAGAGTCTCCCCCCTTAGCTTCATACTTACAACAAAGTAGTAATTGTAAACCCGGAGCATCATTACTATATGTAGAATCTGTATGTGGTCTAAGTTCTTGGTTTGAATATGCACTGTCTGCTTTTTTATTATTTGATTCAAAAGTCCACAATCCTCCAAAAATTGAATTTCTGACATAACCTATTTTTTTAGCTATATATTCAACAGAGTTTAAATTCTTTGAACAATTTCTTACGACTGCAAAACCATATATGTGAATTTTTTTTAATAAATTTTTAAATCCAACTTTAGTTTGTAATTGCTTATAGTTGATGAAAATTTGATTTTTTATGTCTTTATCTTTCCAAAATTGAGTATCACTTTTAGTTTCTTCTTTTTTTAAAGAATTTTTTTTTAAAAATTCATATGAATATTTGGTTGGTTTATTTTCATCAGACCATAATATTTCAATGAATTTCCCTTTTTTTAATAATTTTGCTTTTTTAACTTTGATATTAATGTCTAAATTTGCGGTATAAGTTATTCTTTGATTGGTTTTAAAATCCCAGTTTTCTTTATTTTTAATATGATCTCTTAACCAAATATTAGGAAATGTTTCAAACTTATTGTCATTAAAGTAAAATACAGTTTTATTATTTAAAAGTTTAAAATTTTTAATCATTGCTTAGCTAATTTATAGGCAAAATTTTTACCAAGGTTATTTTTTAATTCATTATTAAATCTTGAACCCTCAGCACCGTCAATAATTCTATGATCGTAAGAGAGAGATAAAGGCAACATTGTTCTAGGTTTAAATTGTCCATCAATATAAACAGGTTTAATATAAGTCCTTCCAATTCCTAAAATAGCAACCTCAGGATAATTTATTATAGGAGTAAAATAAGTTCCTCCAATACCACCTAGGCTTGTTATAGTTATGGATCCTCCATAAAACTCTTTTTTATCTATCTTCAAATTTCGGCAATCATCACTAACTTTTTTAAGATCCTTGCTTATTTGATCTATATTCTTTTGATTAGCATTTCTTATTTTTGGCACCATTAAACCATTGGGAGTATCAACTGCAATTCCTACATGGAAGTATTTTTTTAATGTAATTTTTCCATTTTCAATATTGTCAATAGAACTATTAAATCTTGGAAAAACTTTCAAAGCTTCCACAACTGCCTTTATAATAAATGCCAATGGAGTAATTTTCTTTTTTTCTCCAGTAAAAGTATCAGTCAAATTTTGTCTAAATTCTTCTAACTCAGTAATATCTGCTTCATCACAACTAGTAACATGCGGTATTGTTTGCCAAGAATTTGATAAATGTGGAGCAGCAATTCTTTTAATTCTTGGTATATCTTGAATTTCTACATCTCCAAAATCAGCGTGATCATATTCTGAGGGCTTTATAGATGGAGGCTTCTTTTCTTCCTGAGGTTTATTAAAATTAGAAGATACGAATTTTTTTATATCCTCTTCTATAATTCTTCCTGATCTTTGTGATCCAATAACATTATTAATATCAACACCAAGTTCTCTTGCAAATTTTCTAGTTTTTGGGCTAGCAAGCGCTTTGCTTGATTTGAATACACTAACTCTATTATTTTGTAATATTTCTTTTGGTTTTGAAGTTACTGTTTCATGAGGTTTTTGTATAATAGTTTCTTTTTTAACTTCTTTCATCTCTTCTTCGATTTGAACATCTGGTTTTTGTTCTTCAGAACCAATTATTAATATTGAGGAGCCCTCTGAAACCTTATCACCAACTTTTAAATTAACTTTTTTTACACTACCTGAGTATGGGCTTGGGATCTCAACACTTGATTTATCGCTTTCTATTGTAATTATCGGATCATCTTTATTAATATTTGATCCTGCCTCTATTAATACCTCAATTACTTCAACATCTTTAAAATCACCAATGTTAGGAACTAATACTTCTTTCTCACTCATTATAATTTTGTGGGCATAGGCTTATCTTTATCAATTTTATATTTTTTAATTGCATCTACCGCATGTTTAGAAGCAATTAATTGTTCATTAGATAAAATACTTAAGCCATATGCAACTATATGCTCTTTATCGACTTCAAAAAATTTTCTTAGATTTTTTCTTGTATCACTTCTACCAAATCCATCTGTACCCAATGAATAAAAACTTTTATTTATATAAGGTCTAATTTGGTCAGAATTCATTCTCATGTAATCTGAAGCTGCTAGAATAGGACCTTCGGTTTTTCCAAGGCATTTTTCAACGTAAGAGATTTTTTTTTCTCCTCCTGGATTAAGCAAATTATACCTTTCTGTTTCAAGTCCATCTCTTCTTAATTCATTAAAGCTGGTAACACTCCACACTTCACTATCTACTTGATATTCATTTTGTAAAATTTCTGCTGCATCCATCATCTCTCTTAAAATTGTTCCTGAACCCAACAATTGAATCTTATTCTTTTTATTCTTACTGAAATCTTTTATTTTATACATCCCTTTTAATATGCCTTCTTCACAATCTTTGGGCATCTCTGGATGAGAATAATTTTCATTCATTGTTGTAATGTAGTAAAAAATATTTTCATGTTTTTCATGCATTCTTTTTAAACCTTCTTTAAAAATTGTAGCTAATTCATAATGAAAGGTTGGATCATAAGAAACACAATTTGGAATTGTTGATGCTAACAAATGACTGTGACCATCTTGGTGTTGAAGACCTTCTCCAGCTAAAGTTGTTCTTCCAGCTGTAGCTCCAATTAGAAATCCTCTTGTTTGACTATCTCCAGCCGCCCAAGCAAAATCTCCAGTTCTTTGAAAACCAAACATAGAGTAAAAAAGATAAATTGGTATCATTTCAATATCGTGGTTTGAATACGATGTTCCTGCAGCTATCCATGATGCCATGGATCCAGCCTCATTTATTCCTTCCTCTAAAACTTGACCACTTTTCTCTTCCTTGTAAGAACTTAATTGAGCTGAGTCCTCTGGCTCATATTTTTGACCTTCATGCGCATATATACCTATTTTTTGGAAAAAACCTTCCATACCAAATGTTCTTGCTTCATCAGGGATTATTGGGACAAGTCTTGGAGCAACATTTTTATCTCTTAGCAAATTAGTCAACATCCTAACAAGTGCCATAGTAGTTGACATTTCTTTTTCACCAGTTGACTTTTTCATAAAGTCAAAAATATCATTACTTGGTGTTTTGATTGGTTTCGAAAAAGATGATCTCTCGGGAATATATCCTCCTAAAGCTAATCTTCTTTTTTTTAAGTATTTTATTTCCTCTGAATTTTCATCAGGTCTAAAGTATTCTATATTTTTGACTTGTTTATCTGTTAATGGAACATCAAATCTATCTCTGTAATATAGTAAATCGTCTACACCTAATTTTTTTTGTTGGTGGGTTGTATTTATACTTTCACCAGATTTTCCCATACCATATCCTTTAATTGTTTTAGCTAATATGACTGTTGGTCTGTCTTTTGTATTAATAGCTTTATGATAAGCAGCATAAACTTTATGCGGGTCGTGACCACCTCTATTTAATTTCCAAATATCGCTATCCGTATAACTTGCAACTAGATTTTTAAGTTCAGGGTATTTCCCAAAAAAGTTATCTCTAACGTATAAACCACCTTTTGCTTTAAAGGCTTGGTATTCTCCATCGACTGCTTCGTTCATTCTTTTTACAAGTAAACCAGATTTATCATTTGCAAGTAAAGGATCCCAATATGACCCCCAAATGACTTTTATTACATTCCAGCCAGCTCCTCTAAAAATTCCCTCTAATTCTTGAATAATTTTACCATTACCTCTTACTGGACCATCTAATCTTTGTAGGTTACAGTTCACAACATAAATCAAGTTATCTAACTTTTCTCTTGCTGCTAAACCAATAGATCCTAGAGCTTCTGGCTCGTCTATTTCACCATCTCCTAAGAAAGACCAAACTTTTCTATTCTCATCTTTTATTAATTTTCTATTAATAAGATATTTCATAAATCTTGCCTGATAGGTTGCCATCATTGGTCCAAGACCCATAGAAACAGTTGGAAACTGCCAAAACTTAGGCATCAGCCATGGATGGGGATAAGATGATAAACCTCCAGGGTAAACTTCCTGTCTGAATCTATCTAATTGCTTTTCGTCAAGTCTTCCCTCCAAAAAAGCTCTAGCGTAAATACCTGGCGCTGAATGTCCTTGGAAATAAATTAAATCTCCACCAAATTTATTGCTTTTAGCTCTCCAAAAATGATTCATTCCTATATCATAAAGAGTTGCTGCTGAAGCAAATGTCCCAATGTGACCTCCTAACGAAGGATCTCTCATGTTGGCTCTGACAACCATCACTGCTGAATTCCATCGAATTAATGCTCTGATTTTTCTTTCGATATTTTGATCGCCTGGAGATTTTATCTCTTCATCTGCTGGTATAGTGTTTATGTATGGTGTATTTTGTGTGTAGGGTATATTTGATCCCTCTTTATATGCCTGATCAATTAATTGTTTAATTAAAAAATGAGCTCTCTCAGGTCCTTCAGAATGTACTACAGCAGACAAAGATTCTAACCATTCTTTTGTCTCTTGAGGATCAATATCATTGTTACTTTCGACTATTTCTAATCTTTCATTATTTTCTTCTGCTTGTGTATTTTCTACTTTGATCTCTTTATGTGCACTAGTATCTAAATCAGAATTATTATATCCATTAGAATCTTCTGCTTCCGCAATTATTTTTTCTGTTGCGGGTGGTATCTTTTCAATAGATTCTTGTTTTTGCTGAGTTCCATTCTCAGAGGATAATGTTAGTATCAAATCTCCTTTAGAAACTTTATCACCAATTTTTATATTAATAGTATCTACAACACCCTCAAAAGTAGATGGTACTTCAACACTTGATTTATCACTTTCTAAAGTTATTACAGGGTCATTTTTAGAGATTTTATCTCCTTCTTTTACAAGAATTTCTATGATTTCTACCTCTTCAAAATCTCCAATATCTGGAACTAGTAATTTTTCACTCATTTAGCTATTTGTATATATATATATTATTTACTTTTAATAGATGTATATTTTTGACCATTATTAAAATTTAGTAAAATTAATAATAAATGTTAAAAGAATGGATTAAATTTAGCGCCTGTAGCTCAATTGGATAGAGCGCTTGGCTACGGACCAGGAGGTTCTGGGTTCGACTCCTAGCAGGCGCACCAAAAAGAAGGAAAAATGAAAATATCTTTGCAAAAATCTGTAATTTATTTTTTTGTAATAGTGTTAATAATATTATTTTTAATAACTTTAATAATTTAATGAAAAAATTTAAACAAATTAGCGTTAAAAAAGGTTTCATGAGACACAATGGTGGTTTGCTACTAAGAGATATCTCAAAAACTAAATATGAATTTAAAACTAAAATAAAAAAAAACCATCTTAACAGAGCTGGTATAACTCATGGCGGGTATATAGCATCGATCATAGATACCGGGTGTGGATCTGGAGCCCATAGAATTTCGGGTAATCAGCCATGTGTAACTATAACACTTAATATTAACTTTATCGGACCTTCAACTATTGGTGATGAAATTTTTGGATATGTAAAAATTAAAAAAAAAACAAAAAGCATGGTTTTTTTAGAGTGCTATTTAGAATGTAAAGGTAAAATAATTGCATCTGCTACAGGTATTTGGAAAATACTTCAACGTAAGTTACCCCATGCAGGTCTAAGCTAAATTCTTCTTCTTATATTTAAATAACCAAAGATTGATAACAGAATAAGAGCAATAGGATAAATTATTTCTTTTTTTGGTCTATTCTGATTTTCAATTTTAAATTCATTAATAATATCTCCCATATCTAAACCAGATTTTTTTGCAATTCCATTCCATTTTAAAGTATCAATTATGGTTTTATTATCTTCTACAACTAAGCTCATTCCATAATCATCTAAACTGAAATTTTCATCAAAACTATTTTTTTCAATTACAAATAATTTATATCTTTCGCCATATTCTGTAAGTCTAGTAATTTTAATTCTTATCTCTTTATTATAATCAAACTGTTTTTTGTTTATTTCTTCAATGCTTAAATAGTTATATTTTGGGTAAAATTTATTTAGAATAAATTCTGGAGATAATAATGATATTGAAACAATTAAAAAAATAATAATCTCATACCATCTTAGTTTGTTTATAAACCATCCCTGAGTAGCAGAAGTAAATACTAAAATCCCAATCAATGAGGTTGCTATGACCATTAAACCATGCCATATACTTTCAATACCAATTAATAATAACTCGCTGTTAAATAAAAATACAATAGGAAGTATTCCTGTTCTCAGACTATACCAAAATGCCTGAGCTCCTGTTCTTAACGGGTCTCCACCAGAAATAGCAGCAGCTGCATAAGATGCTAAGCCAACTGGAGGTGTTACGTCTGCCATAAGGCCAAAATAGAATACGAATAAATGAACCGCAATTAAAGGAAAAATAAATCCTGATGCATTTCCAACATCTACAAGAACAGTTGCCATTAAAGATGCTACAACAACGTAGTTTGCAGTAGTTGGTAAACCCATACCCAATAGTAAACACAAAATAATAGTTAAAAATAAAAGAATAATAACATTATCTTTTGCAATCGACTCGATTACAATTATTAAATTAGTACTCAAACCTGTAGATCCAACTGCACCAACTATAATACCTGCTGTTGCAATTGCTATTCCGACACTAACCATATTCAAGGCACCCTTTTCGAAACCAACAACAGTTTGGTTGTACCAATATATTAAAGCATTCTTAAAGTTCTTTTCTTTAAAAATTTTATTTAAAAGATTGACTATAATTAGAGTTATTGTAGCAAAAAAAATAGAGTATGAAGCTGTAAGCCTCATATAAACTAGTAGATATATTAGAACGAATATTGGAACTAAAAAATGTATTCCTTCTAAAAATGTTTTTTTCAATTTTGGAATATCGTTTTCATCCATACCTTTCAAATTTAATTTAAGTGCTTCAAGGTGAGATATATAAAATAGTGCAATGTAAGAAATTATAGCTGGTAAAAAAGCATGTTTGACAACTTCAAAATATGTAACACCAATAAAACTTGCCATCACAAAGGCTGCTGCTCCCATAACAGGAGGCATTATTTGACCATTAACTGATGAAGATACTTCAATTGCACCCGCTTTTTCTTTGGAAAAACCTGTCTTTTTCATAATTGGAATTGTAAATGTTCCAGTTGTAACTGTATTAGCAATTGATGATCCAGAAATTAATCCTGTCATACCAGATCCAAGAATGGCTGCCTTAGCAGGACCACCTCTCATTTTTCCAACCATTGCAAAAGCTAAATCTAAAAAATATTTACCCCCTCCAGCAGTTTCTAAAAGTGCTCCAAAAAGTACAAAGAGAAATATGAAATCTACAGAAACACCTATTGGGATCCCAAAAATTGCTTCTTGATCAAACCATTGAAAACCAACTAACCTTTTTAATGATAATCCACCATGAGAAATTATGTCTGGTGCATATTGTCCAAAATAAGAAAATAACAAAAAACAAACTGCAATAACAACTAATGGAACACCAATTACTCTACGGGTGGCTTCAAGAAGAATTAATATTCCAATTATTCCAAGTATAAGTTCTACTGGAATAGTAAAATCATTGGTAAAATTTATTTTAAGTAATATTCCACCCCTATCTACTAATTGATCATAAAAAACATAAATATATAAACAACAAACTGCGCCTGTTATTGCAATTAATATATCTATAAAATTTACTTTTTTTCCCCTTGCATATGGAAATATTAAAAAAGCCAGCAAAAGAGCAAAGCCAAGATGAATTGCTCTAGCTGGCAAACCTTTAAACATTCCAAAGTTTAACCAAAATGGAAATGGAGAAGCATACCAAAGCTGAAACAAGGACCAAGTTATTGCAATAATAGCAACTAACTTTAAATGAAAACCTGTTAGATTTCTTGTGGGAGAAAGATCTTCTTTAATCTTATTTTCAATTTTTTTTTCTATGTCCGCTGACATTCAGCTTAATATATAAAAAAAAAGGCCCAATAGATATATTGGGCCTAAATTTTTTATAAAGATTTAATTACATTAAACCAGCTTCTTTATAATATTTAACAGCTCCAGGATGAAGTGGTGCTGATAAACCATCAGCTATCATATTTTTTTTCTCTAAAGGAGCGAAAGCTGGATGTTGTTTTCTAAAATCATCAAAATTTTCAAAAACAGCTTTTGTAACCTGATAAACTAAATCCTCAGAAACATCCATACTTGTTACTACAGTAGCTTTAACACCAAATGTAGTTACATCTTTTTTCTGTTTAGTATAAGTACCTTTTGGAATTGTTGCAGATGCATAATAATCAGCTCCACTAATAATTCCATCAATTACATCTCCTGTTAAATTGATTGGCATTGCTTTAGCCGCACATGTTGCTGCTTGTTCCATTGCTCCATTTGGAAAACCTACTGAATATCCGAACGCATCAATTTTACCATCGCATAGAGCTTTTACTTGCTCTGAAGATGTTAGCTCAGTAACTGATTTAAAGAAGCTGTTGTCAACTCCCATAGCTTTCATTAATTCTTCCATAGTTCCTCTTTGACCAGAACCTGGATTTCCAATGTTTACTACTTTTCCTTTGAGACCCATAAAATCTTTAACTTTTGCTTTTTTTCTAGCCCAGATTTGAAATGGCTCATTATGGACTGAGAAAACAGCTCTTAAATTTTTGAATTGTTTCCCTTCCCATTTGCTTGATCCATTGTAAGCATGATATTGCCAGTCAGATTGTGCTACACCAAATTGAAACTCACCATCTTTTATTTGTCCGATGTTATAATTTGAGCCTCCAGTTGAAGGAGCGGTACATCTGTAAGCTTTATCTTTCATACCTTTTTTTCTACCATGTTCAGCACTAATTGCTGATTTGTGTAACATTTTACAAATAGCGTTTCCTGTCTGAAAATAAACTCCAGTTGGTCCTCCAGTGCCTATTGTAAAAAACTCTGCTGATTTTGCTATTGATCCAAATGAAAATATAGCAGCAAATATAATCAGAGAGCTTGATATTGTTGATAATATTTT
Organism: uncultured Pelagibacteraceae bacterium; assembly: GCA_902521075.1. GTDB lineage: Bacteria > Pseudomonadota > Alphaproteobacteria > Pelagibacterales > Pelagibacteraceae > Pelagibacter. Next base: position 24,810 of record CABYQM010000005.1, read on the forward strand.
TTTCATATACCCTCTCTAAAGTTTTAAAATCGAATCTAACTATTTATTACTTCGAGTGTCTAGTAAATTCATTGAATATAAGTATTGTTAATTAAGCAATTTTTTAACTGATTATTATTTTTCAACCCAAGATTTTAATTTATTTACTCCTTCAACAACCTTTGGAGCGTACAATTGTATTAACTTGTCATTAATATCTGTTTTTTCATTAATATTTTTCATGAATGTGTCTCCGTCAAAGTCTGTAAAACTTAAACGAACTATCATCCTTTTTTGATCAAATCCAAAATCACTTCCTGGGAGTAAAGCAATATTTAAGTTAGTTAAAATTTCATCGCATAAAATAGAAGAGCTATTAAATTTTTTGTTCAAAAATTCAGGCAATAAATAAAAGCCTCCCATTGGTTTGTTCATAATAATATTATTAGATGATAAATTTCTATATACGTACTCTCCAACAGCTTTAAGAATTTTTTTTGATTTTAAAATATAATCTTCGTGATTGGCATTAAAAGCTGATATTGCAGCAAACTGAATTGGTGAACTTACTGCAGAAAATGTTTCACTTGCTAAAACTTTCATAGATTTAAGTAGTTCAATTTTTTTCTTTGGTATTATAAAGTACCCAAGCCTCCATCCTCCAGCACCACACCATTTACTAAGTCCGTTACTTATTATAACATTATCAGGGCAGTGTGCGAAAATAGAAATATAATTTTCATCAAATGTTAATTCAGAATAAATTTCATCTGATAAAACTAAAATATTATATTTTTTTATTACTAAAGAAATTTCTTTTATATTTTTGCATACTTGTCCTGATGGGTTATTTGGAGAATTAAGAAATAGAAGATATTTTTTATCTGGTTTTTTTAAAATAATTTTTTCTATGTCTTGAGCTTTAGGAAACCAATTGTTTTCAGCAGATGTTTGTATCCAATGATAATTATTTTTAGCTATAATTGATTGCGGTTTATAAGATACCCAACTTGGAGCCGGTAACAAAACTTCGCCTTCAAATGCTAAATGCATTAAGAACATTAACTCTTTGGTTCCAGGACCTACAATGACCTGATCTGATTTAAAATTGTAATTTTTCTTTTTTGACTCATATTTTGCGATTGAGTCTCTTAGTTTATCTAATCCTTGTATCGGTAAATAACTTTTCTGATGAGCATTTTTTTTTAATTCTTCAACAATAGTAATTGGAACTGGGAATGGCGATTGTCCAAATCCAAACTTAATAATATTTTTTCCTTCATTTTCAATGACTTTTGATTTTTCGTTTATTTTTAGAGTTGCTGATAAACTTAGGCTTTTAATAGTATCTTTAATCATTACGATTTTAACTCAATAAAATTTTTATATTCATTTAAAGCAGATGGATTTGATAATGCTTCAATATTATTTATTTTATTGCCATCTATAATATTTTTAACGGCTACTTCTACAATTTTACCATTCTTAGTTCTTGGAATATCATTTACCGCAATTATTTTAGCAGGTACATGCCTAGGTGAAGCCTCATATCTAATTGTTGTTTTTAGTTTAGAAATTAATTTTTCATCTAATTTGTTATTTTTTGATAAGACTACAAAAAGTATTATCCTGACATCATTCTCCCAAGATTGGCCAACAACTATAGACTCTTTTACTTCTTTAAATTTTTCTACAACAGAATATATTTCTGCTGTACCAAGTCGAACACCGCCTGGGTTTAATGTTGCATCTGATCTTCCATAAATAATATAAGACCCATTATTCTTTCTCTCAGCATAATCTCCATGATGCCAAGTATTTTTAAATTTTGAAAAATAAGCTTTTTTATATTTAACTTTTCTAGGATCATTCCAAAATTTTAAAGGCATTGATGGAAAAGAGTTTCTGCATACTAATTCTCCTTTTTTATTCAAAATTGATTTACCTTTTTCAGAAAATACTGCTGTATCCATGCCAAGACCATTGTTTTGAATTTCACCACTGTTTACACCTGAATAAATATTTCCATTTACGAAACATGAGACAATATCTGTTCCTCCAGAAATAGATGCCAAGTGAACATTTTTTTTTATATTTCTATAAACAAATTCAAAACCATCTTTTGAAAGCGGAGACCCTGTCGAACAGATGGTTTTTAAGGACTTAAGTTTTATTTTATTTTTTACTTTTACTTTATGTTTGATAAGTTGATCAATATATTTTGCGCTTATACCAAATAGAGTAACTTTCTCTTTATTTGCAATTTTTAATAATAAATCTGTAGATTTATGCATAGGAAAGCCGTCAAATAACAATATTGATGCTTTGGATGCTAAGGCTGTAACAAGCCAATTCCACATCATCCATCCACAAGTTGTAAAGTAAAATACATTATCATTTGGTTTAATATTGCAATGCAATTGATGTTCTTTCAAATGTTGTAATAAAACCCCACCAGATCTATGACAAATACATTTTGGTTTACCTGTTGTACCACTTGAGTATAAAATTGCTAATTCGTGGTCAAAATCAAATTTTTTTAATTTAATTCTGCTTATTTTATGTTTTTTAATCTCATTAAAATAATAAATTTTTATGTTTTTAATTTTTTTTAATTTTCTTAATTTTTTTCCAGGGTAATTTAAAATTAATACTGATTTTATACTTTTTATTTTTTTTAAAATTTTAGGCAATCTTTCAATAATATTTATCTCCTTTCCGTTATAATAATATTTATCAGTAATAATTAGTAATTTCGGTTTAATTTGGGAAAAACGTTCTATAACTCCAGGTACACCAAAGTCAGGTGAGCATGAACTCCAAATCGATCCTATAGCACTAGCACTTAAGAAACACTCTACTGTTTCTATCTGATTTGGAGTATATGCTGCTATCCTATCTTTTTCAGAAATATTTATTTTTTTATAAAATGTTATTATTTTCTTTACATCAATATTGAGCTCTCTCCAAGATTTTTGCTCTTTATATCCATTTTCACTAATAAATGTGATAGCTTTTTGATTGGAATTTTTAACTAGAAGATTTTCTGTAAAATTTAATTTTGAATTAACAAAAAACTTACTATTAATAAGATCCTTGGTGAGATTGAATTTATTAGTTTTTATTCCTATTACTTCAAAATATTTCCAGATTGAGTTCCAAAAATCTTTAGGATTTTTTACACTCCATTTTAACAACTTTGTATAATTACATGAAAAATTATATTTATAATATTTTGAAATAAATTTCTCGTAAGCAAATAAATTGGAATCCTTTATAAGTGCTTTTGACGGTTCCCAAAGTTTTTTTGGCATTAAAAATTTATATTTATATTGTAAAATTTATGCTAACCTTAGTTGATAAAAATTGAAAATGAGAACTTTTTCCTATCTGATTCGGACTAGTTTTAGTCTATTTTTGTTCTTTTTGAGTAACAAAATATAGTAGGCCAAAAAAAGATCATACTAAAAGTTGATATGTCAAAAAATAAGATAACTGCAGTTCTAGGTCCTACAAATACAGGTAAAACTTTTTTAGCAATAGAGACAATGCTTTCTTTTGATACTGGAATGATAGGATTTCCTTTAAGACTTCTAGCTAGAGAAGTTTACGATAAAATAATACAAAAAGTAGATGCTTCCAAGGTAGCTCTTATTACAGGGGAAGAAAAAATTATACCAATTAATGCAAAGTATTTTTTGTGCACTGTGGAGTCAATGCCTGTAGACAAAGTTTTAGATTTTGTGGGGATAGATGAAATTCAAATGTGTTCAGATCATGAACGAGGTCATATTTTTACTGACAGATTATTAAATCTAAGGGGTGAGAAATTAACAATGCTAATGGGTTCCAATACTATAAAAAGTATTATTCAAAAACTTGATGATGATATTGAGTTTATAAATAAACAAAGATTATCAAAACTCTCATTTGGTGGACACAAAAAAATTTCAAGAATTGATAGAAAAAGTGCTGTTATCGCTTTTTCTACAGAAGAGGTATATGCAATTGCAGAACTCATAAGAAGACAGAAAGGTGGAGCAGCAATTGTTATGGGATCTCTCAGTCCTAAAACAAGAAATGCTCAAGTAAATTTATATCAATCAGGAGATGTTGATTATCTTGTTGCTACTGATGCTATTGGAATGGGTATAAATATGGATCTAAATAATGTTTATTTCTCTAATATAAAAAAATTTGATGGAAAAAAAATTAGAAGGTTAAAAATCTCAGAAATTGGGCAAATTTCAGGAAGAGCTGGTAGATATTTAAATGATGGAAGTTTTGGAATTACTGGGGATTGTGATGAAATTAATCCAGAAGAAATAGAGCTTTTAGAAAATCATAATTTTCCAGAAATACAAAATATATTCTGGAGAAATTCTAATCTTGATTTTAAAAATAAAGAAACTCTTTTAAAATCTTTAGATGAAAAACCTAATAAAGATTGGTTGAGAAGAGTGGGAGAATGTGAAGATGAAAAAGTTTTAAAATATTTTTTAAAAGAAAATAACAACAGTATAGAAAATAATTCAAGTATTTTGAAAATTCTCTGGGAATGTTGTCAAATACCTGATTTTGTCAAAAAAACTTACGGTCACCACTTGGAAGTTGTAGATAAAGTATTCAATTTTTTAACAGGTGAAGAAAGCAAAATACCTAACTATTACATGAAAAAACAACTTTCTATGCTTGATAAGCTGGATGGAAATGTAGACTCAATTTCAAATAGAATATCGAATGTGAGAACTTGGTCATATGTTGCAAACAAATCTAATTGGGTTGAAAATCAAGATTATTGGGTCGAACGAACTAAAAACTTAGAGGATAAATTATCGGATAGACTTCATAATGAATTAACCAAAACTTTTATAGATAAAAGGGCAAGCGTCTTAGCCAAAGGATTAAAACAAGATATTGAACTAAAAACTGAAATTATTGATGAAGAAAAGGTATTGATTAATGATCAATATATTGGAATTTTAAAAGGTCTAAAACTTCAATTAGATTTAAAAGTGGATGCTCTAGACGCAGATATTAAATCACTAAAAAAAGCTGCAAGGCAAAATGTAGGTCCAGAAATAATGAATAGAATACAACAAATAATGGATACTGGACTTATAGAATTGAAAGATGACTTTAAGATATATTGGAGAAATGATCCAATAGCAAAACTTACAGCTGGATCTGATTATCTTAATCCAAAAATTGATTTGATAATAGATGAAATGATTGAGAATAATGAAAGAAATAATTTAAACGACTACCTAAATAAATGGATAATAAATAAAATTGAAACTGAACTAAATAGTTTAATTGAGTTGAAAAACATTAAAGAAGAGAACCCAGAACTTAGAGCTTTAGCTTACAGACTTTATGAAAATAATGGTGTTATAAAAAGATCAAATATATCTGAATCCCTAAAAAAAATAAATCAAGATGATAGGAAAAAATTAAGAAAACTAGGTGTTAAGTTTGGAAGATATCATGTCTTTTTATTCAAGTTATTCAAACCAAGTTCGGTTTCTTTAAGAATATTATTATGGAAAAGCTATAATAATAATTTTTTAAACTTATCACCACCAACATTCGGGTTAAATTTTTTAAGTGATATGAAATCTGCAAATAAAGATTTTATGTTACTTTGTGGATTTGAGAAATTTGACGACATTTATATTCGAATAGATATACTTGAACGTTTATTTTTGTTAATATTCAATTCAGAAAAAGATGATAAAAAAGAGGTTAAAGTTGTACCTGAAATGTTAAACTTGCTTGGTTGCTCTAAAGAAAATTTTAAGAAACTTTTAAAAAAAATGGATTATAGGATTTATGAGAAAGAAAAAGAGTTTTTTATAAAGTATCTTCCGGCAAAAAAGAAAAGCTCAAAGATGCAAGACAAAAAAGACTATTCTAATAATCCATTTAGTGTATTAAATCAATTAATCTTAAAATAATGTTTAGCTTATTTACAAATAAAAAAGAAACTGAGAATGATGAAAGTCATTTATCTCTAATAAGTATTGCCGCTCTTTTAATTCACTCTGCAAAAATAGATCAAAATTTCACAGAAAAAGAAAGAAATATAATAAAAAATGCTTTGATAGAAATGGGAGCTGCCGAAGATACTTTAGATGAAATATTAAAGGAAGCTGAAACAAAAGAGAAGGATGCAAACCAAATCTTAGAATTTACCAGGGAAGTAAAAAATAAAAGCTTTGAAGAAAAAAAGATAGTTATAGAGGCCTTATGGACTATAATTTATTCAGATGAGCAAGCAGATATGTATGAAACAAACTTAATGAGAAGATTGTCTGGATTGCTATATCTTGATCCTAAAGTTGTCGGAGATATCAAACAAAAAGTTAGATTTAAACAGTGACATATTTAGTCAATGATAAATGTATAAAATGCAAACATACTACATGTGTAGATGTGTGTCCTGTTGACTGTTTCTACGAAGGGAAAAATATGCTTGTAATTAAACCTGATGAGTGTATAGATTGTGGCGTTTGTGAGCCTGAATGCCCAATCGATGCTATTATTTCAGACACAGAAACAGGAAGTGAAAAATGGCTAGAGATTAATAAAAAATATTCTGAAATATGGCCAAATATTTCAGAAGCAAAAGAACCTTTGCCAGATCACGAAAAATTTAAAGATGAAGAAAATAAGTTTGATAAATACTTTGAAGAAAACATTTAAAAAAAATAAATCTGTTAACAAAAAAAAATCATTAAAATCATCACCAAAACCAAAAAAAACTAAATCTATTACTAAACCGAAAAAAGTAAAAATTGAAAAAAAACAAAAAAAAACAATCATCCAAAAGAAAATAATTAAGTCAAAACCAATTAAAGCTGAAAAAAAAGCAAATTCTGAAGCGAGTTCTAATTTGCTCAGAATACCTAAAAGTAATGAGCAAAAACCAGAAATCAAAAAAGTCAAGAAACAAGATACAGAAAAAAAAGAGTATAAAATTAAAGATTATGTTGTTTATCCAAAACATGGGGTTGGTCAAATCACAGAATTTAAAAAAATGAATATAGGAGGAATTGATATAGAAACTTATATTCTGAAATTTGAAAAAGATAAGGCAAGTGGAATGGTGCCTGTCAATAAACAATCGCACTTAAGACCCTTGGCTACAATTAACCAAGTTAATAAATGTATTAGTATTTTAAAAAGTAAACCTAAAATAAAAAGAAGCATGTGGAGTAGAAGAGCTCAGGAATATGAAGCTAAAATTTCGTCTGGTAAAATTTATGATTTAGCTGAGGTCGTTAGAGATCTTAATAAAGGAGACGATTTAATGGTTGATCAATCATATAGTGAAAGACAATTATTCGAAAAAGCTTACGAAAGAATACTTTCCGAGTTTCAAATAATTTTAAATATGAGTGCAGAAGATACCCAAAAAAAGCTAGATAAAGCTCTTAAGAGAAATCTAGAGAAACAAATACAAAAAATTGAAACGAAGCAACCGGGTGAAGAAGTTTCCGAAGAAATAGCTAAATAAAAAAAACGCTTCCCACGCAAGCGCCATGAGAAGCGTTATTTAATAAAAAGAATACTAGACTATCTTCTTTTTTTCTTTTTAGCTTTTTTCTTAGCTTTTTTCTTAGTTTTCTTTTTAGCAGCTTTTTTTCTTCTTTTAGCCATCTTTAGCTCCCTTTTTTTAATTACGAATCTTTTTGATTCGTTTAATTACCTTTTTTTATTTTTTTTGAATAGTTATGTCAATTACATAATTTTTTTAAAATTTTAATTTTTTTTTTAAAAAAATAAAAAAAATAATAATTAAAAAAAGCTAAGTAAAATAGCGATTAATAAACTACTTTTTTTATTAATTATAAAGTTTTTCAAAGTTATTTTTATATTTATTTATAATTTTATATCTTTTTAACTTTAATGTTGGAGTTAACATTCCATTTTCAATTGAAAATTTTTCTTTGATAACAAAAAATTTTTTAATATTTTCTATTTTTGAAAGATTATTATTCAAATTATCTATTGCATTTTGAATTTCTTCATTTTTAATATCGATAAATTCATCGTTTAAAACTAATAATGCTACTAAATATGGTTTATTGTCTCCATAAACTATCGATTGCTCAATAAATTCTAAATTTACTAATTCATTTTCAATTTTTAATGGAGAAATATTATCTCCACCAGGAGTGATGAGAATATCTTTTTTTCTGTCAGTAATTTTTAAAAAATTATTTTCAAATACTCCAATATCTCCTGTATGAAGCCAGCCATCTATTAAAACTTTTTCGGTTTCTTTTTGATTGTTCCAATAACCCAACATTACATTTTCACCTTTTACCAAAATCTCACCATCTGAAGCAATTTTTACTTCATTTCCCTTAAATGGTGGACCAACCGTATCTATTCTTATATCATCTATTGGATTACAACTTACAACTGGAGAAGTTTCTGTTAAGCCATAACCTTGTAAAGTTGGTAATCCAATAGCATTAAGAAAATATCCAACTTCTTTATCTAATGCACCTCCACCAGAAACAAATGTTTTAAGAGATCCACCAAATTGTGACTTTATTTTTTTTCTAACCAATTTCTCTAAAATACTATCCTGTATTTTTTCATATAAATTTAATTTTTCTTTTTTTATTTTTTTTAGACCTAATTCTAACATTTTAAATATTAATTTTTTTTTCAATCCTTTAGCTTTTTTAAAACTTGCATTAATTTTTTGATAAAGATTTTGATAAAATCTTGGTACAGCTGTCATAATCTCTGGCGAACAATCGCCCATATTTTTTAATAATTTATCGATGCTCTCTGCATAAAAAATTCTAGCAGCTACAGTAATTTGTACAAATTGAACAGTATGCTCATATGAATGTGAGAGTGGAAGCCAAGTAAGAAACCTGGGTTGTTGATTAGTTAATAATGGTTTTAGAATATCTATTGCACCCTCGCAATTATTTAGGATGCCTCCATGACTTAAAATCACTCCCTTGGGATTTCCTTGCGTACCCGAGGTATAAATTATGCAAGATGGGTCTTTTCTTAAGGCTAAAGATTTGTGAATTGGTAAATCTTTTTTATTATTTTTTTTTATTAAGTCTTCTAAATTAATATACTCAAATTCAATATTTGGTAATTTATCAAAGGAAAATATTTTTTTTATAAATTTTTTGTCCTTAATAATGTTTTTTAATTTATTGAATTGTGCAATGTTTGAAACAAAAATTATACTGGGAGTACAATCATTGATAATATAATTATAGTCATTTTCTGCATAAGTTGTGTAAGCTGGAACAGTTATTCCATCTGATAACATAATAGACAAGTCTGCAATAAACCATTCTGGTCTATTTTCAGAAATTAATAAACATCTATCACCTTTTGATATTAATTTTCTTAATTCATTGGAAACTAAATTAATAAAATCGTAGGTTTCTTGCCAAGAATAATTTTTTCTTTTATCACCTAAAGTTGATAATAAAATTTTATTTTTATCAATTTGTTTATTGAATTGATCAAAAAATAATTCAGTCAAATTATTAATTTGCTTTAGGTTCATATATTTTTTGGTGGGCAAAGAGAGAATCGAACTCTCACAGTATTGCTACTATTGGATTTTGAGTCCAACGCGTCTACCAGTTCCGCCATTCGCCCATATACTTTTAGTTTCATAGAATATAAATAATAGTATTAAAACACTATTTATATTAAAAGAAAATATGTTTAAGGAACTATTTAATAAAACAATTAGACTTGCAGGACATAAAAATTCAAAAAAAATTTTAGGGTTTATATCTTTTATTGAGAGTTTCGTATTTCCTATTCCACCAGATGTTCTTATTATTCCAATGACTATTGCCGACAGACAAAGATGGATGAAGATAGCAATTATTGCTACGACAGGATCGGTCTTAGGCGCATGTTTGGGATATTTCATAGGATATGTTTTTTTCAATGAAATTGGAATTAAGATTTTTGAGCTTTACGGTGTAGATAATACCTCATTTTTAAAAGATAAAATTTCATCAGATGGAGGGGTTTTTGCATGGGCAACGTTGCTGGCTATAGCAGGTTTTACACCCATCCCATTTAAATTACTCACAATAACTAGTGGGTTTGTTCAATTTAATATTGTCTATTTTATAATTGTCTCCTTACTAACAAGAGGATCTAGATTTTTTATAATAGCTTTCTTGGTTGGAAATTTTGGTTCAGCTATGAAAACAATAATTGAGAAAAAGCTGCTTAAAGTTTCAATTGTTATCTCAATTGTATTAATAGTTTTTGCTTTTTTAATTTATAAATTTTTACAAAACTTTATGAACTAAAATGAATTTTATTTTAAAAAGAAAAAATATTTATTTATTAATTTTTATATACTCAATTATTGCTATATTATCTGCGATCTACATTGAAAAAGTTTTGGGGTATTTGCCATGTAAATTATGTATTTATCAAAGAATTCCTTTTTTAGTAGCGATCTTCATTTGTTTTTTGGGATATAACTATATTAAATCTGATAGAATATTAATTGCTTTAATAATTACATTCACATTGAGCACTGCTCTTGCAGGATATCATTTTGGTATAGAAAATGGCGTTTTTAATGAATATGCTGGTTGTACAAACACAAATCTAGATATCACGAATAAAGAAAAAATAATCGAGAGTCTTGGAATGGTTAAAAATTGTAAAGATGTAGAGTTTACTATATTAGGCATATCTTTATCAGGATTGAATTTTTTAACATCTTTACTAATTGTATTATTTTCGCTAAGAGCTCTTGTATATGAAAAAGACTAACAAAAAAAAATTAGAAGAATTTATTAGAGTTGATCACGCAGGTGAAAGAGGTGCAATTAAAATATATGAAGGTCAACTTTTAGCACTGAAAACATTTAAAAAAGATCCTGAACTATTAAAATTAGTAGAAGAAATGAGAGAACATGAGCAAGAACATAGCGATTTTTTTGAAAATGAAATCAGAGAAAGAAATATAAAACCAACTAAATTTTTACCACTATGGGATCTATTGGGAGTAGGTTTGGGTTTCGGCTCAACAATATTAGGAAAAAAGGCAGCAATGCTGTGCACAGCCTCTGTTGAGGAAGTAATTGATAAACATTACCAAATTCAAATAGATCAATTACAAGATGATGAGAAAAAACTCAGAGAAAAAATTAAAAAATTTAGAGCTGATGAAATAGAACATAAAGATATTGCATATGAGCACGGTGCAACAAAAAAAGGATTATATTCGGTAATGGATAAAATTATAAAAACTGGCTCAAAAATTGCGATAAATATCTCTGAAAAAATTTAACTAGGATCTAATTCCACATCCCAATATAAATAATCCATCCAACTGCTGTGTAGAAAATTAGGAGGAAAATTCTTCCCATTTCTATGAAGGTCTTCTGTTGTTGGTTGAAAAGGCCATTGATTTAACTTCATACCTGAATTTTTTAATAATCTTCCACCTTTTTTTACATTACAGTCTGAACAAGCAGTAACAACGTTTTCCCAATCAGTTTTCCCACCTTTCGATCTTGGAAGAAGATGGTCAAAAGTTAGTTCATCATTACTCCCACAATATTGACAACTAAACTTATCCCTTAAGAAAACATTAAACCTTGTGAAATTTGGATTTGATCGAGGCTTTATAAAAGATTTTAATGCAATAACACTAGGTAACTGCATAGAGAATGATGGACTTCTTATCATTCTATCATAATGACTTACAATTGAGACTCTATCTAAAAATACAGATTTAATAGCGTCTTGCCATGACCATAATGACAAAGGATAATAACTCAATGGTCTATAATCTGCATTAAGAACTAGAGCTGGACATTTTTCAAGTGAAAGGTTTTCATTGATCATCAAAGTCATAATTATTTAATATATTATATATTATTATTAATCAATGTAACAAAAAAATTAATTCTCTTTAAATATCAAAATTATCTTTGATAAATTTTAATGCATTGCTTGAAGCCTCAACTGGTATATGATGGTCGCAGTCCTTGATCATTAATGTTTCTATACTAATATTATTGCGTGTAAAAAAATCTTTTGCTTCCAATAAATTATATGGTGGAACTATTTCATCCTTTTCACCATGAATTAATAAAGTTTTTGTTTTAGAAATTAATCTTAAACTAAGATCCTTTTTATCTATAATCTTTCCAGAAAATCCAACAATGCAATTAAAGGGATCTTTAGAAGTTAAGCCCAAATTTATTGACATCATGCACCCCTGACTAAATCCAGATAAACATATCTTTGAATTTTCCAAATTATATTCTGCTTTAACTTCTTCAATGTATTTTCTTAATTTATCTTCACCTTTTTTTACTTCATTTAAAATATAATTTTTATCATTTGTTTCTAAATCAAACCATTGATAACCAATTGGATTAATTTTACATGGTTCATGTCCGTTCGGACATAAGAATACTGTATTAGTTAAAAATCTTTTCCAATTCAGAGTTAACATGCTTATATCTTTTCCATCTCCACCATATCCATGAAGTAAAATTACTGCATTTTTGATGTCAGACCCGTTTTCAGGTTTTATAATTGTTGATTCAAGGCAAAATGTCATAGATAAGTAATTATGTTTTTTTATTTTAAAAAGAAACTAAAATCAAAGTATGATTTCTGAAATATTTGTTAAAATTGCAGCAATTGTTTTGCTTGCTGCTGTAGCTGTAGTCTTAATTCTAGGAATTAGAACTCTTTTTAAAGGGGACGGAGACAAAAAAACATCTAACAAATTAATGCAGCTTAGAGTTTTACTACAATTTGTTGCTATAATTGTGCTTGTAGCATTAGCTTACTTTTATAAAAATTAATTTAATTCATTTAACCAATTTAAAAATTCATCACTGTTAAAATCTATTGAGCCAACAATTCTTGCAAACTCATAACCATCTTTATCAATAAATAGTGTTGTGGGTAGTCCCCGTAATTTTAAGTTTTTTGCAATTCCAGCACCGTCACCAACAAAAACTTGTAATTCTTCTATGAGCAGTTCATCAAAAAATCTCTTGGACGTACTAATATTTTCTCCACCTATATTTATTGGTATAATCATTATTTTTTTTTCACCCTTAAGTTTTTGAAGGTTGTTTAATGATGGCATTTCCTCTCTACATGGAGCACACCATGTTGCCCAAAAATTCAAAATAATTAATTCAGATTTAAAATCTTTCAAATTAACTTTATTTCCAGCCTCATTTAAAAAGTCAAAAAACTTAATTTTTTGTTTTTCCTCATAAATTATTAGATTTTTTATATTTGGAGCTTCTATTGAATATGAAGAGCTAAATGATATGAAGTAAAGAAATATTATTTTAATGGATATAAATATAAATTTCATAGATTTGTAATTGAATAACATGAGTAAAAATAAAAACAATAAACCAATTTGGGGTACAAGAATTAAGAAAAATGCCTCAACTTTATTTAAAAAAGTTGGTGGTTCGTTACCAGTAGATAAAAGACTATTTAAAGAAGATATCGAAGGATCGATTGCTCATGTCGAAATGCTTCACAAACAGAAAATTATAAATTTTAGAATAAAGAATAAAATAATTTGGGGATTAAAAAGAATTAAAAATGAAATTGTAAAAAAAAAATTCAATTTTGATTATGATTTAGAGGATATTCACATGAATATAGAAAATAGATTATTTGAACTAATTGGTGATGATGCTGGATATGTTCATACTGCTAGATCTAGAAATGATCAGGTAATAACTGACCTTAAATTATGGTTAAAAGAAGCAACAAAAAAAATAATAATTTTATTAGATAATACAAATTCAAATATTCTAAATCTTGCACAAAAAAATATAAGAACAATTATGCCAGGATTTACACATTTAAAAAATGCACAACCATTATCTTTGGCCCATTATCTACTAGCATATGTTGAAATGTTTAAGAGAGATAAGAAAAAATTTAAGAATAATTTAGAGTTTTTAGATGAAAATCCTTTAGGTGTAGGAGCTTTATCTGGTACTTCTTTTAAAATTGACAGAAGCTTTACAACAAAAAAACTTAAATTTAAAAAACCAACAAACAATTCTATAGATACTGTCTCTGATAGAGATTTTGTCTTAGACTTTTTATATTCTTCTTTAGCTTGCTCTTTACACATCTCTAGAATTGCTGAAGAACTTATAATTTGGAATTCTGATGCATTCAATATGATAACTTTAAACGATAAATTAGTAACTGGTTCTTCAATAATGCCACAAAAAAAGAATCCTGACCCGTTGGAATATTTAAGAGGTAAAACTGGAATATTCATTGGAAATATTAATTCTATGATTTCAATATTAAAAGGCTTACCGTTATCATATTTTAAAGATTTACAAGATGATAAAGAAATTGTTTTTAAAACAAATGATCAATTAAAAATATCACTATCATTGTTGAATGATATAATAAAAAATTTAATTATAAATAAAAAAAGTATGCTATCCCTCGCAGAAAAAGGATTTACTACAGCTACAGATTTATCTGATTACATTGTAAGAGAACTTGGATACCCATTTAGAAAGGCATACATACAAACAGCAAAAATAATTAATTTAGCAGAAAAAAAAAATAAAAAACTTCACGAACTAGAATTAAAAGAAATAAATCAAATTGAGCCAAAACTAACATTAAATGTTTATAAAATACTAGACCTGGAAAATTCGATAAATTCAAAGAAATCTTATGGTGGAACATCTTTTGAGAATGTTAAGAAAATGATAAAAAAAGCAAAAAATGAGTAAAAAAATTTTAATTATTATATTTTGTTTGTATTTTGTAGTTGCATGTGGGCGTAAAGGGGATCCAGAATATAAGTCAGAGTTAAGTAAAAATATTCAAAAAATATTATGAAATATTTAAAAAATAAATTTTTTATTGAAGGAAAAAATATTGAGAGTCTAACAAAAAAATTTAAAACACCTCTATACTGCTACTCATATAAAAATTTAAGAGAGAATATTGAGAATTTTAAAAAAGCTTTTAAGGAAATTAGACCTTTAATTTGTTTTTCTGTAAAATCAAATTCTAATATTTCATTGTTAAAAGAAATAAAAAACCTTGGTCTTGGAGCAGATGTAGTTTCAAAGGGTGAATTATATGCATCACTAAAAGCTGGTATTAATAAAAACAAGATAGTTTTTTCTGGGGTTGGTAAAACAAAAGATGAAATTGAGTATGCAATTAAACAAAAAATATTATTAATAAATTCTGAATCTTTGAGTGAAGTTTTGGCGATTGAAGAGGCTGCAAAAAAATTAAATAAAGTTGTCAATATAGGCTTAAGATTAAATCCAGATACAGATGCTGAGACATTAAAACAAATTTCTACTGGAAAAAGTGAAAATAAATTTGGTGTAGATAAAAAAACTTTTGTAAAAATTATTAATTTGATGAAACAATCAAAATTTATAAATATCAAATGCTTAAGTGTTCATATCGGTAGTCAAATCTTAAACCACAAACCCTACGAAAAAATGCTAAATGTTCTTGATAAACTTTTAAGAAGTTTAGATTATAAATTTGAGTTTATTGATTTAGGTGGTGGGATGGGGATTAATTATGAGAATAAAACGAAAAAACTTAATTATTTAAAATATAAAAAATCAATAATTAAATTTAAAAATAAATATAATTCTAAAATAATTTTTGAACCTGGGAGATCTATAATTGGGAATGTTGGTATACTTGCAACTAAAGTAATTTATTTAAAACATAATAAGACAAAAACATTTGTGATATTGGATGCGGCAATGAATGATTTGATAAGACCAGCTTTATATAATGCAAAACACAGGATAGTCCCATCCCTAAGAAATAAGTCGCAATCAAAGAAAATATTAGAATTTGTAGGCCCAGTATGTGAAACAACTGATAAATTTTTAACTGAAAGGAAATTTCAGAATATAAAAGAAAAAGATATTATGGTTATTTGCGATACAGGTGCATATGGTTACTCATTATCTTCTAATTATAATCTTAGATTAAGGCCTGCTGAAATTTTGATTAAAGGAAATAACGTAAAGATTATTAGAAAAAGACAAAAAATAACAGATATAATTTAACCTAAAACTTATAATGAGAAATATCCTCTTTAAAAGTATATTTTTTTCTGGATTAATTTTAATATGTATTATTTTTCTTCCATCATTATTGTTACCTAAAAAAATCATTCTTTTTGGTGGTAAACTTTTTGGATACTGGTCCTCATTCTGTTTAAAAATTTTTTACTCAACCAGCATAGTAATTAAAGGTCAAGAAAACATAATTAATAACGAGAACTACTTTATTGCATGCTCTCATCAATCGATGTTTGAAACTTTTTTTTTACAAACAATATTTAATTCACCAATTTTTATTCTTAAAAAGGAATTATTAAATATTCCGATATTTGGTTGGTATCTAAGAAAGATAGATTCTATTTCTGTGAATAGAAATAAAGTTTCTAAAGAAAACCTGAATTTTACTGAAAAAATTAAAGAAGCTATGGAGAAAACAAAAAGACCTGTAATAATTTTTCCACAAGCTACTCGAGTTCTACCAGACGAAATTATTCCCTTTAAAAAAGGAGTTGGGAGAATTTACAAAGAGTTAAATGTAAAATGTCAACCTGTTGCTATTGACTCTGGAAGAGTGTGGCCAAAATCTGGAAAGATGATACCCAATAAAACGATTACTATTTCTATTTTAAAACCAATTAATACAGGTATCGAAGAAACAGAATTTGTAAGATTATTGCAAAAAGAAATTTATTCCGAGCTTGGTCTTGCTAACTAACCTTTCATA
Source organism: uncultured Pelagibacteraceae bacterium (assembly GCA_902521075.1). Taxonomy (GTDB): domain Bacteria; phylum Pseudomonadota; class Alphaproteobacteria; order Pelagibacterales; family Pelagibacteraceae; genus Pelagibacter. The sequence continues at coordinate 41,619 of CABYQM010000005.1, forward strand.
GGCATTACAACATAAATACTGTCAAAATCTGCCGGATCTTTTATTAAAGCTGGAGATCCCGTATCTTTCAAATATATTTCAATGTTATCACCATTTAGTTGGGATGCTATATCTAGCAAATATCTAGAATTAAAACTTATATCTAAATCTGTCTCAAATTTTACAGATAGGCTTTCTTTACCGTCACCACTATTAGTGTTATTGACGGATAAATCTAAATTATCTTTAGTCAAGTTAAATTTTACACCATCTTTTTTATCTAGAGAAACTGATGCTACTCTATCAACAGAGTTTAAAAAAGATTTTAAATCAATTTCTAATTTTTTTTGATTTTCTCTAGGGATAACTTGAATATAATTTGGGAATTTTCCATCGATTAATTTTGATATCAAGATACTATTATTAAGTTCAAATTTAATTTTAGATTTAATATTTGAGACTTTAACCTCACCGTCATAATCTTCTAAAAGGGAACATAATTGAAATATAGTTTTTTTTGGCAGTATTATTGGTTCAAATTCAATTTGATTTTTTAGTCTTACTTTTGAAATAGACATTCTATGGCTATCTGTTGCAGCTGCTGTTAAAAAATTCTTATCATCTGTTTGCGTCTGATGGAAAAAAATACCACTAAGATAATGCCTTGTTTCATCATTCGAAATTGAAAATTTACATTTGTTTAAAAGTTTTAATAAATCTTTTGAATTTATAGCAAATTCATTTTCATTGAAATTTTCATCTGTAATTGGAAATTCAGATGCATCAATAGAATTTAAATTGAATAGAGATTTATTTGACTCTAATTGTAATTTACTTTCTCCGGTGTTTTCAAAATTTATCTGGCTACCGGAGGGTATTTTTCTTACAATATCAAACATGATTGATGAAGAAGTAGTTGTTTTGCCTTCATCAAAAATTTTAATATTTGAAATTTCATTTACAAATATTAAATCTAAATCTGTTGCTGTAATTTTTAACTTTGAATTTGTTGCCTCTATCAAAATATTTGAAAGAATAGGTAGAGTGCTTCTTTTTTCTATTACACCCTGACAATAACCTAAAGATTTTTGCAAATCCTGTTGATTAACACTAAATTTCATTTTCTTGTTTGTATAATATTTTATTCTTTAGGTTATCAATGCTTAAATTTAATTCATTATCGTCTTTTCTTAATTTTTCTATTGTTTTAACTGAATGAATAACGGTTGTGTGATCTCTATTAGCAAATAATCGACCTATCTCTGGTAGAGATTTAGATGTCAGCATTTTTGCTAAATAAATAGCAGTTTGTCTTGGTCTTACAAGATATCTTGACCTTCTTGGTGACAACATTTCGTTTTTACTTATTTTAAAATATTTACAGACTATTGTTTGAATATTGTCTATATCAACTTTATTTTCACTTAAATATAATAAATCTTTCAATATTACTTTTACCTCTGACATTGAAGGTGTTTTTCCATAAATTCTTGAGAACGAAACTATTCTATTAAATGCACCCACAAGCTCCCTGATACTATTATTAACTTCAGTACTAATAAATTTTATGATCTCATCACTGATTTTAATATTATTTGGATCATGAATTTCAAGATCTTCATTTTTGGATTTTATTATGTTGTATCTTAATTCAAAATCAGCATTTTGGATATCAACCACTAATCCTCCTGAAAATCTAGATTTAATTCTCTCTTGTATTCTAGTTAATTTGTTTGGTGGTCTATCTGCAGAAACAATAATTTGTGATCCTTTCTCTAGCAAAACATTGAATGTGTGGAAAAACTCTTCTTGCATAGCTTCTTTTCCATTCATGAATTGAATATCATCAATCAAAAATATGTCAGTATTTCTAAAATACTCTTTAAACTTTACCATATCATTGGATTTTATCGATTTTACAAATTGATACATAAATCTTTCAGCTGAAATAAACATTACTTTGTTTTTTTCTTTCAAACTTAGACCAATTGCGTTTAACAAATGTGTCTTACCCATTCCAACTCCACCATAAATATATAGAGGATTATAATGAGCTATTTGTTCTGAGACTTTTTTTGCAGCTTCAAAAGCTAGTTTATTACTTTTCCCTAGCAAGAAATTTTCAAAGTTTTTATTTGGATCAATTCGATTATATTGAAGATATGAATCTTTAATAAATGAAACCTTTTCATTATCAGATGAATTATCTTCTTTTATTTCATCGTCATTTTTGTTCTTTATATTCTCGTTAATCACAAATTCTATTCTGGAAATATCTTTTTTATATAATTTAATTATTTGTAATATTTGATCTAAATATCTTGAGGTTATCCAATCTCTGATAAATCTTGTCGAAACGGATAATAAAACATAATTTTTAAACTCATCAACTAAATCAATTTTTTTTAACCAACTATCATAAATCTCAGAACCAAACTTATTTTTCATTTCATTTTGTAATAATTTCCAATCAATCTTATTAATATTGTCTGCTTTAATGTTAGTGAGATTATTTTTCATTAGAGTCTGTTAAACTCCTATTCATAATTCAATGCAATAAATTTATTTTTATTCTCAAAAAAAAATAAAATTTATAATTGTATAAATTAATAATTGAATCTCTTTTTAGGGACTTAAAATTAGTAATCTTAAATTTACTTTTTTTATTTTTTTTTATCTTAGGACTAAAAGATTAAAAGATTCTTTTTTTAATTGAAAAAATAATCTCTAGGGTTGTAATTTCTTTAAGTAAACTAAAAGTTGTTATAAGGAATTTATTTTTTTTGTTATTCTAGAAATATTTCTTGACGCGTTTTCCTTTTTTATCACGCCTGTCTTTGCTATTTTCATCAATTCAGAGTTTAATTTTGGCAAGAAAGCTAAAGCTTCTTTTTTGTCCTTTTTATCAAGAATTAAATTCATTTTTTTTATTGCAGATCTAAACCTGCTTTTTCTAGACTTATTTACCGTTGTTTGACGTGATATACGTCTTATTCGTTTAATAGCTGATTTAGTGTTTGCCATAAGCGCGATTGTATATAACGAGAAATTTATACGGTCAATATAATAATTTTTTATTTTTGACAAATATTACAAAAAAATGTTGATCTATTAGTGATAAATTTTTTTTTTATTGTACCTTTGCATCCTGGTGAAAGACAACTCTTATTTTCTCTATTGTATACTTTAAAGTTATCTTGAAAGGATCCATTTTTACCAACTATATTTTTAAAATCTCTAATACTAGACCCTCCTTTTTTTATCGCTAAATTTAAAATTTTTCTTGAGTATTTAATAATTTTAATACAATCTTTTTCACTTAAAGATTTTGCTTTTTTTTTTGGATTTATTTTAGAGCTGAATAAAATTTCATTTGCATAAATATTCCCCAAACCTGAAACAAACTTTTGATCTAAGAGAAAATTTTTTATGTTCTTTTTCTTTTTATAAAAATATCTTTTTAAGTAGTTGAGATTAAATTTTAAAGAAAAAGGCTCTGGACCATAGTTATTTATAAAATTTTCTAAATTATTCTTATTTTCAAATAATTTGAAATAACCAAATCTTCTGGGATCATTATATATAATTTTTATGTTATCAAAGTTCAAAAACACATGATTATGTTTTTTTGGCAAATAAGGACTATGATAAAAACTTGCGTTTGTTTTTTGATTTAAAATATTTTTTCTTAAGAGATGTATAGTGCCAGACATTCCAAGATGAATTAAGCAAAATTTTTCATCATTTAAAACTAGTATGATATATTTTGAAAACCTCTTTACTTTTTTTATTGATTTTGATTGAAGTCTTGTTTCAAAACCTTTTTTTATTTTGTACCTTAAATTCCTATTCTTTATACTTACTTTTTTTATTTTTTTTCCTGTTATTGTTCTGCTTAGTGACTCTTTAACAACTTCTACTTCTGGCAATTCTGGCATTTATTATTATATTAATTAATATTATTTATTTTATGCAACAATATCTTCAAAATAAAAAAGGTCTAGTCCAAGGTGTGTTTGATAAAGTTTATGATAAATACGACATCATGAATGATTTGATGTCACTCGGAGTTCATAGAATCTGGAAAAGAAATTTAATAAATTGGATGAACCCAGGTAAAAATAAAATTCTAGCAGATGTTGCATGTGGCACAGGTGATATAGCAAAACTTTTTATCGATAATAGTTCAAATAAAAATATAGAATTATTTTGTATTGATCCCAATGAAGGAATGATGAAAAAGGGAAAAAATAGACTATCAAATTACAAAAATATCAAGTGGATTAAGGGGTCGGCAGAGAAATTGCCTTTAAAATCAAATTCATGTGATTATTACACAATCAGTTTTGGTTTAAGGAATACAAAAAATATTAATAAATCCTTAAGTGAAGCGTACAGAGTTTTAAAGCCAGGAGGTAGATTTTTTTGTTTAGAATTTTCAAAAATTCAAAATTTAAACTTAGATTTAGTCTATAAAAGATACTCTAAATTAATTCCAGAAATAGGAAAATTTGTGGTTGGTGAAAAAGAGCCTTATGAATATCTAATAAAAAGTATCCAAGAATTTGTTAATCAAGAGGAATTAAAGGGTTTAATGGAAAAAAATAATTTTATTAAGTGTGAGTATAGAAACTTTTCTGGTGGAATAGTAGCTATTCATTCAGGTTGGAAAATATGATTAAAAAATTATACATACTTTTTAGGCTTGGAAGGAAATTAGCAAAATCTGACGCTTTAAGTATATTCACAAAGTTTCATAATCCACCGATTGGAATAAAAATTTTATTCTATTTGTTGTCTTTATCATTTTCAAAAAAAGATAATTCTTTTGTAAATGAAACCGAAGGTGAAAGATTGTCAAACTCCTTGCAATCTATGGGCACAACATTCATTAAATTAGGTCAATTTCTAGCAACTAGACCAGATATAATTGGAGAAAAGTTATCAAAGCAACTAGAGAGTTTACAAGATCGTTTGCCTCCCTTTGAATTATCTAAAGCTAAAGAAATAATCAAAAAAGATCTAGGAGAAGATAATTTTAATTCAATTATAAATCTATCTGAACCAGTGGCAGCAGCATCTATAGCTCAAGTTCATAAAGCGCAAATAAATGATAATGGCACAATTAAGGATGTGGCTATAAAAATTTTACGACCAAATATAAAAAAAATATTCAACGAAGAAATTGATGCCTTAATGCTTTTTGCTTTTTTAACAGAGTCAATAATCAAAAAGACCAAAAGACTTAAATTAGTTGAGGTTGTTTATTTACTAAAAGAAATAACCAACTTAGAAATGGATTTAAGATTTGAAGCAGCTGCAGCTAATGAATATTCAGAAAACACTAAAAATGATAGTGGATTTCAAGTTCCTAGAATTTATTGGAATTTTACAAGTGAAAACGTAATGACTTTAGACTGGGTCGAGGGTGTTTCTATAAGAGAAACTGAAGAGCTGGAAAAAAGAAATATAGATACCAAAAAAATTGCATCAGATATTATTCAACATTTTTTAAGGCATGCTGTCAGAGATGGTTTTTTCCATGCAGATATGCATCAAGGAAACATTTTTATAAATAATAGTGGTCAAATTGTACCTATCGATTTTGGTATAATGGGAAGGTTAGATGATTTAAGTAAAAAATTTCTTGCCGAGATTTTATATGGATTTATAAAAAGAGATTATAAAAAAGTAGCTGAAGTTCATTTAGCTGCAGGTTTAGTTCCAAAAGAAGTGCCTGTTGATGATCTCGCCCAAGCACTAAGATCAATAGGAGAGCCAATATTTGGTCAGTCAATAAAAGATATATCTGGGGGTAAACTACTCAAACAACTTTTTGATGTGACAGAAAAATTTAATATGCAAACTCAACCACAGTTGCTCATGCTACAGAAAACCATGGTAGTAGTTGAAGGTGTTGCAAGAAGATTAAATCCAGAGACAAACATTTGGGAAACGTCAAGACCTGTTCTTGAAAAATGGCTTAAAGAAACAAAAGATCCTATAACAACATTAAATGAAACTCTAAAAAATTCTGCAGAAGTTATAAAAAGATTACCAGAAATGCCGCAAATAATGGATAAAGCAAACCAAGCATTAACATTTCTTGCAAGTGGACAAATTCCACAAAATACTAATACGTATAATGATCTAAATACAAAAAAAAATGAAATGGTAGCTTTCAGAAATCAATCAATCATTGGTTTATTATTACTTGTAATTTTAGGATTAGTAGTATTTTAATCTCGACGATGAATTATTTTGAGAATAAAAAAATACTGTTGATTATATGTGGTGGAATTTCTGCTTACAAAAGTCTTGAGTTAATAAGATTATTTAAGAAAAATGGTGCTTGTGTAAAAACTATATTAACAAAAAATGCAAAAGAATTTGTAACTCCACTATCTGTTTCGTCTCTTTCCCAAGAAAAAGTTTATGACGATATATTTAGTGCAGAAAACGAAGCTGAGATGGACCATATATCTTTATCAAGATGGGCTGATGCAGTATTAGTTGCACCAATTACAGCTAATACAATATCGAAAGTAGCCTCAGGAAATGCAGAAGATTTGGCGTCTACTGTTTTATTAGCTTCTAATAAACAAATATTTTTAGCGCCGGCAATGAATGTAAGAATGTGGGAGCATCCTTCTACTAAAGAAAACATATTAAAATTAAAAAGCTTTGGATACAAAATTATTGGACCAGAGATAGGGGATATGGCATGTGGTGAATACGGTGAAGGAAAAATGACAGAACCAAATGAAATAGTTAATACGCTTAAAAATTATTTTTCTAATTTAGATAAAAATAAAAAATTAAAAGCTTTAGTTACTGCAGGACCAACTAATGAATATATTGATCCTGTAAGATTTATTACAAATAAATCCAGTGGCAAACAAGGATATGAAATAGCAAAATGTCTTAGAGACAATGGATTTGATACAACACTTATTTCTGGAAAGACAAGCATTAAACCTTTGGATGGTGTTAATTTTGTAAGTGTTGAAACGGCTGAAGAGATGTTCAAAGAAAGTTTAAATAATCTGCCAACAGATGTGGCTATTTTTTCTGCAGCTGTTTCTGATTTTAAAGTGAAAAATTATAAAAGTACAAAGATTAAAAAGAATGAAGAATTTAACTTAGAGCTAGAAAAAAATATTGATATTTTAAATCATATATCAAATCATAATTCATTAAGACCAAAAATAACAATTGGTTTTGCAGCAGAAACAAACAACGTTTCAATAAATGCAAGGAAGAAGTTGAATGAAAAAAATTGTGACTGGGTAATTGCAAATGATGTCTCAGATAAAACTATAGGATTTGGATCAGATTTTAATAAAATTTCAATATTTTACAAAGATAAACCTGAAGAAAATTTTGAAAAGATGAGTAAATCATTAGTCGCTGAAGAAATAGTCAAAAGAGTAATTCAACAGATTAATTAACTTAATGGTAAGGGTCTTAATTAAAAAATTAGACAAAAAAGTTAAACTACCAGAATATAAAACGACAGGTTCATCTGGACTAGATTTGACTGCATTCATTGAAAAGAAAATAGTAATTAAACCAGGCGAAAACGCTTTAGTTCCAACAGGTATATCGATTGCAATACCTGAAGATACCGAGGTTCAAATAAGACCAAGATCGGGTTTAGCAGCCAAAAACAATATAAGTGTTTTAAATACTCCTGGAACTATTGATAGTGACTATAGAGGAGAAATAAAAGTAATTTTATTTAATCATGGAGATAAAGAGTTTACAGTAAATAACGATGATAGAATTGCTCAAATGATATTAATGCCAATTTTGAAAGTGGATTTTGAAACTGTAGAAACTTTGCCTGAGACAATTAGAGGTTCGGGTGGATTTGGATCAACAGGTAAGTGAAAAATTCATTATCAAAACGAAAGCTTGAAAGATACTCAAGACAAATAATACTTAAGGATATTGGTATATTAGGACAAAAGAAAATAATTAATTCAAAAGTTTTAATTGTAGGAATTGGTGGATTAGGTAGTCCAGTTGCAGATTTGTTGGCTAGATGCGGTGTAGGGTATATAGGTGCTATTGATCACGATAAAGTAGATATTTCAAATCTTCAAAGACAAATTTTGTATACTTCAAAAGATGTTGGAAAATTTAAGGTTGATATCTTTAAAAGAAGAATAAAATTAATTAACAGAGATGTAAAAGTCAAAATTTTAAAAGAAAAAGCATCAGAAAAAAATTTAAATAAAATTGTAAAAGATTTCGATATAATTGTAGATGGAACAGATAATTTTAAAACTAAATTTTTAATAAATAAATTTTCATTAAAATATAAAAGAAAATTAATAGTTGGTGCTATTAGCAAATTTGATGGACATATTTTTTCATTCGATTTTAATAATAAATCAAGCCCATGTTTAAAATGTTTTTACCAGTCAGAACCTTCTGATGAAGTTTTAAATTGTGAAAGTGAAGGAATACTGGGTACCACATCAAATATAATTGGGAGTATGCAAGCAAATGAAGTTTTAAAAAACATAATTTCATCTGATAAAAGTCTTCACTCATCAATTCTGGTGGTTAATCTAAAAAAACTAGAATTTAGAAAAATAAAATTTACTAAAAAAAAAGGTTGCTTGTGCAATTAATCTTCAAGATTTTAATCATAATATTTTTTACCTCGAATGCCATTTCGGACGATAATGAAAAATTTTTAATGCTTAAAAATGATAAGGTAAACGTAAGATATGGACCAAGTTTTGATTATCCAATAAAGTATATTTACAAAAAAATAAACTTGCCAGTAAAAGTGATTGATAAAAAAGAAAATTTTAGAAGAATAATTGATAATAAAAAAAATGGTGGGTGGATACATATATCTCAATTGAAGCAATCAAAATCCTTTATAACTGTGTCAAATAAAATTCTTTTCAAAAAACCAACTAAATTTTCCAAACCCTTGGCTAAAATAGAAACTGGAAGATTATTGTTAGTAAAAAAATGTGAGAGAAATTGGTGTTTAGTAGAAACAAAAAGTTTTAAAGGGTGGGTTGATGAAGAAGATCTTTGGGGAAAAATCAACTAACCCTTTAAGTTATATATATTAACTAATTATTTTTGTTGGACGCATACGTCTTTGATCACTGGAGCATTCGCACAATCGACACATTTAGTCTTTTGAACAATACATCCATCATCAAGGACTTCAACATCAACTATTTTATCACACTTAGAACAAGTTGAAGAAATTGTTAATCCACATTTTTTACAATTGTAATTTTCTATTTGCATACTTTAAAATTAAATATGAAAAAATTATTTTCAACAAATATCCTTGCGAATAATTATTATTTACACATTTTTTTTGCGAATAATTATTATTACTACAAATTATCCTTATAAAATTTTTTCTATTTATTTACTGATAATGATTATTATTAACTTTTTGATCTACTTGCCCACCACTTATCTAAAACGAAATACCAAATAGAATTAGCAATTGGTTCTACGATTGCATCAGTTAAGGCTATCATAAATGATACATCCGCAACCAACATCAAAACTGTTATGGCAATTGCAAAGTGACCAATCGTATAAACGATTGTTCTTAAAATTGAGCCTCTGTTATTAGTGTAAATCTGTCCAGCAGCTTTAAAAATACCGTTAGTAACTTCCATTATTCTTTAAATGGGCTCTCAAGAACACAAGCAACTAAGTGAACTCTAGCCTGTTCTCCTCCATTAAAAAAGTTATGATATTTTGTATTATTAGTAATCCACACATGACCATCAGCAGGCAAGTGTTTTGCAACATTTTCTATGACCATTGAACAACCAGCATTAGTTACTATTGGAACATGCAATCTACATTCTGGATCTTTATGCCAGCTTAGTGTAGATCTAGGTTCTTTTAACAGGAGTCTTACCCTTCCTAGTTTAAATTTTTTGCTAAGGATTTCATAAACTTCTTTAAAATAAGTATTCTCAAATTCAGGCACTAATTGAGTATACTTTGACTCTTCAATATCAATGTCTCTTGAAACTTCTTTTCCTGTCTCATCAGCAATAGTCCAATATTTTCCTCTAATGTTATTTCCCTTAATTGACTCTTCATCATTAGGAATTTGATTTAAAGGAATTGCACCAAAGTGAGTTACACCTGGTGAATTAAATCTTTTTTTCTCTAATATTGCATCTAAATCTTTACGTAATTTTGAGATGTCAAATTTGATTTCAGGAACTTTATAAAAATCTTCAAAATTTAATGATGTCATTTTTTTTCCGCCTTTTTCTATACTAATTTAATCTTAAATCAAATCTATCTGCATTCATCACTTTGACCCATGCGGATACAAAGTCTTTGATAAATTTGTCTGATGAATCTTTGCAAGCATAGACTTCGGCTAATGCTCTTAATTGAGAATTAGAGCCAAAAATAAGGTCAACTCTTGAACCTTTCCACTTGGCTTTTTTTGACTTTCTATCTTTACCAACAAAATATTGTTCAGATTTATCAGTTTCTTTCCAAGTAGTGCTCATATCGAGAAGATTTACAAAATAATCTGTTGATAGCGTTCCAGGTTTTTTTGTGAAAACTCCATTTTTAGAACTGTCATAGTTTGTATCTAAAACTCTCATTCCTCCGACAAGAACTGTCATCTCTGGTGCCGTTAATCCCATTAATTGTGCCTTATCAATTAATTTTTCCTCAGCTGAAACATGAGATTTACCTTTTTTCATGTAGTTTCTAAAACCATCCGCTTGCGGCTCAAGTAATCCAAATGAATTTACATCTGTTTGATCTTGTCTTGCATCTCCTCTTCCAGGAGTAAATGGAACCTGAATTTTATGACCAGCTTTTTTTGCTGCAATCTCTATTCCTACATTTCCACCTAATACTATAAGATCCGCCATTGAGACTGATTTTTTATTTGTATCAAATTTTTTCTTAATTTTTTGTAAAGCTTTAATAACCTTTGAAAGTTTTTTAGGATTATTGACTTTCCAACTTCTTTGAGGCTCAAGCATAATTCTTGCTCCGTTTGCTCCACCTCTTTTGTCAGAACCTCTAAATGTAGAAGCAGAAGCCCAAGCCGTAGAAACTAAATCAGAAACAGAGATTTTTGATTTTGAAAGCTTTGATTTTAAATCTCTTATATCTTTTGATTTAAGTTTATATTTTGGTTTATCTATAGGATCTTGCCAAATTAATTGTTCTTTTGGTACTTCGCTACCCAAATAACATGCTCTTGGTCCCATGTCTCTATGAGTAAGCTTAAACCAAGCTCTTGCAAATGCATCAGCAAATTCATCTGGATTTTGATAAAAATGTTTTGAAATTGGTCCATAACTTTTATCCATTCTCAAAGATAAATCAGTTGTTTGCATCATTGGAGGATGCATTTTACTTTTGTCATGTGCATCAGGAACCATTTTAATTCTCTGACCATTCTTTTTTGGAGTCCATTGAAATGCTCCGGCAGGTCCTTTTGTCAATTCCCATTCATGGTTAAATAAGCAATCAAAGTAACCCATATCCCATTGTGTTGGTGTTTGTGTCCATGCTCCTTCAATACCACTACTAATTGCATGTACACCTTTTCCTGATTTGTAATTACTATTCCAACCAGTTGCTTGATCTTGAATTCTTGATGCTTCTGGATCAGGTCCTTTATGTGATTCAGGTGCAGCACCATGAGATTTTCCAAAAGTATGACCACCAGCAACTAGTGCAACTGTTTCATAATCATTCATTGCCATTCGTCCAAATGTTTCTCTAATATCGTGAGCTGCTTTCAATGGGTCTGGATTAAAATCTGGACCTTGTGGATTTACATAAATTAATCCCATGTGAGAAGCCCCTAATGGTTGTTCAAGATCTCTTTTTCCGCTATATCTCTTAACTCCCAACATTTCTTTTTCTGAACCCCAGTAAATATCATCTTCTGGTTCCCAGATGTCAGTTCTTCCAGCTCCAAATCCAAAAGTTTTGAAACCCATTGACTCTAATGCTACATTTCCAACTAGTATAAATAAATCTGCCCAAGAAACTCTTTTTCCATATTTTTGTTTTATTGGCCACAAAAGTAATCTAGCTTTATCTAAATTAACATTATCAGGCCAAGCATTTAACGGTGCAAACCTTTGATTACCTGTTCCGGCTCCCCCTCTACCATCACCAGTTCTATATGTGCCTGCTGCGTGCCATGCTAATCTAATAAATAAAGGACCATAATGGCCGTAGTCAGCTGGCCACCAATCTTGTGATTCAGTCATTAATTTGTTTAGATCTTTTTTGAGTGCTTTGTAATTTAGTTTTTTAAATTCTTTAGAATAATTAAATTTTTTCTCCATTGGATTTGATAAATTCGAGTGCTGACTTAAAATTTTCAAATTCAAACTGTTTGGCCAAAAATCTCTGTTTGTTTGTCCTCTTCCAGCACTAAATTTTGCCGGTGTACCTGCACCTGTAAATGGGCACTTACTTAATTCTGCTGATTTAAATGATTTACTTTTATGAAATTCCGCACTCATTATTATTTATCTCCTTTAATATTATAATTATTCTGATTTCTTCTTTATAATTATTCTAAAGAAGATTGTCAATAAGTCAGAATATTTATGGTGTAATTTTGAAAACCTAGTCTTCTAATTTTACTAAAACTTCGACTGATTTAATTTTTTTTCCAGGTATAGATTTTTGAATCTCTATCGGTCCTACATCCTCATTTTTAATGTCAATAAGCTTTTCTTCTTTAACATCGAAGAAATGGTGATGATCTGTGACATTTGTATCAAAGTAAGTTTGATTAGAATTAATTGGTATCTCTTTTAGATATCCTTTTTTAAGAAATGCATGGACTGTATTGTAAACAGTTGCTAAAGAAACTTTTTCACCCGTTTTATCTTTAATTAAGTTGAATAAGTCGTTTATTGTGAAGTGGAAAGTTTTATCTCTATTGAATAAAACCTCACATATATTTATTCTTTGTTTAGTTGGTCTTAAGCTAGAGTTCCTTAGTTTTTCAATAAATTCTTGTTTACTAGTCATTAGCAATTTAAAACTATTCTAAACTATTTGTATATTATAATGTACCTAAATCAAGTAATAAGATTACAAAACTATGAAAAAAAGTTCCTTTAATTACGACGAACTTATTGATTGTGCTAACGGCAAATTATTTGGTCCAGGGAATGCAAAATTACCTTCTCCACCAATGCTAATGTTTGATAGAATTACAGAAATTTCTGAGAATCAAGGTTTTTATAAAAAAGGTTCCATGAAAGCCGAACTTGATATTAAAGATAATTTATGGTTCTTTGATTGTCATTTTAGAGAAGATCCAGTTATGCCAGGTTGTCTTGGTTTAGATGCTATGTGGCAGTTAGTTGGCTTTTTTCTTGGTTGGATGGGAAATCCAGGAAGAGGTAGAGCATTAGGTGTAAGCACAGTAAAATTCACTGGGGAAGTTCTTAAAAATGTCAAAATGGCAACATATGAAATAGATATGAAAAGAATTCTTGTTAAAGGAGAAACAACTGTAGGTCTTGCAAATGGAATATTGCTTGCTGATGGAAAAAAGATTTATAGTGCAGAAAATCTTAAGGTAGGATTATTTAAATAATGAAAAGAGTAGTTGTAACAGGACTTGGTGTAGTTTCGTGTTTAGGAAATAATCAAGGCGAGGTTTATCAATCATTGGTTAATACAAAATCAGGAATAACATTTTCGGAGGAATACAAAGAGCATAATTTAAAAAGCCATATTCATGGTAAACCTAATATCAAGTTAGAAGATTATATTGATAGAAAAGTTATTCGTTTTATGGGTGCTGGTTCAGCATATAACTATGTTGCAATGAGTGAAGCGGTTAAAGACTCTGGATTAGAAGAAAATGAGGTTAGTAATATTTCAACTGGGATGGTAATGGGATCTGGAGGTCCATCAATTGAAAACGTTATTTTAGCATCAGATAAGACTAGAGAAAAAAATCCAAAAAAAATGGGTCCATTTATAGTTCCAAGAACAATGGCAAGTACTGCTTCTGCCACTCTAGCAGTTCCATTTAAAATAAAAGGCACTAATTACACAATAAGTTCTGCATGCGCAACGAGTGGTCATTGTATTGGTAATGCAATGGAGCTTATTCAATTAGGAAAACAAAATATTATTTTTGCAGGTGGTAGTGATGAGGTTCATTTTGCAATGACTGCAATGTTTGATGCAATGACTGCGCTATCATCAAAATATAACGATACCCCTGAAAAAGCCTCAAGACCATATGATAAAACAAGAGATGGTTTTGTAATTGCTGGTGGAGGTGGAGTTCTTGTCTTAGAAGAGTACGAACATGCCAAAGCAAGAGGTGCTAAAATATATGCAGAATTAACTGGATATGGAGCAACATCAGATGGCTATGATATGGTTGCACCATCTGGTGAGGGAGCGGTGAGATGTATGAAAATGGCTCTAGCAACATCAAAAAATAAAATTGACTATATTAATACTCACGGGACATCTACACCTGTTGGAGATATTACAGAATTAAAAGCAGTTGGTGAGGCTTTCCCAGACTATAAACCTAAGATAAGTTCAACAAAATCTTTGTCAGGCCATTCATTAGGTGCAACTTCAGTTCACGAAGCAATTTATAGTTTAATAATGATGAAAAACAATTTTATTTCAGCTTCAGCAAATATTTCTGAAATGGATGACGAAGCAAAAAATTATCCGATTGTTACACAAGTTGAAAAGGACGTAAATTTAAATGCAATCATGTCTAACAGCTTTGGTTTTGGTGGAACTAATGCAACATTAGTGTTTGAGAAAGTTTAGATCTATGAGTTTAATGAAGGGGAAAAAAGGTCTTATTATGGGCGTTGCCAATGAAAGGTCAATTGCATGGGGTATATCGCAAAAACTAGCAGAAGCTGGAGCAGAGTTAGCTTTTACATATTTGGGTGATGCTTTAAAAAAAAGAGTTGTTCCACTTGCAGAAAAACTGAATTCAAGTGTAACGTTTAGCTGTGATGTAGAAAAAAAAGAAGAAGTTGTAAAACTTTTTGAAGATGTAAAAAGTCAATGGGGAGAAATTGATTTTGTTGTGCATGCAATTGCATTTTCAGACAAGACTGAGTTATCAGGAGAATATTTAAATACTACTCGAGAAAACTTTTTAAGAAGTATGTTAATATCTTGTTTTTCATTTACTGAAGTTGCTAGAGAGGCATCTAAAATAATGAAGCAAGGTGGTAGTATGATTACTTTAAGTTATGAGGCAAATAAAGCCATACCTAATTATAATGTAATGGGAGTATGTAAAGCTGCACTAGAATCTAGTGTTAAATATCTTGCAAGGGATCTAGGAGCAAAGAATATTAGAGTTAATGCAATCAGTGCGGGACCAATTAAAACTCTAGCGGCATCCGCTATTGGAGATGCTAAATTTCTTTACAAGTGGAACGCAGATCATTCATTTTTGAAAAGAAATGTTGATAATCTTGATGTTGGAAATTCAGCGTTATATCTTTTAAGTGATATGGCTGGGGGAGTTACTGGTGAAATTCATTATGTTGATGCTGGGTACAATAAAGTTGGAATGCCAGATCCTAAAAACATTTCTTAAAATTTCATAAAAATCTAGAGATTTAATTGCTCTCAAGCTTAAACGCAACTAAATATTCTGAATTAGATTTTTTGTAATTATAATATCTTCCGCCTGATGCATTTACCAATATATATTGTGTGCCATCCATCTCATAAGTCATTGGTGCTGATGAACCACTAGCTGGTAATTTGTAACTCCATATTTGATCACCATCACTAGACTTGTAAGCGTATATTTTTTCATCACTAGTACCTGTTGAAAATAAAATATTTGATTTAGTTGAGAGTAAACCACCAAAATTTGTACTGCCAGGAATTTTTTTATTTCTAGAAATTGTATATCCGGAAGGAATGGACCAATTTAATTTCCCAGTTTCAATATCAATTGCTGATATTTTGCCCCAAGGTTGCACTGATGCGGGAAGTTTTTCATTATCTAAAATAACTTGCCATTTGTATCCTATATGTATTAGATCCAATTTATTTAGTACTTTATCAACTTTTTGAAAATAATTTTTAACTTGTAAAAGTTCATCATTTGTTATTTTAATTTTATTTTCAATATATTTATGACTGAATTGAAAATCTTCAGTATTTTCCATTGAATTAAATCTTTCTAATTGTGAAAGATTCGTCAAGGATGGAACATATTCATCTCCAGTAAATTCTGTCTCAAAATATTCTTGTCTATAATACCCATGACAACTTAAACATTTATTCTTATAAATTTTACTTCCAGAAAAATCTAGAAATTTTGTTGAGTTGAAGTAAAGTTGATCAAATAAATAAAAAACTCCTTTAATTATTTTATATGAAGAATAATAATCCTCGCTATCTACATACCTTTTTATTCTCTGATTTAAATTTTTATCTAGAAGTTCTTTTTTCTTATAATTTGATAAAAACTCATATTTATCTATAAACCTTTTTATCCTTATATTTAGACCTTTTTTTAGTCTATAAATCTGGTCTTGGTAATAAGCTCTTATAATCCAAGGATCATGGTTTGTTGTTACAATAATTTGATTATTTAATTTATCAAAAGAACCACCTGGCCATTGAGGTCCTCCATGTAGACCAATTAAAGTAGAGTCATAATTTAAAGATAAAGGTATATATTTACTATTATATTTAGAATATCTTAACTTATGAGAAATATAGTTTTTTTTATTTATATCATCAATAGAATCTAAGTAAGAATCAAAATCATATGTAATTGATGATATCGGTTCAGGTTTTAAAAACTCTTTTTGTACTTTTGAATAATTTACATTTTTTAATGAATTATCTGGAGATAAGGCATTTGAATTTTTGAAGCTATTATCAAAATGTAATTCACAAGTATTTAAATCTGCCACAATAGTATTTCCAGTTTTTGAAAAACCAAATACAATATTTTTTTGATCACCATTAATATTATTTACAACAATAGGATGGCCCACCATATCTAAATCCCAATGGTCAAATTTAACATCTTGAAATGAACATCGAATTTTTCCATTTAAAGCATCCAAAATTACAAGACTATTGAAATAGTCAGGTTCTTTTGTTCTTGAATAGATTAAATCTGCTGGATCACTTGTGGTAACAATTAATGAATTTGTAATTTTATCATATGAAAATCCAGACCAAACTCTTGCACCATTAAGATTCGCACTCCAATTTTTTTTATAATTGTTTATTTCATAACTTTCTATTTTGCTAGAACTGGATATAAAAATTTTATTATCAATTACTATTGGAGCAAGACCAGAACCATTTTCTCCAAATTTGCCTTGGTCACCAAGACTATTAATAATCTGACCGTTATTTGGATCAATTGCTAAAATTGTTTTATTAGTTGGTATAAAGATAACTTTTTTTGATTCATTACCGAAATTAATTTCTTTAAATGTAATACCTCTTTTTGCAATACCCTTATATCCATTATATTTTTTTTTCCAATTTATTTGGCCACTTTTAGGATTCAACGAAACCAAATAATTGTCTAAAGTTCCAAAAATAAGAGACTTATCTGTTATTACTGGAGTTAATGCATTAGCAACAGTGGGATCATCTTTAATTTCAAGATCATTTTTAAAGATCCATGCTACCTTTAAGTTATCAATATTTTCTAAGTTTATTTGGTCTAAATAAGAATATCTATGTGATTGATAATTTCCTGTTGAAGTAAAGTAGTTTTGCTCAGATGCAAAACTTAAACCAAAAAAATTAAATAAAAAAAAATGAAAAGTTAAAATAAATTTTAGCATTCATAATTAGTATATTTTATACTAATTTAAATTCAATATTCCTGCTCCAGCAAAAATAATAAAGCAGAGCTAAAGAAGGCCTTTTGCAAAAAAAAATGTGAACCCAAAAACTAATGACAATTTACCATACTTAGTTTTTGTTATATTTATTAACTTTTTTAATGACATGATATTTTAAACTATGGCCTGTTTAATCGACAATTTAACTTTACCTCTATCAAAACCGATTACCTTTACTTTGACTTCATCACCTTCTTTTACAACATCGGTAACTTTACCTACTCTTTTATCTGCAAGTTCTGATATATGTACAAGACCATCTTGTTTTCCAAGGAAATTTACAAATGCACCAAACTCCATAATTTTCATGACTTTACCATTGTAAATTTTATTTAGCTCAGCTTTTGCGGTTAAGTCTTTAATCATTTGCATAGCTTTATTTCTAGACTCTTCATCAGGAGCCGCAACTGTGACTTCACCTTCGTCATTTATATCAACTTTAGCGCCTGACAACTCAACTATTTCTCTTATAGTTGCACCGCCTTTTCCAATAACTGTAGCAATATCTTTCTTATCTACATTAATCTTTTCCATTTTGGGTGTATGTTTTCCAACATCATCCCTTGATTTAGATAGAGCTTTATTCATTTCACCTAAAATATGAATTCTTCCGTCTTTTGCCTGCTTTAAAGCTTGCTCCATAATTTCGAAAGTTATTCCTGTAATTTTAATATCCATTTGAAGTGATGTTATCCCA
Source organism: uncultured Pelagibacteraceae bacterium (assembly GCA_902521075.1). Lineage (GTDB taxonomy): Bacteria > Pseudomonadota > Alphaproteobacteria > Pelagibacterales > Pelagibacteraceae > Pelagibacter. The sequence continues at coordinate 60,207 of CABYQM010000005.1, forward strand.
TCTTTAGTTCCTGCAACTTTAAAATCCATATCACCTAAATGATCTTCGTCTCCTAGAATATCTGAAAGAACGCTAAATTCTTCTCCTTCTTTAATTAAGCCCATTGCAATACCAGCTACTGGTTCTTTAATTGGTACACCAGCATCCATCAATGCTAAGGATGAACCACATACAGTCGCCATTGATGACGAACCATTTGATTCGGTTATTTCTGATACGATTCTAAATGTATATGGAAAACTTTCTTTTGTAGGTAAAGAGGAATTTATTGCTCTCCAAGCTAATTTCCCATGTCCAATTTCTCTTCTTCCAGTACCTATTCTTCCCGTCTCTCCAACAGAGAAAGGTGGAAAATTATAATGAAGCATAAATCTCTCTTTTTGTAGACCTTCTAGACTTTCTATTTTTTGTTCATCATCAGATGTTCCAAGTGTAGTTGTAACTATTGCCTGTGTTTCTCCCCTTGTGAACAAAGCAGATCCATGCACTCTAGGAAGAATTCCAACTTCGCACATGATAGGTCTAACATCTGCAAGACCTCTACCATCAATCCGATTTTTGTTTTTAAGAATATCTGTTCTAACAATTCTTTTTTCTAAATTTTTAAGCTCAGAATTTACGTCAAGATCAGTATAATTCTCATCTTCTTCATAAAGCTTTTTTGCTTTATCAGTTATTTCTGAAATTAAATTCGATCTTTCTTGTTTATCTTTTATTGAAAATGCTTTTTTAAGTTCCTCGGTAAAGTCGCTTTCCAATTTTTTTTTTACTTCTGAAAGATCTTTTTTCTCAACTACCCAATCAGGTTTTTTGCATTCTTTGGCTAGATCCTCGATCAACTCGATTACAGGAACAAACCCTTCGTGCCCAAACTTAACAGCATTTAACATTTCCTCTTCAGTTAAACCACTTGCTTCGGACTCAACCATTAAAACCGCATCTTTTGTTCCAGCCACCACAAGATCTAATTTAGAATCTTTAAGTTGTGCTTTGGTAGGGTTAAGAACGTATTCTCCTTTAATAAAGCCAACTCTAGACGCACCTACAGGACCCAAGAATGGCATTCCTGAAATTGCCAAAGCTGCTGATGAAGCAATTATTGATAAAATATCTGCTTCGTTTTCTTTGTCATAAGATATCACAGTTGGTAGTACCTGAACTTCGTTTTTAAATTCATCTGGAAAAAGTGGTCTGATAGGTCTATCAATTAATCTTGAGATTAATGTTTCACTATCTGTTGGTCTTGCTTCTCTTTTAAAATATCCACCTGGAATTTTACCAGCTGCATAATATTTTTCTTGATAATTTACTGACAAAGGAAAGTAATCCATATCTGGATTAACTTTTTTTGCTCCCACTGCTGTTGCTAAAACTACTGTTTCTCCACACTGAGCTATAATTGCACCATCTGCTTGTCTTGCTATTTTACCTGTTTCTAAACTAATTTTTTTTCCCGCTACTTCTATTTCTTTCTTTACAACTTTAAACATTTACTTCCTTAAATTTAATTTTGATATTACTTCTTTATAAGACTCCATTTTATTTTTTTTTAAATAGTCTAATAATTTTTTTCTTCTATTTACTGCCCTTAAAAGTCCAACAGATGAATGTTTATCTTTTTTGAACTGTTTAATATGTTTTGACAAGTTCTCAATTTTTTCTGTTAATTGAGCAACTTGAACTTCTGAAGAACCTGTGTCCTTGTCATGAATCGCTAGTTCTTTTGCTTTGTTCGCCATTTTCTATTCCTTATTTATTTGTTTGTTTTATTAAATTTTCAATTTTTTCTGCATAATCAAAGGAATCATCTTTAACAAAAAATAGCTTTGGTAAAAATTTCATTACTATCTTTTTTGATAAGACTTTTCTTATTACAAATGAAAATTCTTTTAATTTAGCAACGACCTCTTCAGCGTTTTTTCCGCCTAAAGGCATTACAAAAATTTTTGCTGTTTTTAAATCCGGAGACATTCTAACTTCAGTTACCGTTATCTCTTTTGTAGATAAATCTGGTAGTTTTGCTTCATCTCTGATAAATAACATTCCTAATGCTTGTTTAATCATTTCGCCAACTCTTAGCTGTCTTTGAGTAACAGGTCTTCCTAAATTAGTCATTATATTGTTCTCTCTGTAATTGTGGAATTATATACTTCTATTACATCATTTTTCTGGAAATCAACAAAATCTCTGAGAGTTATTCCACATTCCAGACCCGCAGTTACCTGTTTAGTTTGATTTTTTTCTCTAAATATTGATCCTATTTTTCCATTGAAAATTATAGCTCCATCTCTAATAACCCTTGCACTAGAGTCTTGAGTAATTTCTCCATCTGTTACTTTGGAACCTGCAACTTTGCCTACTTTTGAAACTTTAAATATTTCCAATATCTCTGCTGTTCCAATTATTTTTTCGTCTACTTCTGGAGTTAATAGACCAGACATTTTACTTTTTATGAAATCTAAAACCTCATAAATAATATTAAAATTGGATATTGAAATCTTTTCTTGTTCAGCTCTTTTTTTGGCTTCTTTACTAGGTTTTACGTTAAATGCTATAATTACCGCATTAGAAGCTTTAGCTAATGTGACATCGGTTTCTGTTACCATTCCAATATCTGACAAAAGTATTTTTGGTTTTACCTCATCATGTTTAATCTGATTTATCGCATTTTTTATAGCTTCAGAAGAACCATGGACATCTGATTTTATAATAATGTTTAGTTCTTCTGATGATGTATCTTTAAATGCCGAGTCTTGTGTTACAAATGATAATGGGTTTTTACTTTGCTTTGCTTCTTGTATTCTTCCATCACAAAGAGACTTTGCCTCTTTTTCAGTTTTTAAAACTATAAAATCGTCTCCTGATTTTGCAGCACCATTAATACCTAATATTTCAATTGGCGTTGCTGGTTCGGCTTTCTCAATTTGTTTTCCTTGATCATTTATTATAGCTCTGACTTTTCCCCATTTTAAACCACTAACAAAATAATCACCTTTTTTTAAAGTACCTGCTGTAATGATTACATTTGCAATAGGTCCTCTTCCAATATCAATCTTAGACTCTAAAACAATTCCTTTTGCATCTGTATCAAAATCAGTCTTTAAATCTAATATTTCTGCTTGTAAAACAACACTCTCAACTAATTTATCCAAATTTTGTTTTGTTTTAGTCGAAATTTCTACCATCAAGGTTTCACCAGATAAATCTTCGGCTATCAGCTCATATTCTAGAAGTTGATTTTTAATTTTTTGAGGATCAGCTTCAGGAAGATCGCATTTGTTTATCGCAACTACAATCGGTACTTTGGCAGCTTTTGCGTGTTTAATTGACTCTATTGTTTGTGGTTTTACACCATCATCAGCTGCAACGACAAGAATAACTATATCGGTTAATTTTGAACCTCTTGCACGCATTTCAGTGAAAGCTGCATGACCAGGGGTATCAATAAATGTAATTTTATTTTTTTCGTTTGTAATTTGATATGCACCAATATGTTGTGTAATTCCTCCAAACTCACCAGAAACAACATTTGCTTTTCTTAACACATCTAGTACTGATGTTTTACCATGATCTACATGGCCCATGACTGTTACAATAGGTGCTCTACTCTTTAGATTTTGTGTTTTTACTTCTTTTATTTTTTCTAAAATTTCTTCAGCCTTTTCTTCTTTAACAGGATTATGTCCGAATTCCTTAACTAAATATTCTGCTGTATCAGAGTCAATAGTATGATTAATCGTTACTGTTACTCCCATTCCCATTAAATGTTTAATAATACTGCTTGATTGTTCTGCCATTTTATTTGCTAATTCTCTTATTGTGATTACTTCAGGTATGTCGATATCTCTTTTAACAGGTTTAAAATTTTCTTTAGTTTCCTCTTTATTCAATAATCTATTTTCTTTTTGCTTTGCTCTTTTCAACGAAGCTAAACTTCTTGATCTTGTCCCTATATCATCTTCATTTAAAGCTCTTGAAACCGTTAACTTTAATTCTCTTCTTTTGCCACCTGATTTAATAGATTTATTTTCTTTTTGAACATTTTCACCTTTTAATCTTCTTGTTGCTCTTTGTTCAGCTAACTTTCTTTTTTCAAAATCTGAAGAAATTGGAGATGGTGTTTTAGAAAAGTTTGTTCTTTTCGGTATAAAGTTATTTTGTGTTTTATTTTCTATTGGTTTAGATCCTCTAGAAAAATTTGACTTTCCACCAAATCTTGGTGATTTTTTTTCTATTACGACTGTATTTCGTGATTGAGATTTTGCTTGTTCAATACTGTTAATCGTTTTTTTGGAAGCTCCAGAAATTGATAACTTTAATTTTTTTTTTTCCATTTTTCATCTCTCAATCTTGATAAACTATTTCTCTTGCAGTCATAATTAAATCATCAGCTTCTTTTTTAGAGAGAGCAAAATCTTCCAAATAACCTTTGATTCTTACTCTTTCTCCTTTGACAACATCATATCCACCTGTCAATTCATCAGATGCTAAATCTGCAAAATCGTTTAATGTTAATATCTTCTGCTCACCAAGCGTAACCAGCATTCCTGGTGTTAAACCTTTGTGATTAATTAAATCATTTTCTAAACCTAGATTTTTAATTCTGTTTGCTATTTCCTCTTGGTCTTTTTGATAAAATTCTTTAGCTCTTTCAATTAATTCTTTTGCTGTTTCCTCTTCTATGCCCTCAATCTTCATTAAACCTTCTGGATTGCTATCTTTAATATCATCAATAGATGAAAATCCTTCAGCGACCAACAGTTGTCCAAGTGTTTCATCTAATTCTAAATTTTTAACAAAATTATCAGTTTTTTCTTTAAATTCTATTTGTCTTCTTTCTGAGTCTTCTTGGTCAGTCATGATATTTATTTCATAATTCATAAGTTTTGTGGCTAACCTTACATTTTGACCTCTTCTACCTATTGCTTTACTTAAATTTTCCTCAGTTAAAATAACATCCAGCTTTCTACCCTCTTCATCAACATTAACTCTTTGCACATCAGCTGGGGATAATGCGTTTGCAACAACAACCGCTGGATCTTCAGACCAATTAACTATATCAATTTTTTCTCCTTGAAGTTCATTTACAACTGCTTGAACTCTACTTCCTCTCATGCCTACACATGCTCCAACTGGATCCAAAGAAGTATCAATTGCTTTCACACAAATTTTAGCCCTGCTACCTGGGTCTCTTGATGACGATTTAATCTCAATTAGACCATCATAAATTTCTGGTACTTCTTGTATAAATAATTTTTCCATAAACTTAGGATGTGCTCTTGAAAGAAATATTTGCTGTCCTCTTGGCTCTCTTCTTACATCAAGACAATATGCTTTAACTCTATCACCCGCTTTTATATTTTCTCTTGGAATCATTTCATTTTTTTGTATTATCGCTTCAGTTCTTCCAAGATCTACAATTACATTGCCAAATTCTAATCGCTTAACTATACCGCTTAAGATGGTATCGATTTTATCTTTAAAATCGTTAAATTGTCGTTCTCTTTCTGCTTCTCTAACATTAAAACTAATTACTTGCTTCGCAGTTTGTGCAGCAATTCTGCCGAAATCAAATGAGGGTAAGGGTTGGAGTACTTCATCTCCTACTTGTTTTCCTTGATTTTTTTCGTTGAGTTTTATTGCATTATCGAGAGTAATTTCCAAATTAGAATTTTCTGGATTTTCAACTATTACTAATCTTCTAAATATTCCAATATCACCACTTTCCCTATCAATCTCAACTTTGATTTCATTATCAGAACCAAACTTAGATTTAGCTGCTTTCGCAATTCCATTCTCCATTGAACCAATTATAAGTTCTTTATCTATAGATTTCTCTAAAGCTACCGCCTCTGCTATTCTTATCAATTCTAATTTATCTGACCTTCTATTTAACATTTTATTAATCCTAAAAAAAAATGGGCCGAAGCCCATTTTGAATTTCAATAATGTGAATGGAATATATTTATTTTTTTTTAATATTCAACTTTATTTAATTACTAAATACGTCTGATTTATCAGTCTTTTCCCATGAAAATGAACCATTATTATCCGGAATTCTTCCAAAATGTCCGTAGGCGGCTGTTTTCTCATATATAGGTTTATTTAGACTTAACATTTCTCTTATCCCTCTAGGGCTTAAATCAAAATTTGCTTTTATGAGCTTCTCTACATGTTTATTTTTTTCATCATCGTTATCAAACAAATCAACGTAAATAGATAAAGGTTTTGATACCCCAATCGCATACGCAAGTTGTATTAGACATTTATCCGCAATTTTAGATGCAACTACATTTTTTGCCAAATATCTGGATGCGTAAGCAGCTGATCTGTCAACTTTAGTCGGGTCTTTCCCTGAAAATGCTCCTCCTCCATGTGGAGCAGCTCCACCGTAGGTATCAACAATAATTTTTCTTCCTGTTAAACCACTATCTCCATCTGGACCACCGATCACAAAATTTCCTGTAGGATTTACATAGATTTCATTTTCATCCAATGAATTTAATAATTCTTTAGGTATTGATCTTTCAATATAAGGTTTAACTAATTGTCTTACTTCTGCTTGATTTACATCAGCTGAATGTTGAGTAGATATTACAACAGATTTAACTGATGATGGTTTTCCATCTTTATATTCAATTGTTATCTGACTTTTTGAGTCTGGTTCTATATTTTTTAATTTTCCAGATTTTCTATCCTCTGCCATAAGTCTTAATATTTTATGAGAATAATGAATAGGAGCAGGCATCAAAACATCGGTTTCATTACATGCATAGCCAAACATAATACCTTGGTCACCCGCACCTTCATCTTTATTTCCTGAAGAATCAACTCCCATGGCAATATCTGCTGATTGTGCATGTAAATGACTTTCAACTGATGTTGCTTCTTTCCAAGTAAATCCGTCCTGATCATAGCCAATATCTTTAATGCAATTTCTAACTTTTTGAATTAAATCGTCCTTTTTGATGTCTGGACCTCTTACTTCACCAGCTAAGACAACTTTATTAGTTGTTGTTAAAGTTTCACAAGCAACTCTTGATTGAGGTTCAGCTGCCAAATATGTATCTACAACCATATCTGAAATTCTATCACAAACTTTGTCTGGATGACCTTCGGATACTGACTCGCTAGTAAATAAGTAATCTTTTTTCATTTATTCTCCCTAATTTTTAAAATCACAATGAAAGTAATATAAATTAGAACAAAATAAAAGAAGATCTTATTACCGTACTTAGCAAAATATGTTTTATTAACACGTTTGATTTTTTTAACATCAAAGTATCCTTTTTCTGTAATTTGTTTAATAATTTGACCTTTGGGATTAACAAAAGCAGATATTCCATTATTTGTTGATCTTATAACATTTTTACCTTCTTCAATTGATCTGAATATTGAGTGACTCAAATGTTGTTGAGGTCCAATGGTTTTTCCAAACCAACCATCCTCAGAAATATTTAATATAAAATCATAATAATTTTTTTTTGGATTGATTTTTCCTGAATAGATAATTTCATAACAAATAAGTGGGATGAATTTTAATTGATTAATTTCCAAAATTTCTCTTTTATCATCAGCTGAAAATGATTGATATCCTTGAGTTATTTTTTTTAAACCTATTCTTTTAAGGAAATTTTCAAAAGGTAAAAATTCTCCAAATGGAACAAGTTTGTTCTTATTATACTTATACAATAATTCTGACTTGTTATTTAATGCTACTAGTGAGTTATAAATTTTATTTTCGTGAATACTATTAATTCCCAATATAAGCTTATGGTTAATATTATAATTTTCTTCAAAGATATTTTTGAAAAATTTTAGATCTTTTAAGTATATACCTGTAATAATTCCCTCTGGGTAAATGAATATTGTTTTTTTTAGGTTCTGTGGATCACTTAGACTAATCAATTCATTAATACTTTTTTCAGTATCTTGGTTTGATAAGAACCTTTCGATGGGTATATTTGGAGAGACAACTCGAATGATAGAACTTAAGTTATCATATTTTTTTTTTTCAAAATTTTTAATAATCAAATTTCCATAAAAAAAATTGACTACTACTAAAATTAAACTAAAACTAAAAATTATAATTTTAGTTAAGCTTTTATAATTAAAAAAGAATATTACTGGTAATAAAAATATAGTTATTGATAATAAATTTAATGAATAAGTGCCTATATAAGATAAAATTTGTAAAGAATTTAAATTATTTGAAAGACTAAAAACCACTAAATTCCACGGAAAACCACCAAAAATAAAACTTCTTAGAAACTCAATTCCACCAAAAAAAATTGAAAAGATTAAAATTGATGAGATTTTTTTTTTTAAATTAAAAAAATTGGATAGAAAAGTAACTAAACCATAAAATATTCCCAAAAATAAAGGTAATAATATTAATGCAAATGGAATGAAAAATTTGAAATTTACATCAAATGTTAAAGAATTTGCAATCCAATAAAGGTTTGAAATAAAATATCCAAATCCA
>CABYQM010000006.1 GCA_902521075.1 uncultured Pelagibacteraceae bacterium
TTCCCATTGTAAGGATTTTTAAAATCTCCACTATTATAAAAGAAATGGCTTGCCGCAAATGCTAAAGCTGTGCCATCATCTGAGCATTTTATAAAATATCTGTAATTACTACTATCATTATTCAAATACATGCCATTTTTACTACTGCCCTGAAATGCTGAACAAACTTTTGTTGACTCTGCTGCTAACCATTTAGAAATAGTTCTTAAATTTTGTTGAGCTGTCTTTAATTTAGCACCTTTTGTGTAGCCACTGTAAGCAACTACACCAACGGCAGCTAAAATACCAATAATTGCTACAACAACAAGTAATTCAATTAACGTAAAACCTTTTTGTTTCATTACTTAATTGTTATATCTTTGCTACAAAGATGATTTGGAACAGTACACATAGTTCCTGTGCAAGGAGTTGTAATACAAGTCATAACTTTAATAGTGGTTCCAGGTGACCTCATCCTGTTAAACCCGACATCAGTATCGTTTGAAACACCTCCTCCATGGGTTACAGAAGTTTTTGAACTATCGTATGGGTTCTTAAAATCCACTAATGCCCTCTCGGTTGCTTTTGCAACAACATCTTTCCAATCTGCTTGGCTTTGTTTTGAACAATCTAATTCACCACTCATCGCAGTGGATTCCCCTAAAGAACATTTCATAGATTCGCTCATAATATATTTAACAATAGCGTTGTGATTAGACTTTGTAGCAGATTTCTTTGCACCAGAAGTGTATCCACTATAAGCAACAACTCCCACTGCAGCTAAGATACCGATTATTGCTACTACAACTAATAGTTCGATTAATGTGAAACCATTACGCTTCATTTTGAAATTATATTCTATTAAATTATTTAAATTTTTGCATTGTTAAAATACATGCAACTAATAAGATCATATTTTAAAAAAGAGAGGAAAAATGAATAAATTTAAATCAATTTATAAAGCTATTATTAGCTTAACATTTATTTTTTCATTTGTTCTTACTTCAACAGCTGCTTTTTCAGAGATAGTTGGACGTTTATCTGTTCACTGGAGCCCGAAGCACCACAGTGCAAAGCATGCGCAAATATTTGCTGATGAAGTTAATAAAAGAGCAAAAGGAAAATTAAAAATAGAAGTTTATCCATCTAAACAGTTATTTGGAATTAGAGAAGTGATGGGTGCAGTAACTTCTGGTGCAGTTGAACTTGGAGGAATTGTTGGAGTAGTAAGTTTTCCACCAATAAATAAAAACTTTAATGTTGCTTCATTTCCAGGGCTATTTAATTCTTGGGAACAGCAAAGAGGTTTCTTTCAAAACTCACCAAAAGGAAAAGAAATTTGGGGTGAATTAACTAAAAAAACTAATTCAACATTAGTTATGTATAACCCAGTTGGACCAGTAATGACTTTTTCAAGTGCAAAAGAGTTAACAGGTATTGATGCTATGAAAGGTCTAAAAGCTAGAAGACTTTTAAAAAGTGAAGAGCCTATGTGGGATGCTTTAGGAGCAAACAGAGTATCTTTACCAACTGGTGAAGTTTATACTTCATTACAGACTGGGATGATTGATACAATTAATAGTCCTCCAGGAAGTATTGAGGCATATAGCTGGTGGGAATTTTTGAAATACGCTCAGAAGCCTTATCAATATTATGCTGATGCATATATTATGGCAAACTCAACTTGGTTTAATAGTCTGTCTCCAGACTTGCAAAAAATCATAATGGATGTTGGTAAAGAAATAGGAAAAAGATCAACTGACTTAATTATGGATACTGGAGAAAGCACTCTTAAAAAATTCCAAGAAAGAGGTGGGGTTGTTACTACGCTTTCAGGAGCTGAAAAGGCTAAGTTTGATAAGCTTATGAAAGACGAAGTAATGCCAGCAATGGCTAAAATGATTGATGCTGATGCATTAGAGGCAGCACAAGCATATGCTAAGAGTAATTAGAAGAAGTTAAACTTTTTCTATAAAGATTATGAGGGCATTGCGAGCTATTAACAATTTGCTAGCAAAAGCTGCAATTTCGCTCGCAATGTTCATTGTCTTTTTAATGGTGGCAGCTTTAGCATTAAGCGCCACAACAAGATTTATCACAGGTACAGGATTTGCGTGGTTTATTGAATTGCCGCCAGTAATGGTGAGTTGGTTAGTATTTCCATTACTTGGTCCTTTATTAAAACAGGGGCAACATATTAAAGTAGATTTTTTAAGTCACTATTTATCAGAAAAATCAAAAAACATAATTGGAACAATCGTAAATTTAATAGCCTTAATTTCTGCATGCGTTTTCTTTAAAGCAGGAGTTGATGCTACTAAAATGTATTACAATTTAGGGCAGATGATGGAATTAGAAATTAATATTCCTATCTGGTGGATGTTTTTAGCTTTTCCAGTTGGCTTTTTAATTTTAGCATTAACCTCATTAGAACTTATTTTAGATAATTTAAAAAAGCTTTCAGGAAAAGAATAAATGTTTGGACTAGCTTTTATTATTTCTCTTATAACATTAGTTATCTCAGTTCCAATTTTTTTAGTATTTGGTTTAGGAAGTTCTTTAGCGGCTATTGCAGGGTTAAATTTACCTTGGTCAGTTTTGATTCAAGTTTCATTTGGTGCATTAACTAAACACGTTCTAATTGCTGTTCCATTATTTATTTTTACTGGAATGGCTATGTTAAAAGGAGGAGCCGCATCTAGATTAGTTAAGTTTACAACAACACTTGTTGGTCATTGGCCAGGTGGATTAGGTGTTGCAATGGTTATTGCGATGGGTTTCTTTGCAGCTTTTTGTGGTTCAATACTTGCAGCAATTACAGCAGTTGGAACAATTATGATGCCAAAGATGATTGAACAAGGTTATCCAACACCATTTGTAGTAGTCCTAGCAGCCTCTGCAGCTCTATTAGAGGCATTGATACCTCCATCCAATGCAGCAATTCTATTTAGTGCTCTAACTAACGTCCCAGTTTCTAAAACCTTTGCAGCAGGAGTTATTCCAGGCCTAGTTCTACTTGTTTTGATGGTCCTTCTAGTTTTGTTTAAATGCAGGCATATTAGAACAGATGAGAAGGCATCTTTTAAGGAAAGAGCAAGTTCTTTCATTGCTGCGCTACCAGCATTGATAACTCCAGTGATAATTTTAGGTGGAATTTATGCAGGGATACTAACTCCATCTGAATCAGCCGCTGTTGCAGGAGTATATGCAGTTCTAATTGGATTTTTAATTTATCGTGAACTTACTTTTTCATCTTTGATGAGCTGTTTAAGGGAAACTGCAATCATAACAGCTGTAATTTTTGCAATTATAGCAACTGCAACATTCTTAAGTGTAGTTTTAACTTACACTCAAGCTCCTCAAAAAATTATTACTTTCTTCACAGATAAAGGTGTGAGCGTAAATCTGTTCTGGATAATGCTTGGAGCAATTTGTTTAATTCTTGGAACGTTTATAGAAATTGTTCCTGTATTTTATTTAACCGTACCCATATTTGCAGCAATTACATTATCTTTCAACCAAAGCCTACTTCATCTTTATGTGGTGTTTGTTGCATTTGCGGGAATAGGAATGATCACACCCCCCGTGTGCGTAGGTATTTATACAGCTGCAGGTGTGATCAAAGAAAACCCAGCCAAAGCTTTTAAAGAGGTTCCTTTATTTACAATCGTCGGAATAATTTATGGAATACTAATGATACTCTTTCCAATATTCTCAACCTGGTTGCCAAGTAAATTATAAATTTATTTTTTTCTACTCTTTAATTCTTCCATTACTTCTTCAATTTTTATACCACTTTTTTCTAGATACATAATTAAGTGATATAAAACATCTGCGGCTTCATGAATTTTATTTGAGTCTTTCTCTACGGCTTCTATTAGTTCATTTATTTCTTCTATGACTTTTTCTTTCGCTAAAGATTTATCCTCTAAAAGCTTATTAGTGTATGAGCCTTCAATAGGGTTAATTTTTCGCTCTCTTGCAAGGTTTACGAGATCTTCTAAAATCTTTAACATACTAAATCCTAACAGGTATATCTTTTGAAGCCAAATATTGCTTTGCTTCATTTACTGAATAAGTACCATAATGGAATATAGATGCAGCTAAAACAGCGCTAGCACCTGATTTTATTCCATCTACTAAATGTTCTAATGTACCAACTCCACCTGATGCAATAACTGGAATATTGACCATTGATGATATCTTTTGCATTAATTCAATGTCATATCCAGACTGAGTTCCATCCTTATCCATAGAGGTCACTAATAACTCGCCAGCACCACATTTTTCCATTTTAGAAGCAAATTGTAAAGCATTTATGCCAGTTGGATTTCTTCCCCCATGGGTAAAGATTTCCCATCCATCGTCTTTTCTCTTTGCATCAATTGCAACAACAATGCACTGTGATCCAAATTTTCTAGAGCTATCTTCGACAACTTTTGAATTTTGAACAGCTGCTGTATTGATTGATACTTTATCAGCCCCACAATTAAGTAACTTATTAATGTCATCAATACTTCTAACACCACCACCTACAGTTAGTGGTACGAAACATTTTTTAGAAGTCTTTTCCACCACTTCATAAATAGTATCTCTATTTTCATTTGAAGCAGTTATGTCTAAAAAGCAAATTTCATCTGCACCACCATCACTATAAATCTTTGCTTGTTCTACGGGATCTCCTGCATCTTTAAGATCAACAAAGTTAATACCTTTTACAACACGACCATTTTTAACATCTAAGCAAGGAATAATTCTATTTTTAAGCATCTATTTCTTTTGCAAGTTCATCTAACTTTATGTCTCCATCGTATATAGCTTTTCCAACTATAACACCTTCAATATTATTTAAATTTTTAGCTCTTTTAATATCATTAATTGACGAAACACCGCCAGATATAACTACTGGACAGTTTGAAATCTCAGCAACCTTTTGAGTTTCTTCAAAATTAGGACTTTGCTTAGTTCCATCTCTATTAATATCTGTATAGATAATTCTACTAACTCCATAATTATTTACTTTTTTTAGATATTCAGTTGTTAATTTATCCGACTCTTCAGTCCAACCTGAAATTGCTAGATGACCATCTTTTGCATCTAAACCTAATGCAATTTGATTTGAAAATTTTTTACAAGCTTCCTCTAAAAATCTTCTATCTTTTATGGCAGCACTTCCCAAAATTACTTTTTCAACACCAACATCAATATATTTTTGAATAGTCTCAAAATTTCTTACACCGCCTCCTATTTCAATCTTAAGATCAAATTTTCCAACAATATCGTGAATAATATCAATATTAACTGGATCTCCAGTTAATGCACCATCCAGATCAACTATATGTAAATTTTTAAATCCATTTTCTTTATATCTTTCAGCTTGATCCACAGGTGACATTTCATATTCTGTTTTATTTTCGAAATCGCCTTTGATTAATCTAACGCACTTTTTATCTTTAATATCTATTGCAGGAAAAATTTTCATTTGAACTTTACCTTAGCTTCACTAGACACATTCATATTATTTAAGTTGTCTATGTTATTTTTTTTAAAATTATTTGGGTTATGGCACGCAAATAACAGCAAGAATATTATTAATAAGTAATTTTTCATTTTACAAATTTATAAAATTATCAATTATTTTAAGACCAGTTTTGTCACTTTTTTCAGGATGAAACTGAGTTCCAAATATATTTTCTTTTTCTACTGCACAAACTATATTTGATGCATAATCTGTTGTAGCTGTTGTGACTGAGTTATCATTTGGAATAAATTCATAACTGTGAACAAAGTACATGTGAGCTTTATTTTCTATATCTTTAAAAATTTTACTATTTTTAACAATATTTATTTGGTTCCAACCAATATGTGGAAGTTTATATTTTCCATTTTGATTATCAATTTTAGATACTTTTCCTGAAATCCATCCTAAACCTTTTGTTTCAACCTCCTCATATCCAACATCTGCAAACATTTGAAGTCCTACACAAATACCAAGAAGTGGTTTTTTATTATTTAGAGCGAATTCACTTAAAGTATCAATCAAACCATTAATACTACTTAAACCGTCAATGCAGCTCTTAAATGATCCCTGCCCTGGTAAAACTATTTTATCACTAGACTTAATTTTATTTAAATTTGAAGTTACTTCGATATTAACTTTATCTTTAGCAACTTCCTTAAAGGAATTAATTACTGAGCTAATATTTCCAGATTTATAGTCAACAATAGTGACGTCCATTAATCTTATAAAGAGCCTTTTGTCGAAGGAATTGTACTTTTGTTTCTTGGATCTAACTCTAATGCAGCTCTTAAAGTTCTTGCCAAGCCTTTATAGCAAGACTCTATTATGTGGTGACTATTATCACCATAAATATTTTCAACATGCAAAGTAATTCCAGCTGCTTGTGAAAATGCTTGGAACCATTCTTTAAATAATTCAGTATCCATTTCACCAAGTTTCTCAACTTTTAATTTTACATTCCATATCAAATAAGGTCTGTTCGAAACATCAATTGCAACTCTTGTCAGTGTTTCATCCATCGGTAATAAAATGTGAGCATATCTTTTAATACCTACAAATTTTTTTGAAGCTTTTTTTAAGCATTCACCAATAGCAATTCCAGTGTCTTCTGTTGTGTGATGAAGATCAATGTGTGTATCGCCTTTGGCTTTAACAGTTAAATCCATTGATGAGTGCTTAGATAACTGCTCTAGCATGTGATCTAAAAAACCTATTCCTGTGTCAACTTTGTACTTACCTTTACCATCAATATTAAGGTCTACGCTAATATTGGTTTCTTTTGTTTTTCTCGCTATTTTTGCTTTTCTTTTCATAATTTAAATTAGGTATATATGTATTTTTGATTATATCAATAATACTAAACCTAGACTTGAACTATTAAAATTCGTATCCATCTATAAGTCATGACAACGATTGTACTTGTAAGAAAAAATAATGACGTAGTAGTGGCCAGTGACGGTCAAGTTAGCATGGGTAATACTGTAATTAAGAAAACTGCTAACAAAGTTCGTAAAATTGAGAAAAGAAATGTGATCGCAGGTTTTGCGGGATCAACGGCAGATGCCTTGACTTTGTTTGAAAGATTAGAGTCAAAGCTTGAAAAACATGCGGGCAATCTGACAAGAGCTGCTGTAGAATTAGCGAAAGATTGGCGAACAGACAAATACTTAAGAAGATTAGAAGCCTTAATGGCAATAGGTGATAAAGAAAAAAGTTTTATAATTTCGGGAACAGGTGATGTTCTTGAACCTGAGGGAGATGTAATTGGAATTGGTTCAGGTGGAAATTATGCCTTGGCAGCTGCAAAGGTATTAATGGATACTGATATGTCTGCAGAAGAAATTGCTAAAAAGTCTATTAAAGTTGCTTCTGATATTTGTGTATTTACTAACGACAATTTGAGCATGGAGAAAATATAATGGAAAACTCAAACGTAACAACGTTTCCCAAAGGTAAAGTAGAAAAAGAAAAAACAACAATTGCAAATTCATTATCACCTAGGGAAATTGTTTCAGAATTAGATAGATTTGTTGTTGGGCAAAATAAAGCTAAAAGAGCTGTTGCTATCGCTTTAAGAAATAGATGGAGAAGACAAGCATTAGAAGATGATATGAAAGACGAAGTTCTTCCAAAAAATATTTTAATGATCGGACCAACTGGTGTTGGAAAAACTGAAATCTCAAGAAGACTTTCAAAATTAGCGGAAGCGCCGTTTGTAAAGGTTGAAGCTACAAGATTTACTGAAGTAGGATATGTGGGACGTGATGTAGAACAAATTGTAAGGGATTTATTAGAAATCGCAATTGCAATGGAAAAGGTAAAGAAAAGAAAAGAAGTTCATGCTCAAGCGCAAAAATTGGCTGAAGATAGGGTTTTAGATGCCTTAGTTGGAAATAAAGCAAGTGTTGCAACAAGAGAGAGCTTTAGAAAAAGACTAAGAGATGGAGACTTAGATGACAATGAAATAGAAATAGCAGTAAATGATTCTAATCAAATGCCATCTTTTGAGATACCTGGAATGCCTGGTGCAAATGTTGGGATGATAAATATATCTGACATGCTTGGAAAATCTATGGGGCAAAAGGCTAAGAAAAAGAAAATGTCTGTCAAAGAATCTCACGAAATTTTGATAAATGAGGAATCGGATAAACTTATCGAACAAGACAAAATTATAAAATCAGCAAAAGACTCAACTGAAAATAATGGTATAGTTTTTTTAGATGAAATTGATAAAATTTCTGCAAGAACCGATAGAGTTGGTGGTGATGTTTCAAGAGAGGGTGTTCAAAGAGATTTATTACCATTAATAGAAGGAACAACGGTTAGCACAAAATATGGACCTGTTAAGACAGATCATATTTTGTTTATTGCTTCAGGGGCTTTTCAATTAGCAAAACCATCGGATCTTTTACCTGAGTTGCAAGGTAGACTACCAATAAGAGTTGAGTTAGACGCTCTAAATAGTGAGGATTTTATAAGAATATTAAAAGAACCAGATAATAGTTTAATAAAACAATATAAAGCACTTTTAAAAACAGAAAATGTAGATTTAGAATTTACAGAAGATGGAATAAATACAATTGCTCATATAGCAAGTGAAGTTAATTCCTCTGTAGAAAACATTGGTGCAAGAAGGTTGCACACAATTATCGAAAGAGTTTTAGATGAAATAAGTTTTACAGCAACAGATAGAGCTGGAGAAAAAATTACCGTAGACGGTAAATATATAAAAGATAATATTGGTGAATTAGTAAAAGATACTGATCTTTCAAAGTTTATTTTATAGTTTTCATAAATATATCAAAATTTCCTTTTGAAGGACTATTAACTGCCTCAAAGTCAATCTTAATAATCTTATTCATTAATTCAATATTATTTTTGATATATTCAGGCACAGAATATTTTAAGATACTTAAGTCTTTAGATTGATATGGATCTTCTAAATTTTTTGATCTCATTCCTTTTCCAGTAATAACATTTACTTTCTTTACTTTGTTTACATAGCAATACTCAATAAATTCAGAAATTTGTTTGTTGGCCTCTTCTAAAGTATATCCGTGAAGATCAATTGATCTTTCTGAAATTAATTGATTTTTTAACTGATCAACATCTTTGCTTTGAAGTTTTTCTGAACTATCTAGGAAATCCTGCCAGTCTTTTTTATCTTTATCTGATAGCTTATTTGTCAAGCTTGAGTATCAATTAGAAGCCAATTAGGATTTGAAGATCGACTATCTTTAGAAAATTTCCAAGTATCTAAAACTTTTTTAATTTTTTCAGGATCGCCTGAAACAACTTTGTTATCTTTATCTTTTACACATGAAATAATTTCACTTACGAATTCTACTGTAACTTCTAACATATTTTTATTTTGTTGATGTTCTTTAACTTCAGCTGAATTAATTCCTATGAATGTTGTTTCTGATGATAACTTTTTTTCGTCTCTATTTTTTATTGCTTCCTCAAATTGCAGATAAACATTTTTATCAAGTAATGATTTTATGTCTTTTAACTTTCCATTTGCAAAATTAGTGATTATTGTTTCGTAAGCAATCTTTGCGCCTTTAACAAACTCTTTTTTTGCGTTTTCGTCAAACGTGTTTGCATTTAAATCAACAGTAGGTTTAGATGGCGGGGCTTCATGAGCAAAACTTGACTCTATATCTTCTTCAAATCCAGTTTTTTTGCCTAAAATTCCACGTAATCTTAAAAAAATAAACCCTGCAATCATTGCAAGAAGTATAATATCGATGTATTCAAAGCTATAACTCATATGAGTATAATATTTACTATGTTGATAATTTCAACCTGCTAATTAAATTATAGACAAATGAACACAGTATTATTTTTGATTATAGGTATTCCTCTTATTGAAATTTACTTATTTATCAAAATTGGTTCTCAAATAGGAGCATTTAACACAGTTTTACTCATATTAATTACTGCAGTGGCAGGGGTTACTTATGCAAGGTATGAAGGATTTAACACTCTTAAATCAGGAATGAGTCAGTTAATTAAAAATGAAATGCCTATTTATGAGTTAATCTCTGGAGCAACATTGGCTTTTGCAGCTTTACTTTTAATATTTCCTGGGTTTGCAACAGATTTAGTTGGGATTTTATTGGTTGTGCCAATAACAAGACGATTAATTTTGGGAAAATTTATAAAAAAAAAACAGTATAAAAAAAAAGAAACTAATAATTATATTGATGGAGAATACGAAGATTTAGGTGAAGATGATGACAAAAAAATATGAAATTGTTTTAAATTATATAAAAGACCTTTCAGTAGAAATTCCTGACGCTCAGACTTTTATTTTTAGTAAAGAATATATTACAAAATACACACTTGGTATTAATGTTACTACAAAGGCGATGAAAAATGACATGATAGAGGTAATTACAAAATTACATTATAAGGATCCAAACGATAATAAAAGAAAGTCATATTTTGAAATTTCATATTCGACAGTTATAAAAATAATAGACAAGAATTTAAAAAAAGATGATTTAGAAAAAATAATACTTATTGAAGTCCAAAATGAGATTTACCCAGGTTTAGAAAAAATATTTTTGAATGTTATTAAAGATGCAGGTTTTCCAGATTTGGCTTTAGAAAAAAAAGTTGATTTTGAAAAGTTATATAATCAAAGATTTAACTAATAAAAATTTTTTTTTAGTTCTTTGTTAATAAATTTTTTATGTTCAGAGAATTCATTATCAGATGCTTTAATAATAATTTTTGAATAATTATAAGTTTTTTTACTAAGAGAATTTTGGTTATTCTTTTGACTTAAAAATTCAAAAGATGGCTCTTTTTGGTCTATCAAGTTTATATAAACTTTAGATAATAATTCGCAATCAAGTATAGCAGTATGTTTATCTCGTCTTGAATTATCAATCCTAAACCTTTTACAAAGCGCATCCAAACTAATTCCTGAACCAGGAAACTTATTTCTAGCTATTTCTAAAGTGTCTACAACATTTTCCATTTTAATATGTTTCCTACCTATCAATGAAAGTTCATTATTTAAGTGACTTATATCAAAATCGGCGTTGTGAATAACAATTTTCTTTCCCTCTATAAATTCTAAAAATTCATCTACTACTTCATTAAATTTCTTTTTAGTTAATAGAAATTCATCAGTATATCCATGGACCTTAAGAGCACTTTCAGATACTTTTCTTTCAGGATTTAAATAACAGTGAAAAATATTTTTAGTTGGAACTAAATTATCTAATTCTATGCAACCTATTTCGACAATTCTGTGCCCATCTTTTACAGATAAGCCTGTTGTTTCTGTATCAAGTACTATTTCTTTCATTTAAAATTGTTTTTTTTAAAATATTAATTTTTTTTTTCATTATATTGGGACTATAATTATTATCGACAATATATTTTGCTAATTTTCTTTTTTTTGAGAGCATAACTTGATTTTCTTTTAGTTTCTTAAGAATACTTGCATTATAATTTTTTCTTTTTTTTAGTCTTTTTATAACTTTACTTTTTTTAGAGTTAACAAATACTAAGATATAATCTTTTTTGTAAAGTTTATTTTCTACAAGCAAAGGAACGTCAAGAACTACAATTTTTTTTTTTTTATTTTTTTTTAAAAAAGTATTCATTTTTTTTCGTACCAATGGATGTACAATTAGTGATATTTTTTTTAAATTTTGTTTATTATAATTGATTGCTGCTATAAGTTCTTTTTTTGATATTGGAAAAGATTTTACAAATTTTGGAATTCGATTTTTTAATTTTGTGAAACAATTTTTGCTGTTTTTATATAAATAATTTACTTCTTTATCCGCATTAAAAACTGGTGAATTAAATAACTTTGCAATAAAAGATTTTCCAGATCCAATGCCACCCACAATTCCTATTTTAATCATAAAAGTATTATATACATCTCCCACCATCCACTTCTAAAATGGTTCCAGTAATCATACTCGCTTCATCTGAACACAAGAAACATGCCGCATTCCCCATATCTAGTGGGGTTGAGAATCTTCCAATTGGAATCGTGGACAAGAATGCTTGTTTTTTCTTTCTTGAATTACCTCCCATAAAAGATTTTAATAAAGGAGTTGTTCCAGCAACTGGGGCAATAGCATTAACTCTGACATTGTATGGAGCCAATTCTATAGCCATAGCTTTTGTTGCTGTAATCATCCAACCTTTGCTTGCATTATACCAATTTAATTTTGGTCTTGGGGATAACCCAGCTGTTGAAGCAACATTTAAAATTACTCCCTTCTTTATTTTTTTCATTTTCGGTACAAAATATTTTCCAGAAAAATAAACAGATTTTGCATTTACATTAAATACATTATCAAACTCTGTTTCAGTCACAGCTTCCATGGCTTTGGGTTTATGTGTTATTCCAGCATTATTTACAAATATATCAACAGAATTGAATTTTCTGCTCGCATATTTTAATAGAGAATTGAAGTCTTTAGCACTAGATACATCAGCAACAAAATAATCTTGTGATAATTTTTTTGAAACTTTCTTTAATAATTTAGAATTTATATCTACCATTATTAAATTTGCTCCTTCATCTGTAAACTTTTTTGCAATACCCTTCCCAAAACCAGAGGCTGAACCTGTTATTATTGCTGTTTTTTTGTTAAGTCTCACTAATTTTTTCCTTGCAAAAATTTTATTACTTCTTGATCAATCTTTGGTTCAATATTATGCCAAATACTAAATGCTTTCTGAGCTTGAAATAGGAACATTTGCAAACCATTTTCGATTATATTTCCTGGTTTGTTACCAGCTTCAGCAAATTCTGTATTGAAAGGATTATATATAACATCAAAGAAAAATTTATCTTTGCCTAGCTTTGAAAAATTAATTTCGAACTTGTCATTTTTTTTTAATCCCAAGCTAGTTGCATTTATAATCATATCACACTCAGGAAGTTTGCCCCACTCAAAAACTTCTATTCCTTCAAATATATTTTTTAATATGTCCGCTTTCTCTTTTGTTCTATTGCTTAAATAAATTTGCGATGCATTCATTCTTTTTAAAGCATATATTATTGAGGGCACAACTCCGCCGGCTCCTAAAATGACAATTTTTTTGTTGACCACATCGTAATTCAATTTGTTAATACTACGTTCAAATCCATCTATATCAGTATTGTATCCTGTTACATTTCCATTATTCAAACAAACAGTATTGACAGATTGTGTTCTTAACGCATGACCGCTGAGAACATCTAAAAAGGGAATAATTTTTTTCTTAAAAGGAACTGTAACGTTAAGTCCATCTAGTTGGCCATTTTTAATATTGTTACATAATTCTTTCAAATCTTCATCATGCGCTTGTAATTTGCCATAAATAGCCTCAACTTTATTTAATTTTATCCAATAATTTTGAAGTTTCGGGGATAAGGAATGATCTATGGGATTACCAATAACTAAATATTTTTTCATTACAAGCTCTCAACATATTGTTTAATTTTATCAACAGGAAGTCCCATTATCGTATTTTGATCTCCATCAATTTTAGAAAACAGTTTCTTTCCTTCACCCTCTATTTGGTACACATTATATGAATACAAGGCTTCATCTGTTAATTTTTCTAAATATTTTTTTAATTCATTATCTGAAAATTCTTTCATTGTTAAATTTGCCTTATCTGTATAGTTCCATATCATAGACCCATTTTTTGATATACAAACAGAGCTTATCAATTGATGCACTTTACCATTTAACTTTTTTAGTATACTAAGAGCCTGATTTCTATTTTCAGGTTTAGAGATCAATTCACCATTTAAATCAATTACACTATCAGCACCGAGAACTAAGTAGTTATTTATTTTCTGACTAACTTTATTAGCTTTTAATTCTGCCAAATTCTTAGATATAACTTCGGGTGATGCGCCTTCGTTTAAAAGACTTTTTTTAACTGGTTCTTCATCAACATTGGAGTGTTCAACTATACAATCGATGTTATATTTAGATAATATTTCTCTTCTTACTTTGCTTTTAGAAGCTAAAATTATTTTATTCATTTTTATTTTTTATCTCAAATATTTTAATAATAGAAGCAGCAGTCTCCTCAACAGATTTTCTTGTTACATCAATAGTTGGCCACTTATTTTTTTTGAATATTTTTTTAGACTCCTCTACTTCGCTTTTTATTTTTTCTAAATTGGTATAATCGGATGCCTCATTTTCTTTCAATGTATTTAGTCTATTGCGTCTAATATCAAATAATCGTTCAGCTTCGGTTACCAATCCGACAATGCACAAATTTGTTGCACTTATTACATCTTTCGGAATACTCATTTCATTAACTAATGGTATATTAGATGTTTTTAAACCTCTATTTGCTAGGTAGATAGAAGTTGGAGTTTTACTTGTTCTGCTAACTCCAATTAGAACAATATCGGACTCAAGTATATTTTCGGTTTGATTTCCATCATCATGGTTCATAGTAAATTGGATTGCTTCAATCCTTTTATAATATTCTTCATCAAGAACATGTTGACCACTAGGTTTATGTGTGGCTTTTTGATTTAAAATTTTTGAAAAATTTAAAATTAAATCACCTAATACCCCAAAGCACGGTATGCCGACTTTATTTGATTCTTCAGCTAAAAACTTTGCAAGTTTACTATTAACTACGGTATACAATATAATTGGACTATCTTGTTTTTTTGCATTTTTAAGAATAGTAGATATTTGGGTCTCAGTTCTAGTAAATGAGAATTGATTTAATTCATATTCGAAATTGTTAAACTGCGCTTTGAGAGCCATAAATATTCTATCTAATGTCTCTCCTGTTGAGTCAGAAATTAAGAATATTTGATGTGTATTTTTCATGTATAATTTGTTTATAAATTAGTTTAAAATTAAAAGAATTTGTTGAATAAGACAAAATTCTAAAATAATTTTTTTTTCGATCATTTAATTAACATTAAAATTTAATGTGAATATCTTATTAACAATTTTAAAGCTTTATAAAATAATAAAATAGACCAGTGTTTAAAGGACTTTTTACAAAGTGGAATGTATAAATAGTTAATAAAATGTTTAAATTGAGTAATTTACGTAATCCACAATACATACTAATAATACAATTAAATATAATTATCTTATTATAAATGACACCAATAAAAGAATGTTTAATAAATAAAAGTACTAAAATTAATCCTATATGGTTAATGAGACAAGCTGGAAGATATCTGCCAGAGTTTAGAGAAATTAGGAAAAAAAATCCTAATTTTATTGAATTGTGTTTGAATCCTCATTTATCAGAAGAGATAACGTTACAACCTATAAAAAGATTTAATTTTGACGCTGCAATAATCTTTTCAGATATACTAATGGTTCCATATGGCATGGGGCAGTCAGTAGAGTTTAAAAAAAACTTAGGTCCTAATTTAGGAAATTTTAGAATAACTGACATTCAAAAAACTACTGAAAATGACTTTAAAAATAATTTATTACCAATATATAAATTATTATCAAATCTAAAAAAAAGTAAAGACCTGAACAATAAAGATTTAATAGGTTTTGTTGGAGCTCCGTGGACATTATTAGTTTATATGTTGAATAAAATTTCTCCCAAGAATGGTTTACCTGATAATTTTCTTAAAGATAAAATTCTTATAGAGGAAATATTAAAATCATTGGATACATTTATTAAAATTCACATAGAAAACCAAATAAATGCTGGGGCTACGATCATTCAAATTTTTGACAGTTGGGCTGGTCTTATAAAGAAAGATTTTGACAGGTTTTTATACAATCCAACCCTGTCATTAGTTAATCATGTTAAAAAGCTTGGTGTACCAGTTATATGTTTTCCAAGAGGTATATCAGATTATGTAAAATTTTCTAAATTAGTAAAACCAAGCATGATAAATATCGATTATAATGTAGACGCTGAAAATATAGTAAAATCATTAGATATACCAATTCAAGGTGGATTAGATCCAAAATTACTTCTCACCGATAAAGAAATTTTGAAAAGAGAAACTAATAAGTATCTAGAAACATTCAAAGACCACCCCTATGTATTTAATTTAGGACATGGCATCTTACCTGAAACAAAAGTTGAAATGGTTTATGAATTAATAGAAATAGTAAGAGGTTATAAATGAATCAAGAACACCCACCTGTCAAATTTGGGAAAACAGGTATATTGCTAATTAATCTAGGCACACCCGACTCAACAAGCTGGTTTGATATTAGAAAATATTTAAAAGAGTTTCTATCTGATAAGAGAGTGATCGAAGTTAATCCTATTATATGGCAAATAATTCTAAATCTTTTTATTCTTACTTTTAGACCCGCTAAAACGGCAAAGGCTTACAAAGAGATTTGGATGAAAAAGGAAAATATGTCACCACTACTCTATTACACTATAAAACAAACTGAAAAAGTATCTGCTTCCTTAAATAGTGAAAACCTGGTTATAGATTTTGCAATGAGATACGGAAACCCAAGCATTAAAAGTAAAATTAGCAAGTTACACAAGGAGGGATGCGAAAATTTAGTAATTTTACCACTATATCCTCAATATGCTGCTGCTACTACAGCTACAGTTTGTGATGAAGTTTATAGATCTTTAATGAATATGAGGTGGCAGCCATCTTTACAGATAATACCTCATTATGAATCAAATCCATTGTATATCGATGCATTGGTTAATTCCATTAAGAAAAAAATAAGTGAAATAAATTGGAAACCAGATTTAATTTTAGCATCTTATCATGGCATTCCAAAAAAATATTTTGATAAAGGGGATCCATATCACTGTTATTGTCATAAAACTACTAGGCTAATATCAGAAAAATTTAATTCAATTGAGATTAAAACTACCTTTCAATCGAGGTTTGGTCCCCAGGAATGGCTCCAACCGTATACTGATAAAACTTTAGAAAACTTACCCAAAGAAGGTATAAAAAATGTTCTTGCAATTTGCCCAGGTTTTTCTTCTGATTGTGTAGAAACTTTAGAAGAAATATTAATCCAAGGTAAAGAAAGCTTCATTGACTCTGGAGGTGAAAATTTTGATATGATCCCATGTTTAAATGATAGTGATGATCATATCAATTTATTAAATAATCTGATTAAACGAAGCATTTGATTAATGAACTATTATTTTCTTTTTAAATCACTACATCTAATATCAGTTATCTCTTGGATGGCTGGCTTGTTATATCTCCCAAGAATTTTTGTCTACCACTCTCAAAATATTGATGAGGTTAAAACTTCAGAAATATTTAAGGTTATGGAAAGAAAATTATATTTTTACATAATGACACCAGCCATGTCTCTATCATGGTTATTTGGCTTACTCTTAATTCACTCTGTAGGGTTTGAACAATTGGGCCAAACTTGGATGGTGCTTAAAATTGTATTTGTATTATTACTTACTCTTTACCATTTTTACTTAGGCAAAATTCTTAATCAGTTTAATATTAACCAAAATAAGAGATCTCATAAATTTTATAGGTATATCAATGAAATACCCACAATATTGCTTATTTTGATTGTATTTGTTGTAATATTTAAGCCTTTATAGGGTTGAAATCTTATGAACACACAACTATATTAGTATTATCACAAATTAACCCCCCCAACTCATATGAATATTCAAGAACTAAAAGAAAAAAGCTCTGAAAAGCTTATCACAGAAGCTGAAAAACTAGGGATAGAAAATGCTAGTACCCTAAGAAGACAAGAAATCTACTTTGCAATATTAAAGAAATTAGCAGAAAAAGGAGAAGAAATTACAGGTGGTGGTGTTCTTCAACTATTACAGGATGGTTTTGGTTTTCTTAGAGCAATAGAATCAAATTATTTACCTGGTGCAGATGATATTTATGTTAGCCCAAATCAGATAAGAAGATTTGGACTAAGAACAGGAGATACTGTCGAAGGACCTATTAGAGCACCAAAAGAAGGAGAAAGATACTTTGCACTATTACAAGTAAGTAAAATTAATTTTGAAGAAACTGACAAATTCAAACATAAAATTGCTTTTGATAACTTGACACCTCTTTATCCAAACAAACAATTGGTTATGGAAGTAGAAACTAATAAAGTTGAAAAAAAAATAGATCTAACTCCAAGATTAATAGATTTGGTAAGTCCTATTGGAAAAGGCCAAAGATCTTTAATTATTTCACCTCCAAAAGCAGGCAAAACTATGATTCTACAAAGTATAGCAAATTCAATTACAGCAAATCACCCTGAGTGTTATCTTATGGTGCTACTTATTGATGAGAGACCAGAGGAAGTAACTGACATGCAAAGAACAGTTAAGGGAGAAGTAATTAGTTCAACTTTTGATGAACCTGCACAAAGACATGTGGCAGTTGCTGAAATGGTAATTGAAAAAGCAAAACGTTTAACAGAACATAAAAAAGATGTTGTAATTCTCCTTGATTCAATAACAAGGCTAGGTAGAGCTTATAATGCAGTTGTGCCTAGTTCTGGCAAGGTATTAACGGGAGGTGTTGACGCAAATGCTCTTCAAAGACCAAAAAGATTTTTTGGAGCTGCAAGAAATATTGAAGAAGGTGGATCATTAACTATAATTGCTACAGCATTAATAGACACTGGTAGTAGAATGGATGAGGTTATATTTGAAGAATTTAAAGGAACTGGAAATAGTGAAACAATATTAGATAGAAAAATTTCAGAAAAGAGAATATTTCCTGCAATCGACATAACAAAATCAGGTACTAGAAGAGAAGAACTAATCTTTGAAAAAAATGATCTTCAAAAAATGAACGTTTTAAGAAGAATTATTGCCCCAATGGGATCAATGGATGCAATTGAATTTATTAATTCTAAGCTTAAAGACACAAAGAATAACTCTGAATTCTTTAATTCTATGAATAAACCTGCATAGTTTAAAGGTAACCCAATTCTTTCATCTCCTTTTTAAATAAACCTTCTATGACTTTTGATGTCTCAGGTTTGAGAAGATTTTTGTAATTATTTTTTCTTCCTAAATTAAAAAATGGTTTCACTTTTCCTTCTTTTGAAGAATAAACCGCCTCATCAAATCCCTCGTATTCCTCTTTTTTTTGTAATATTTCAAAATTTGTAGTTTCTATAGCTAGTTTAAATTTATTCTCATCAATATTTCTTTCTTTCTTTATTATATTATTTGTAAAATTAACAATCTTTGAAAACGTTTTATATTTATCATTTTCTAAATCCTCATACTTTATTAATAAGCTATTAATATTTTTAGAAAGTTTCCATGAATTATAATTATTTGACCAAGAACTTATAAAAGAATAACTTGCGTAATTATTTTCATCATTTTCATCTTTTAAATTACGGTAAATACTATTTATCATTTTTAATGCATCACTTTCATTTAAAGAATAATGATTCATCATGGAGCTTAAAACATTTCTTGGATCTCTGACAATATAAATTGCGCCTGCTGTAAATTCAGTTGTTGTAAAACTATTTCCTTTGAATGCCCCATTTACATTGTGGGTTTTAAGAAAGCAAATTTTTTTTCTATCTTTAATTTTTTTTTGAGCAATCAACCAATTTTCAGATGCTTCATCAACACTTAACAATTTCTCGTCAAAAAATTCTTTGCTAGGAAACTGTTTAATTTTTTTTAGCAATTCAAAAGTAAATTTTCCATCATTAGAATAGTAATATGCTGACAAGAATGCCCTAACCCATGTGTTCCCACTTTTTGGATAAGATGCTAGCCAAATAATCATTGAATTATTTCTATATTAAATTCATATTGTAGCTATAACAAAATGACTATTTTTGCACTTTCATCAGGGCCAGGATTGTCTGGTATTGCCGTAATTAGAGTTTCAGGTCCAAATACAAAAAAAGTGTTGAAAAATATGACTATTTCAGCGATTCCGAGCCCCAAAGTTGCAGTAGTAAGAAAGTTTATAAATCCTAAAACAAAGGATTTGATAGATCAGGGAATTTTATTATGGTTTCCAGGTCCTGAGAGTTACACAGGTGAAGATATGGCTGAATTTCATGTCCACGGAAGCAAAGCTGTAATTGAAGCTATAAATTTGTCTTTATCAAAAATTGAAGGTTGTAGACTAGCCGAGCCGGGTGAATTTACCAAGATTGCATTTCAAAATGGAAAAATAAATTTACTTAAAGCTGAAAGTATCTCTGACTTAATTTCATCAGAAACTGAAATCCAAAGAAAACAAGCTATAAAAATCATGTCTGGCAAAAGCTCAGATAAATTTAATTCACTAAGAGAAAGACTATTAAAAATATTGTCAAACATTGAAGCCAAAATCGATTTTCCTGATGAAGATTTGCCAGATAATATTTTAAAAAATATTCATTCAGAAACTAAAAGTATCAAAAATGAGATAGATAAAATACTGAATGATCAAAAAGTCGGAGAAAGAATAAGAGAAGGTTTTAAAATTGCAATTATTGGTCCCACAAATGCTGGAAAATCTTCTTTGTTAAATTATCTATCAAAAAGGGATATTGCAATTGTTTCTGAAATTGCAGGAACGACAAGAGATGTTATTGAGGCACACCTTAATCTAAATGGTTATCCTGTTGTAATTTCTGATACAGCCGGGATAAGAGATTCAAAAGACGAAATTGAAAAGAAGGGTATTAAATTAGCTTTAGAAAGAGCAGAAAAGGCTGATTTAAATTTAATAGTTATAGAGCCTAAAAGTGTTGATTTTTCTCGCTTTTTAAAGAAATTTCGACCAAAAAATTCTATTTTAGTAATTAATAAAATGGAATTAGGGACTGATAATATTACAGAAGAAATAAAAAATTATGAGACAGTTTTAATTTCAATAAAAAAGGAGAAAAATTTAGATAAACTTATAAATTTGATCAAAGAAAATTTAAAAAATAAATTTATTCTTCAAGATGACATATATATTACAAGACAACGACACAGGACTAATCTTGAAAAATGTGTCGAGCATTTAACAAATTTTGAAGAAAAAAAATCCTTAGAAGATTTTGATAAAGCGGCGGAAGACTTAAGATTGGCAACCAGATATCTTGGAACTATCGTGGGAAAGGTTGATGTTGAGGAGATATTGGGATCAATTTTTAATGATTTTTGCATTGGTAAATAAACGTTGGAATTACTCGCTTTTTAAGCAAATTCAAGTGTTTTCTTGTAAATTCTAGGATCAATAATAAATTACAAATATGAAAAACGATATAACATTTGATGTAGTGGTAATAGGAGGGGGTCATGCTGGGTGTGAAGCAGCAGCTGCTTCTGCCAGGTTGGGTGTTAACACCGCCTTGTTTACACACAAATTTAATACAATAGGAGAGATGTCTTGTAATCCAGCAATTGGTGGATTAGGAAAAGGACATCTAGTCAGAGAAATAGATGCATTAGATGGCGTGATGGGAGAAGTAGCAGATAAATCAGGTATCCAATTTAGATTGCTAAATAGAAGCAGGGGGCCTGCAGTTAGAGGACCTAGAACTCAAAGTGATAGATCATTATATAAAAAATTTATGCAAGAAAAACTCGTAAACTATTGTAATTTAAGCATATTTAGTGATCCTGTAATTAGGTTTAATTTTAAAAATAACAGTATAATTGGTTTTGTAACACAATCAGGTAAAGAAATTAAATCATCTAAGATAATTTTAACAACCGGCACTTTTTTAAATGGTTTGATACATATTGGTGAAGATAAAATACCAGCTGGTCGGTTTAATGAGAAACCTTCAACAGGTTTAAGTGAACAGTTAGAAAAGTATAATTTTAAAATAGGAAGACTAAAAACTGGAACTCCGCCTAGACTTGATTCTCGAACAATAAATTTTGAAAATCTAGAAGAGCAGCAAGCTGATGATGAACCATACTTTTTTTCTTTTCTTACAAGAAAAAAATACAATAAACAGATTTCATGTAGAATGACGTATACCAATCGAGCAGTTCATAAAATTATTTCTAAAAATATAAAACGAAGCGCCATGTACTCTGGAACCATAAAAGGAGTAGGTCCAAGATATTGCCCTTCTATAGAGGATAAAATTAAAAAATTTGCAGATAAACAAAGACATCAAATTTTTTTAGAGCCAGAAGGTTTAAATGATCATACAATTTATCCAAATGGGATATCGACATCTTTACCTGCTGACATACAGCAAGAAATATGTAGTAAAATCAATGGTTTAGAGAACGTTAAAATTTTAAGACCTGGATATGCCATAGAGTATGATTTTATAGATCCAAGAGAGCTTTTTTTAACTTTGGAGACTAAGAAAATTAAAAACTTTTATCTAGCCGGCCAGATAAATGGAACTACTGGATATGAAGAAGCCGCAGCCCAAGGTCTTATCGCTGGAACTAATGCTGCACTAGCCTTTAAAGAAGAAGAGCCGTTTATTTTAGATAGGTCTGAAGCTTATATAGGAGTTATGATAGATGATCTTGTAACAAAAGGTGTTGCAGAGCCATATAGAATGTTTACATCAAGGGCCGAATATAGACTATCATTAAGATCTGACAATGCAGATGTTAGACTTACAAAAAAAGGAATTGATATAGGACTAGTGTTAGATCAAAGAAAGAAGTTTTATAAAGATAAATTTAGTAATTTATCAATAATTCAGTCTAAAATGGATAAATTGATGATTTCACCATCAAAAGCCAGTAAATTTGCAATAAATATTGCAAAAGATGGGGTGAGCCGATCAGCAAATCAGTTATTAGGACAAAAATCTGTTAATATGAGTAAAATAAGAGAAATATGGCCAGATATACCATATTTTTCACGTGAAATTGATGAACAATTAGAGATAAATTCACATTATAAAGGTTATTTAAAGAAGCAAAAAGCAGATATTTTAGCATTTAAAAGAGATGAAAATTTATTAATTCCAGAAAACCTGAATTATGATAGTTTTTCTGGGCTTTCAAACGAAGTAAAATCAAAATTTAAAAAAATAAGACCTAAAACAATGGGACAAGCATTAAGAATAGACGGAATTACTCCTGCTGCTGTATATATTTTGTTGTCTCATCTTAAAAGAAAGTCTATTAAGCATATAGCTTGATTGATTCGAATATTTTAAAATTATATAATGCTAAATCCACAAATGTTTCACGTGAAACATTAAAGGAGTTGCAAGACTATTCAAGTGCAATAATTTCAAGAAATAAAACAATAAATTTGATCAGCAAAAGCACTGAAAATTCCATAAAACAAAGGCATATAGAAGATAGTGCGCAAATTATTGATTTTGTTGATAAAAATGATATAAAAATTTGTACCGATCTAGGGTCTGGTGCTGGTTTACCTGGTATAGTTTTAGGTATTTTGATGAAACCAAAAAAACCTTTATTTAAGCTAATTTTCTATGAAAAGAGCTATCACAAAAGTCTTTTCTTAAGAGAAATGGCAGATAAATTTAGTCTAAATTCAGAAATTCATCGAAAAAATATTTTTGCGGAAAAAAATTTAACGACGGATGTTATAATTTCAAGAGCATTCAAACCTTTGCCAATAATTTTTCAAATAGCAAAAAATAATTTTAAAAAATTTAAGTATATTATTTTATTTTTAGGTAAGACTGGAAAGACAGTTATTGATAATGCGCGTGAGAATTGGAATTTTGATTATGAAAAAAAAAAAAGTTTAACAAGTAATCAATCTTTAATAGTAAAAATTTCTAATCTAAAAAAAAAAAATGTTTAATAAAGATATTTTCTTTAAAAAAATTTTTAATGAGACGCAACAATTAAAGAAGGACTTAAAAAATTATAAAAATGAAAAATATATATAAAAATAATGGATAAAAAAATAATTTCAGTAATAAATCAAAAGGGAGGAGTTGGCAAAACCACAACAGTAATTAATCTAGCGGCAGGACTATCAATGAAAGCAAAAAAAGTTTTAGTAATAGACTTAGATCCACAAGGTAATGCTTCAACTGGTCTTGGATTATCCAACACAACTAATTCAGAGAATACTATTTACAGTGTTCTGAATGGAAATAAGAAAATTTCAGAGGTTATACAACCATCAAGCTTTGAAAATCTAAATGTAATAACTTCAAATGTTGATTTATCAGGTCTTGAGGTCGAAACGGCTGGGGATAGTCGAAGGGCCTTTAAATTAAAAGACGAATTAGGCCTGATTTTAAATGATTCTAGAGCACTGTATGATTACATAATAATTGACTGTCCTCCATCCCTAAGTTTACTTACAATTATGGCATTGGTGGCTTCCGACTCCTTAGTGGTTCCGCTGCAGACAGAATTTTTTGCATTAGAGGGACTTACTCAACTCATGAAGACTATAGAAAGGATAAAATCTAATTTAAATCCATCATTAGAAATTAGAGGTATACTGCTTACAATGTTTGACAAGCGAAACAAACTTTCGGGTCAAGTGGAGATAGAGGCAAGGAACTATTTTAAGGAAAAAGTTTATTCAACTGCAGTGCCAAGAAATGTTAGATTGTCTGAGGCACCATCTCACGGCATACCTGTCCTGATATATGACAAAATATGTCCTGGAAGTAAGGCCTACTTTGAATTTACTGATGAATTCTTAGAACAAGATAAACCAGTGGAGAGTGCTGCATGATAAATCCTTTTAAAAGTAAGAAGGGCTTAGGAAGGGGCCTATCATCACTGATCGGTGATAGTGATATAAAAACATCTAAAGAAAAAATTTCTATAAGTTCTATAGTTCCAAATAAAAATCAACCTAGAAAATTATTTGAAAAGGAGGCTTTAGAAGAATTAAAAAATTCGATTAAAGAAAGAGGCATAATCCAACCATTAATTGTTAGAAAATCAGATGATCAAGCCGATAAATTTGAATTAATAGCAGGCGAAAGAAGATGGCAAGCAGCTCAATCAGCTGGCCTTCATGAAGTGCCTGTAGTAATTATTGAGGCAGATAATTTAAAATCGTTAGAATTAGCAATTATAGAAAATGTTCAGAGAAAAGATCTAAATCCTGTAGAGGAGGCTGAAAGTTACAATAATCTCATTCAAAATTTTGGATATGATCATGAAAAAGTTTCCCGGTTTATTGGAAAAAGCAGATCACATATCTCAAACTCTATCCGTTTACTGTCTCTTCCAGAAAAGATATTGGACTTGATAAGAAATAATAAAATTTCTCAAGGTCACGCTAAAGTTTTAGTTGGTCTAGAAAATGCACTTTTATTAGCAGATAAAATAATTAAAAAAAAACTGTCTGTAAGGCAATTAGAAAGTTTAGTTAGACTTTTTAAAAATGGATCTAACAAATCTTTCAAGTCAAAGGACTCAAATATAATCTCAACGGAAAACGATTTATCTGAGAAAATTGGCATGAGGGTTATTCTAAATAACAAAAAAAATAATTCTGGAACGTTATCAATTGAGTATAAAGGAATTGATCAGCTTGATAGGCTAATTGACGTTATAAAGAAAAATTATTAGTAATTAACTATAAAATCAGAGACTAAGTTTAAGGAATTTTTAGAATTACTTTTTACCAACGTTTCTACTTCATTTATTTCATACATTTTGGTCTTCAAGTCTTTTAATTTCCATGTATTTGCTTGCCTTTTTACAACTTCTTTATCTTTCCAAAAAATTGGTGGTTTTGTTTTAGAAATAACATCATCGAGATTTTTATTTTTTTTATAATTTTCCAATATATTTAGTAATCTTTTAGATTTATTTAAAATTGTTCTTAAAATTAAAATACAATCATCATCCGAATAGTTATTTTCATTTAGAATCTTAATTATATTTTTTTTATTTTTACTAAGATAATTATCAGCTAATTCACTTACGCCAAAATTTTCTGCTAAATTAGATAGTTTTTTTACCACTTCAAAAGTAATTTCTTTATTAGAGTGTGAATAATTAAAGATTTTACTCAATTCTTTTTTTAAATTTTCTCTACTCCCACTTGATCTTCCTACTAGAAGGTTAATAGATTCGCTAGATAGTTTTATCTTATTTTTATTTAAATACTCATTAGCTAGTGAGCTTAATGTTCTAGTATCATCTTCATAAAAAGGAATTATTGCAAGTTTTTTACTTTTCTCAAAAAAAATTCGCAATTTTGATCTTTTTTCAAGCAATCCAGTTTTTAATATAATTACAATATCCTCGATATTTCTATCTGATATTTCTTCAATATATTTTAGTATTTTTTCTCCCACCCTGGAGATTATTAATAATTTTTTTTCGTCAAATAACGATTTTGTTAATATTTCTGAAGATATCGTATCATAACTATTTATAAACTCGTTTTCATCGTATTTATTTATTGATCCCTTAAAACCAGCAATAAAAGTTTTTTCTACTGTTTCATTCTGCAAACCTTCATTTTTTCCATAAAGAAGTATTATGCTACGTCCTTCTAAATTAGATTTATTTGCCTCATAAGATTTAATAATCATTTATTTAAAGTTTTGATACCAAAAAGTATATCTTGAGAAATACTATCACTTAAATTATTTATTAAATTATCTTCATATTGTGAAAGCTCATATTTATCTTTAATACTATTATAAGTTATTTGCTTATTAATTTGGTCTTCTATAATTTTTTTTCCATTATGATCTACTTGGTATTCTAAATTTATAATAAGTTTGTAGATTTTTGGATCACCTTTGGTATCAGATGTTACTATTTCTTTTCTTTTAAAAGTTTTAAAATATAAATTATAATTTTTATCTCCATTTGTATTATTTTTTAAAAATTTTTTAATTGAATTGTTGATTTTCACATCACCTTCTGAAGTTATTTCTTCAAATTTAAAGTTATAATTTTTATTTAGATAAACTGGTTCGTAAGCGCACGATTGCAATAGAAGAATTATTGCAAAGAATTTAAATATATTATTCATTCAACAAAATATTAATTAATTTATCTTTAATAAATACAATCTTAACAATTTTTTTATTATCTAAGTATTTAAAAATATTTTTATCTTTTTTGGAGTAATCTAATATTTCTGTTTCTCCTAAACCTTTTTTTGTGTTTAAAATAGACCTTTTTTTGCCATTTATTTGAACAACGATGGTTACTTTTTCTTCTTCCAAGGCCTTTTCATCATGCTTTGGCCAATTATATTCATTCTGAAAACCAATATCTTCCAAGCATTCACTAGCGAAGTGAGGAATAATAGGCAAAAAACAAATAAGAATTTTACAGTAGTTATCTTTTAAGTTTTTTAAACTTTTCTCTTCCTTTAAATAATTAACTAAAAAATTATATGTTTCATACATGTTCGCGATTATTACATTGTAGTTAAATTTTTCGAGATTTACTGTTATTTTTGAAATCATCTGGTTTACAAACTTTTCAATTTGTTTGTCATCCTTCTCATATTTGTTGTTAAATATTATATTCTTGATCTCATTGTGTAAAATCCAAAGCTTTTGTACAAATTTATAAGAAGATACCATTCCTTGCTCAGACCATTGAACATCTTTCTCTGGCGGGCTATCAGATAAAATAAACAACCTTACTGCATCAGCTCCATAATTTTTAATTATAAATTCTGGATCAATTACATTTTTTTTTGATTTTGACATTGATTCAGATGGACCAACTTTGACTATTTTGTTTTCATCAATTTTCTTTACAATTTTGCCATTTACTTTTTCAACTTCATCTGGGCTTAACCAATTATTATCTTCATCTTTGTAAGTTTCATGACAAACCATCCCTTGTGTAAATAAACTTTGAAATGGTTCCTTTATTTGAAAATTTTCATTTTTATAATCTATTGCCCTCATAAAAAAACGTGAATATAATAAATGTAAAATTGCGTGCTCGACTCCTCCTATGTATTGATCTACAGGCATCCAGTAATCTATTTCCTCCTTATTAAAACCATAATGTTTTTCATTAGGAGAACAAAACCTTAAGTAATACCAAGAAGAGCATACAAAAGTATCTAAAGTATCAGTTTCTCTTGTCATTTTTTTTCCATCTATAATTATCTCTTTCCAACTTTTTTGACTATCTAATGGATTTCCTTTTACCTTAAGATCTATATTTTCAGGAAGTTTCACTGGTAACATTGATTTAGGTATTGGGTGAACCTTACCATCCTCATCATAAGCTACTGGTATGGGACACCCCCAATATCTTTGACGTGATACACCCCAATCTTTTAATCGATAATTAATTTGTTTTTTGCCTAAATTTTTTTTTTCTAATATTTTAATTGTTTCTAAGACAGAATTTTGTGGTGCCTCTAATCCATTTAAAAAGTCAGAATTTATTAATATACCTGGACCTGCATACGCTTCTTCTTTGACTTCAAAATTTTCATCTTTGTCAAAAGGCTTAACAACTGTTTTGATATTTAAGCCATATTTTTTTGCAAAATCAAAATCTCTTTGATCATGACCTGGGCAACCAAATACTGCTCCAAAACCATAGTCCATTAATACAAAATTCGCAAAATAAACAGGCACTTTTTGTGCTGGGTTCAATGGATTTATTGCCTCTAAATTTGTCTTAAAGCCAATTTTTTCACCAACTGCTATCGCCTCTTCTGTTGTTCCTGTTTTAGAACATTCATTTTTAAATTTTTGGAAATTTTTATCGTTAACAAAATATTTAGATACCTCATGATCTACCGAAAGTGCTAAGAAAGAAAAACCAAATAAGGTATCAGGTCTAGTTGTAAAGCATCGAATTTTCTCCACTGGCAAATCCCCCTCGATTTTAAATTCAATTTCACAACCAAAGGATTTCCCAATCCAATTTTTTTGCATTGTCTTAACCTTATTTGGCCAAGTCTCTAAATTTTCAAGACCATCTAATAGGTCTTGTGAAAATTTGGATATATTGAAAAACCATTGGCTTAACTTCTTTCTTTCAACAGCTGCACCTGATCTCCATCCCTTTCCATCAATAACTTGTTCATTAGCAAGGACAGTTTCATCAACAGGATCCCAGTTCACATAATTTTCCTTTCGGTAAACAAGTTTTTTTTCTAGTAATTCTAAAAAAAAGTTTTGCTGATGTTTGTAATACTCCTCTGAACAAGTAGATATTTCTCTACTCCAATCAATTGAAAGGCCAAGTTTCTTAAGTTGATTCTTCATTGTTTCGATATTTTTATTTGTCCATTCTTTTGGATCTAAGTTATTATCCCGAGCTGCATTTTCAGCGGGCATCCCAAAAGCATCCCAACCCATAGGGTGCAGAACATTGAAACCTTTTAAAGCTTTGTATCTAGATAGCACATCACCTATTGTATAATTTCTAACATGACCCATGTGAATTTTTCCTGATGGGTAAGGAAACATTTCTAAACAGTAAAATTTTTTCTTATTTTTATCTACGGTCGTTAAAAAGGAATTATTTTTTGACCAAAAATTTTGCCATTTTTCTTCAACCTTTTTGAAATTATATCTTTCCATTATAAGGAAATTATTGATCAGTTCTCAGAGCTTCGTTTCTGTATTTTGGATTTTTTTTCTTAGCTTGATTGTCTTGCTCGTAAACTGCTGCTTGAGTTAAAATTTTCTTTGTTAATTCATTTGACAACTCATTTGATCTATCTGAAACTTTACAATTATTCTGCATCGAACAATTTTTATAAAAAACCTTTACAACTAACGCGTCAGACCTAATTTCATTTGTCAAAAACCTTATTGATATTTTTACTGCCTCATTCTCAGAAGATCCATCACTATACCAGTCAGTTACGATTATACCACCACTGTAATTAGCTAGTGCTAAAGGCATAAATTCTAAGGTATCTAACGATGCTCTCCAAAGTTCATTTGAACTTGCAAAATCAAAATTACCAGAGTTTGTCTTATTTGCTGAACCCATCAATGTAAAACCTCTACCTTCCTCCATATTTTTTTTAATTCTATCTTTTGCATTTGGTGGTATTTTTCTTGCGTCTGCCCCAGGAACTTTTCCATTACACGCGTTAAACAGAAAGAAAATTGATAGGATTAATATGATTCGAATGTTCATAATTTTATT
Organism: uncultured Pelagibacteraceae bacterium; assembly: GCA_902521075.1. Taxonomy (GTDB): domain Bacteria; phylum Pseudomonadota; class Alphaproteobacteria; order Pelagibacterales; family Pelagibacteraceae; genus Pelagibacter. Next base: position 29,963 of record CABYQM010000006.1, read on the forward strand.
TTTAAAAATATGACTTTTAGATCATTTTTAAAATTTTAATATTAATATCTAATTTTTAAAAAAAACTCATATTTTATTGGATTTTTTATGATGTAAATATGCAACACTTTACTACAAAATTAACCTCAACTTACAAAAATATAAGTGTTTCCTCAGTTTTTTGATAAAAAAACCATGTTTAATATTAAACAACAATTAACAAGGAGTACTTAATATGAACAATATAAAAAAAATAGGGTTAACAGCTCTTGCTGGTTCCCTAGTTGCTGGTTCAGTATCTGCAGCGACAATGTCAGTGACAGGTTCAGCTGGTATGTCGTACACAGGTGGTGACTCTAAAGCAACTCAAGGTCAAGGTTGGACAATGGGTGACTCAATTACATTTTCTGCTTCAGGTGATGTAAATGACATCGGTGTAACATTAACTATGGAATTAGATGGTGATGACAGTGACGGCGGAGCTGCAGCTGGTAACGAATTTGATAACCAGTCAATCGCATTTGATTTAGGTGATGCTGGAACATTAACTTTCCATGGTCACGGTGGAAGCTCAGCTCTTGGTGCAAAAGATGACGTAATGCCAACAGCGAATGAAGAGCCATGGGATATCGTTACTGGTGCAGAAGCTGAAGTAGTCGGTGGTGCAGGTGGTAACAACATGTTTGCTTATTCATACGCACATGAGTCAGGCTTAACAGGTACTGTAACATACGTAAACGCAGCTGATGCAGTTACTGATGTTTCATCTACTTCATACGGTCTTGAATTTACAGGTATGGAAGGTTTAACTGTAGGTTATGCACAACAAGATGTTGAGACTACTACTAATGCTAAGAGTGATGAAAGCACAATGTATGCTAAGTATGCAATTGGTGGAATCACTGTAGGTATACAGATGTCAGAAAAAGACAGCGAGTCTGGAACTGACTATGAAACTACTGGAATTGGTATCTCATACCAAGTAAATGATGACTTAGCAGTATCTTATGGTAATCATGAGATCGAAGCTGTTGGTGCTGGAACTCCAGACCAAGAAGCTGCTGCAGTAAGTTTCTCATACACAATGGGATCTTTAGGTATAGTAGGAACAGTTCACGATATTGACCATGTTGCGAACTCAACTACAAACAGTAGAGAAAAATACAGCCTAGGATTATCATTTAACTTCTAAGTTTAGATAATACTTTATTTAAAAAGGCCCTAGAAATAGGGCCTTTTTTTTTATTCGAAGTAACTTATTCCACTAAAACCGTCGCATTTTAAAAGTTTAAGTTTTTTTAAATTTTCTTTTGAAACTCCTCCAAGAGCAATTATTTTTCTCTTGGTAAGTTTAGTTTTAATATTGAATTTGTTTATCCCTAAATAATTTTTATTTTTTTTAAACAGGGAGGATAAAAATATTGATTTTACTTGCTGAAGTTCTTTAACCCTAATTTCTTTTAGATTATGTGCAGATCCAATCAACTCAAATTCTTTTTTAAACAAATATGATAGATGTTTAAAACTTTTATTATATGAAGGTATATAAGCACCATTTAAATTTAATTTTATCGAAAGCTTAATGTTGTTCGATAAAAAAAATTTTATGCCTTTATTTTTACAATAATTTTTTATTTTTATTATTTCCTTCAAATGATTTCTTTTTTTGTAATTTCTGAAAATTAAAGCTGTATTATTGTCTAAATTATCAATATTATTTTTTTTAAACTGGTTTATAAAATAGTACTTTTTTAAATTAAAATTATGCATCAAACAGTAAAAAATTTACTTAATATTCAATCAAAAGTTAAGCAAAATCTCGAAATAAACAATTTAAAGGAAGAACCTAATATAATTGCAGTGTCTAAAACTTTTAATTTAGATCATATAATGCATTTAATTGACCATGGTCACATGCATTATGGCGAAAATAAAGTTCAAGAAGCAATTGAAAAATGGTCGGAAATAAAAAAACGAAAAAGTAATATACAATTACATTTAATTGGTAAATTACAAACTAACAAAGTTAAATTTGCAGTAAAATTATTTGACTATATACACTCTTTAGATAATGAAAAGCTTGCAAATAAAATCTCATCATTGCAAAAAATTGAAAATAAAAGTTTAAAAATTTTTATTCAAGTAAATATTGGAGAAGAAAACCAAAAGTCTGGAATACATGTTTCAAAGCTCGCTAACTTTTACACCTTCTGTAAAGATTTAAATTTAAATATAGTTGGATTGATGTGCATTCCTCCAGTGGATGGAGATGCTGATATTTATTTTAAAAAAATGCAGGAATTGAAAAAACAATTTAATTTTAAAGACTTAAGTATGGGTATGTCTTCTGATTATTTAGATGCTTTAAAATATAATGCATCTTTTCTAAGAATTGGTTCTAGTATTTTTGGAAATAGAAATTAGAGTATTTTAATTTTAGTATTTTTATTAATTAACTTAGCCAAAATTAAAAAATCTTTAGTTGATAACGCAATGCAGCCGTTTGTTGGCTGGTAATTTTTTGTTAAATGAATAAATATTGCACTTCCCTTTGGAGATTTGGGTTTTTTCCAATTGTATTTAATTGGAATAAAATAATCATATTTGTAGTCATTCCTATATAATTTTTCATATCTGAATTTACCATTTCTATTGATCTTTTTATTATAATATTTACTGCTGATATCATCACACCATTTCATATTTCTTTTAATTTCAAAACATTTTATTTTTGAAACTGGTTTTAAAACTTTATCTTTTCTAAAATATATATTTTCTAATGAATAAGTACCAATTGGTGTTTTTTTATCACCTTCAACTTTATTTTTTGTGAAACCCTTTTTTCCAACGCAACATTTAAATACAAAGTCATCAAATAAAAGTGTATGTTTATTTTTTATAATAATTGTCATATTCTAATTATTTATGAGTAAACAATATTTATTAATTCATAATTTTCCAGCTTTATATGAAATACTAAATGAATTAAAAAACTCCTTAAGTTTTGGCATAAGAATAATTGTTGATATTAAAGAGATTAAAAATAATATTAACCTAACTGATCTAATTATTTCTAATCAAAACCTTAATTTAAATAATCAAATAAAAATAGATAAGTTCCCGATAGAATATGGAAAGTTAGTAGATATTTTAAATATTGCCTTTTTAAAAAAAAAAATAGAATTTAAAAAAAATATTAAAATAGGAAAATTTGTTATAAATTATAATTCTAGAAAATTGTATAAAGATGATAATTTTATAAATTTGACTGAAAAAGAGACAACTATTATTAATTTTTTAAATGATTCAGCTAAGCCGGTTACTATATATGACCTGCAAAAAAAGGTTTGGGGCCATAACTCCGAGTTAGAAACTCATACTGTAGAAACTCATGTTTACAGACTCAGAAAAAAAATATTTGATAATTTTAAAGAAAAAGATTTTATTAAAAGTTACAAGAATGGTTACTTAATTGTTTCTTCATAAAAACTATAAATTCAAATATTATGAAAAAAAAAAATTATATTGCAAAGGAATTACACTCAAAAAAATATAAACCAAGAGTTGTAAAACCTAAAAAAGGAAAAGGTAGTTTTAAAAGAAAAAAAAAATAATTATCTAAGAATATCAATATTAAAACTGATTACTATTCTATCTTCATCAGATAAATTCATACCAACTGAATGAGGAAGATAGGCTGGAAAAAGTAATAAGTCTCCCTCCATGGGTTTAATTTGAGCAACATTCATATTAAAGTCAGTCTTTTTATCACTCAGGGGTATTCTTTCCCTTGCAATCTGATTTGGATTCGAAACTTTAAATGATCCACAATTCTCTGGAGCTTTAACATAATAAGCTGCACTCAAATAATTGTTAGGATGTGTGTGTTCTAAATTAAAATTATTTTTTCTGTTAATTATCGCCCACATCTCGGTTAAGTTAACTTTACCAGGTGTGTAATGCCATCCATACTCTTTAAATACATCAGCAACATATTTTTGTATGTCTGTAAAAAATTTAAATGGAGCTTTGTTTTTATCCTTTAAATCAAATGGTTTTGAATGCCAACCACCTTGGTTTGACCTTGCTAATCCTTCTTTGTCATCTTTGTATAATTCATAAATGTACTTTGATAAATTTTGATTGTGTTCTTTATAGTTATCTAATTTGTAATGAAAAATTGGTTGAGGAAAAAATTTAAATATCTTCTTTTCACTCATTATTATAATCTAGCGCCTATTTGTTGTATTACTCTTGATGACATTTCTCGACCTTTATTTAAACTTTCAGTTATACTTAAATTATTTAAATTTCCATGTAAAAAACCTGCAGCAAATAAGTCTCCTGCACCAGTAAGATCTGTAACATTTAAGTTCTTTTCAATTCCATTTTCTACAATTTCTTCACCATTTATTGATATAGCTCCCTTCTCTCCTCGAGTAATAACAAGTAGCTTTTTTAAATTTTTTCCAAAATTAATTACATCTTTAAAATCTTTAGCATCAATTAAAGACATCATTTCTTGTTCGTTAGCAAATGTGATATCTAATTTATTTTTAACTAAATCTAAAAAATGCGACTTGTGTCTATCTACACAGAATTGATCTGATAATGACATTGCTACCTTATTTGCGCTATTAATGGCTTTTTCAAATGCTTTTTTAGGTTCTCCCTCATCCCATAAATAACCTTCCAAAAATATCATTTCAGATTGTTTTATTACTTCAGTATTTACATCATTTTCGTTTATTTTTCCTGCTGTTCCTAGATACGTGCACATTGTTCTCTCTGAATCTGGGGTTACTAAAATTAGACAAGTACCAGTTGGTAACTCTTCTTTCTTTTTTGAGTAAAAATATTCAACTTTTTCTGATTTTAATCCATCTTCATACTTACTTCCTAATTCGTCATCACTCACTTTACCAATAAAACCAACTTTATTGCCTAATTGAGATAATCCAACAATTGAATTCGCAACTGAGCCACCAGATATAGTTTTTTCAATTTTTAAACTTGCTAACATCTTATTAAATTCTCCATCGTCAAAAATAAGTTTCATTGTTCCTTTTGTTAAACCATTATGGTTAATAAAGTCTTCATCAACTTTACAAATCACATCTACAATTGCATTACCTATACCTAGAATTTTCATTTCAAGCTTTTTTTGTTTTTATCGGTTTTTTTCGTTTAGGATAACAAGAAGTACAAATTTTACAAGAAATACCGTAGCATTCCCTTGCTTTACAATGTTCTCTTCCATAATAAATTATTTGAAGATGTAGCTTGTTCCAATATTTTTTAGGAAATAATCGCTTTAAATCTTTCTCTGTTTGAACAACATTTTTTCCATTTGTTAATCCCCATCGTTGTGAAAGTCGATGAATATGTGTATCTATTGGGAATGCAGGATAACCATAGCCTTGAGACATAACTACACTTGCTGTTTTATGTCCTACTCCAGGCAATTCTTCTAACTCTTCAAAAGTTTTTGGAACCTTACTGTTATATTTTTCAACTAAAGTTTTTGAAAGATTGTAAACACTTCTAGCTTTAATTCTAAAAATGCCAATACTTCTTATTAATTTCTCTATTTTCTTTCTTCCAAGTTTAACAAAATGTTCTGGTTTGTTATATTTTGGATAAATATTTTTGGTAACATTATTAACATTTACATCAGTGCATTGAGCTGAAAGTAGAACAGATATTAAAAGTGTAAATATATTTCTATGTTTTAATGGTATAGGTGTTTTAGGATATGTTTTGTTAAGTATTTTTAAAACTATTTTAGCTCTTTGAACTTCATTCATTACTTAAAGTTCAGGAGATTTCTCATTGAATAAAGACCTGGCTTTTTATTAATTAGCCATTTCGCAGCTGTAATTGCTCCTTCTGAATATAAAGCTCTATCGAAAGCCTCGTGGTTTAGTTTTATAATTTCTTTACCACTTGAAAAAGTAACTTCGTGTTCACCTATAATTTCACCTTTTCTGATTGAATTGAAGTTAATTTTTTTTCCGTAAGGAAATTTTTTCTTATTTAAGTATTTTTTTCCCATCATTTTGTAAAAGTCTTTGTTTTTTCCAACAGCAATTCCCTTTCCAAGCATTAAAGCTGTTCCAGAAGGATGATCTTTCTTGTGTTTGTGATGAACTTCAAAAACTTTACTTAAATAATTACTTCCCAGTGATGCGGATGTGATTTCGGTCAGGTACATAAGCAAATTAATACCAAGACTCATATTTCCAGCTTTTAAAATTGAAATTTTTTTCGAAAACTTCTTTATTAAATCCTCTTCTTTTTTTGTAAAACCTGTTGTGCCAATTACTACTTTTATCTTTAATTTTGAAGCTATTTTTAAAACTTCGAATGTACATTTTGGTATTGTAAAATCTATAATTACATTTGCTTTGCCGAGAGCTTTTTCAGTATTTAATTCAGGTCTAATCCCACTAATTTTTTTATTAATGGATCTATTTTCAGTAAGAGCAACCAACTTAGTTGACTTGTCTTTAATAGCAGATTTTATGAGCTGTTGGCCCATTCTTCCCATGCATCCAGTTATAGCTAAATTAATTTTTTTCATTAATATTTATTTAATATAATATACATAACTTAAATTAATTTAAATGAATTATATTATAAAAATTATTTTTTTACTTAGCATTTGTACTTCGGTTGTTGCTGAAGAAGCAATATTTCATAAAAATTTAAAAATTAAAAAAGATGATACCACTGTAAATGTTAAAGGTGGGTTTAAAATTATAAGAGAACAATTTTACAAAAATTTTAAAAAAGAAAATAATTTGGATTATAACTTTTTAGAAGTTACAAAAAAAAATCCTAGACATGGTGATACCGCACTTAAGTTAACTGTAGGGACAGGGTGTATTGGTTCAAAGGCAGATTGTAAAAGATCTAACTTTGAGTCTAAAAAAAGAGTCGAGGTGAGTGGAAGAAAAAACGGAAAAAAGGACGATAATGTATGGATGTCGATGTCACTTTTGATACCAAAGGACTTTAAATGGGGAGGAAGATTAACAATACAGCAATGGCATAACGATATAGAAGTTTATGAACCAATGTTTGAGACTGATATAAAAAATTTTGTTGGACTGATAATGAAAAATGGAACCAGAAAGGGCTATTTTGTACTAGATAAGCCAAATAAGAATTGTTCTGCAGGATCAGGAGATGGTTCTACAGGAGCCAATTTCTGTATAAAATCATATCAAGAGTTTAAATTATTAAATTGGGACGAATTATTGAGCTTTAAAGGAAAATGGATAGACATTATACACAACATCAATTTTAATTCTGATCCAGAGAAAGGTTACTTTAAAATTTGGATTAATGGTGATCTTAAAGTAGATCATAAAGGACAAACAATTTGGAAAACTCATGGAGATGTAGAAAAGTATTTTGGAAAAAATCGTTGGGATTTTAAATTCGGAATTTACACAACTTCAAAAATGGCCTTTAAATTATATTTCGATGAAATTTGGATTAAAAGATCTTGTAAAGGTCTTAAATTAAAGCGGCTTGGTTATAAATGCAAAAATTTATTAGATCAAGAAGGTGGTGTTAAACCTTATTTAATTAAGGATATTAGCGGCAATCCAAAATTAGCAGGTTCTTTATAATTTTGATTAATTTTTCCAGAAACTTTTAGCTTTTTGAAAGAATTTCTTAATACTTGGATTAGATTTATCATTTTCAATTTCTCTAAACTTTTCTAGTAGTTCTTTTTGTTCTTTATTTAGAGATATTGGGACTTCGGTATTTACTTGAACATAAAGGTCTCCAAAATCATTACCCCTCATGTAAGGCATGCCTTTTCCTCTTAATCTAAATTGTTTTCCAGTTTGAGTTCCTGCTGGAATTTTTATTTTAGCTTTACCACCGTCAATGGTTGGAATTTCAATTGAAGTACCTAGTGCAGCATCTGCTATAGAGACTGGACATTCAAAAAATAAGTTTTCATCTGATCTTTTAAATAAATCATGAGAGTGAACATTAATAAATAAATATAAATCACCACTACCACCACCTCTTGATCCTGCTTCACCTTTGCCAGAAAGTCTTATTCTTGTTCCATCATCTACACCTTTTGGAATCGTTACTGATAATCTTTTAGATGCTTGTTTTTTACCTTGCCCATTACAACTTGAGCAAGGATGAGTAATTTCTTCTCCTGCACCTGCACACTGAGGACAGGTTTGTTGGACTGTGAAAAAACCTTGGCTTGATCTCACTTGACCATGACCACCACACATTGAGCATACTCCTGCTTGATGTCCAGGTTCTGAACCTGACCCACTACAAGTGTCACATTTTTCAGATGTAGAGAATTTTATATCTTGTTTTTTACCAGAAAAAGCTTCCTCTAATGATATAGATAAATCATATCTTAGATCTGAGCCTCTATTATTTGATCTTCTTGATCTACGGCTCCCACCAAAACCCTCTCCAAAAAAGTCTTCAAAAATGTCTGAGAAATGATTTGAAAAATCAAAATTTCCAAATCCTCCTCTTCCACCTCCTCCATTCTCAAAAGCTGCATGACCAAAGTTATCATAATTTTGTTTTCTTTCGGAATTAGAAAGTACATGATAGGCTTCAGATGCCTCTTTAAATTTTTCTTCAGCACCTTTGTCACCTTTATTTTTATCTGGATGATATTTAACTGCGAGTTTTCTATAAGCTGATTTTATTTGATCTGCGGAAGCACCTTTGTTTACACCCAAAACTTCATAATAATCTCTTTTTGCCATAACATGTTATAGACAAACAGTTGTTTTGTTAGGCGCTTTTTTCTTTGTTCTCGTCTTTTACTTCTTCAAAATCTGCATCAACAACGTTATCGTCTTTCGTATCTTCTTTCTTTGCGTCTTTTGGAGCATCGTCAGGTTTTGCACTTTGTTGAGACTTATAGATTGCTTCACCTAATTTCATAGATGCTTGAACTAAATCTTGTGTTTTCTTTTTAATTTCTTCAACATCAGTTCCTTTAAGTGCATTTCTTAGATTTGCTGATGAATCTTCAATAGCCTTTTTGTCTGCGTCAGAAACCTTACTTCCGTGCTCTTTAAGATTCTTTTCGGTTGAGTGTATTAATGTATCTGCTTGATTTCTTGCATCTACTGCTTCTCTTTTCTTCTTGTCTTCTTCTTTGTTAGACTCAGCATCTTTTACCATTTGATTAATTTCTTCATCGCTCAATCCGCCAGATGCTTGAATTTGAATTTTTTGCTCTTTTCCAGTTCCTTTGTCTTTGGCTGAGACATTTACAATACCATTTGCGTCTATATCAAATGTCACTTCAATTTGAGGAACTCCTCTTGGTGCAGGAGCTATTCCAACTAACTCAAAGTTTCCTAATACTTTATTATCTGAAGCCATCTCTCTTTCACCTTGAAGAACTCTAATTGATACTGCTGGTTGATTATCTTCTGCAGTAGAAAACACTTGGCTTTTTTTGGTTGGAATTGTTGTATTTTTATCAATCAATTTTGTTGATACACCCCCCAATGTTTCTATTCCTAAAGATAAAGGAGTTACATCTAAAAGTAACACATCTTTTACATCACCTTGTAACACACCTGCTTGAATTGCAGCGCCCATAGCAACAACTTCATCAGGATTTACAGATTTGTTAGGATCTTTCCCAAAGAAATTTTTTACTTCTTCTATAACTTTTGGCATTCTTGTCATACCACCAACTAGTACTATTTCATCTACTTCGCTTGCAGATAAGCCTGCATCTTTTAGAGCAGTTTTGCATGGTGGAATTGTTCTTGAAATTAAATCTTCGACTAATGCCTCTAATTTAGCTCTAGTCATTTTCAAGTTTATATGTTTTGGTCCAGTTTTATCAGCGGTAATAAATGGAAGATTTATCTCAGTTTGTGTTGCAGATGATAATTCTATTTTTGCTTTTTCTGCTGCTTCTTTTAATCTCTGCAAAGCTAGTTTATCTGATTTTAAATCGATACCATTTTCTTTTTTAAATTCCGAAAGTAAGTAATCAACTATTGCATTATCAAAATCTTCTCCACCTAAAAATGTATCACCATTGGTTGACTTAACTTCGAATACACCATCACCTAATTCAAGTATCGAAACATCAAATGTTCCTCCTCCTAGATCATAGACTGCTATTTTTTTATTTGCTTTTTTATCTAAACCATATGCAAGAGATGCTGCTGTTGGCTCATTTATAATTCTTAAAACTTCAAGGCCAGCTATTTTACCTGCATCTTTAGTAGCTTGTCTTTGAGCATCATTAAAATATGCTGGAACGGTAATAACTGCTTGTTTCACCTCAGAACCTAAATATTTCTCTGCTGTCTCTTTCATTTTTTGAAGTGTGAAAGCCGATATTTGTGATGGAGAATATTTTTGACCTTTTGCCTCAATCCACGCGTCACCTTTATCTGAATTAACTATTTTAAAAGGTGCAGTCTCTACATCTTTTTTTACTGTTGGATCATCAAAATTTCTCCCAATTAATCTTTTAACTGCAAATATTGTATTTTCAGGATTTGTAACAGCTTGTCTTTTTGCTGGTTGACCTATTAATTTTTCACCTTCATCTGTAAACGCGACAACAGAAGGTGTTGTTCTTGCTCCTTCTGCATTTTCTAAAACCTTTGCTTGTGTTCCCTCCATAACAGCTACACAAGAATTGGTTGTTCCTAAATCTATACCTATTACTTTGCTCATAATTAATCCTATTTGATGCTCATATAAGTGCTAATTTTACAACTACAACCATTATAAATAATTAATTTTTTACCTCTTTTTCGTTATTTTCTTGGTTTTTTTGATTAATTTGTTTCTCTTCATCTTTTTTTTTAGATACAGCTACCAACGACGGTCTCAGCAATCTATCCTTCATCATAAAACCTTTTTGAATTTCTTGAACAATTGTTCCTTGATCTTTGGTATCATCTTCAACTTCCATCATGGCCTGATGTAAATTTGGATCAAGCTTTTCATTAATTGCTTTAATTGGTTCAATATTATTTTTTTTAAATATTGAAATCATATCTTTATTAATAATATTAATATGCTCTATCAATTTCTTTAATGTGTCTTTATCTTTTATAGTCTCATCATTTTCCAGTGTTTGTTTTGATCTTTCTAAATTATCTAAAAGATTAAGAGCTTCTCTTGCAAATGAAAAACCGCCATATTCAAAAGCTTCTTCTTTCTCTTTTTCAAATCTTCTCCTCTGGTTTTCCATTTCAGCAAATGTTCTAGTAATTTTATCTTTGAGGTTTGCAATTTCATCTTCAGGTGAAAGGTGCTCTTCTTCGGCTTTTTTTTCAGTTTCTTCTGGAGCCTGTTTATCAATATTTATCTCTGAGTTTTCGTCTTTTAAATTTTGATCCTCTTTGTTTTGTGATTCTTCTTTTTCCATTAGAGTCTATATGGTAAGAAATTCGTGAAATTCTAGATGTTAAAAAAAAAAAATAAAGAAATCGTAATAGGGTCAAATAACGAGGGAAAAATAAAAGAAATTAAAGATTTACTGCCCAAATATTACAACATTACCTCTCCGAAAGACTATGGCCTCAATAGCCCTAAAGAAAATGGAAATACTTTCCTAAAAAATTCTTTGATTAAAGCGAAGTACTTTTCAAAAAAAACAAAAAAAATTTGTATTGCAGATGATTCCGGTCTTGAAATTGAATTGCTAAATAATCAACCAGGAATTTATTCAGCAAGATGGGGTGGAAAAAGAGGTGATTTTAATTTGGCAATATCCAAAGTATATAAAGAGTTATCTAAGGTAGATAAAAACTGGAAGTCAAAAAGGATTAAAGCAAGATTTATTTGCGCATTAACTATTTATGGATTAAAAAAAAATCCGATCCAATCTTTAGGGATTATTAGTGGTAGAATTTCTAAAAAAAAAATTGGAAATAGAGGTTTTGGCTATGATCCAATTTTTATTCCTGAAAATAAAAGATTAACATTTGGTCAGATGAGTCAAAAGTTAAAATTTAAAAATGATCACCGAGCAAAAGCTTTTAAAAAAATTAAAAAATTTCTATAAAATTTTCCCCTTGAATTTTATAAAAGTTTAATTGATGTGTGATTGTTTTTTTATCTATTTCAAAAATGCCTATTTTTCCTCTAAACTTATTTTTTTCAATAAATAAATTTTCATTAGTCTTAAAATTATTATTTATTAATAAGTAATACACTAATCCTATTAGGTCATAACTTAAAAAAGAAATTTGATTAGGTTTATTATTGAAGTTTTGAATGTACTCTTTTTCAAATATTTCAAAATTATCTTTGTTTATTGATGGGAAGTATATTGGATGCAATGAAGTTTCCTTCAGAAGACTTTGATCAAACCATTGGTTCAACGTAATATATTTTATTCTTTCTGAAGATATATCGGTATATAATAATGAAGTAGCAACACTTTTTAGACTTTCACCAAAATCACCAATTATTACTGAGTCAAAATTAATGAAACCTAAAGTATCTTTTTTTTTTAATTCATCAATTTTTTTCTTTTTATTAAAAGTATTTGATTTCTCTATTCTTTTAATTTCATCTTCTAAGTTTTGTTTTCTTTGTTGATATCTTGTTAAATCTTCTATTTGCTTTGTTAATAATGTTGGGTCTTTGGTATAAATAAATTTTTCTTTTAATATTAAATTAGATTTATTAATAGCCTCTTCAATTTCTCTTTTATAACCTGTTTCAGGAATTAAAAAAATTGTATTATTTAAATTTTTTTCACTTAAATATTTTTTAATTGTATTTATTTGTGATATTGCATTTACTCCTGCTGAAATTACATTTTTTGGATTATTTCTAATTTTGTTTGTAAAAGATAAGAATGTTACCTCACTTAACTCCTCTAAATATTTATTACTCTCATTGAACACTGGTCCAATAATTATGTTTACTCCATTCTTGTAGAGCTCATTTGATACTTTCAATGCATCTATTGGGTTTGCTTTAGTGTCTTTAGGAATTACTGTTAATCTGTCATCATTAATTTTATTTAGTGCCATTCTTGTAGATTTAAGAATTGAATTACCAATATATGAATATTCACCAGATAAAGGCACAATTAAACCTATTTTAATTTTCTCATCTGAAATTGCTTTAATATGTGAGGAAACGATTATAAGAAAAACTTTTAAAACTATGATATATAATTTTCTCATTTTCATTAAATGTACAATTTTGAATTAAATGATATTTTAAAACCTGGGCTATATTGTGTTTCTACGCCGATAGGAAATTTAGGTGATATTACTTTTAGGGCTATATACATACTTAATAAATCGGATTTAATTTTGTCAGAAGACACAAGAGTTTCAAGTAAACTATTATCTAGGTTTAATATAAACACAAAGTTACTATCTAATCATAAATTTAATGAAAAAAAAAATATCAAATATGTATTAAATTTATTAAAAGAAAATAAAATAATTTCTATCATTTCAGATGCAGGTACTCCAACAATTTCAGATCCTGGTGGAGTTTTAATAAACGAATGCATCAAAAGTAAAATCGATATATTTCCAGTTCCAGGATCTTCTGCTGTTGCTGCGGCTATTTCTATAAGTGGCTTTTCAAACAATTTCTTTTTTTGTGGGTTTTTGCCTGATAAAAAGATACAAATTGATCAACTCTTTCAAAAGATTTCTAATTTAAATTGCTCATTTGTTTTTTTTATTGCACCCAAAAAAATAAAAAAAATAATAGCTCAAATACAAAAATACTTTAATGATAGAGATATTTTAATTACTAGAGAAATGACAAAATTGCATGAGGAATACATTAGAGAAAAAGTAAAAGATCTTAATAATGTTAATATTTCTGAAAAAGGTGAAATGACTGTTATTATATCAGAAAATCAAAATTTACAAAATAGGTTACAAGTAATCGAAGAATCAGTTAAAAAAAAAATTATTAAACTTTTAAAAAAAATGTCAATTAAAGATATAACTTTAAAAATAAGTAAAGAAAATAATATATCAAAAAAAATAATTTATGATTTTTGTCTGAAAAAAAAAAATGAAATCTAAAAACTTTATACTAATAATAATTTTTATATTAATCTCAGGGTGCGTTGGGTATTCATCCACCGGTGTTTTGGGAACAGGAGTTTCAGTTGCTATGGATCCAAGGACTATAGGAACACAAATTGATGACTCATTAATGCAAAAAAATTTAAGAACAAAATTAATATTGATGAATAAAGGTTACTTACTTAAAGTAAAGACCAAAGTATTGGATGGTCGAATTTTCATAACAGGTAAAGTAGATACTGTAGAAGAAAAATTAAAAATTACTAAGCTAGGTTGGGAAATAAAAGGTGCAAGATCAGTAAAAAATGATCTAAAAATTAAAGAGGAGTTTAACTTTAAACAGACCGCAAAAGATGTGCTTATAACATCACAACTAAGAACTGCTCTAATAACAAATAAGAAAATTGCGTCTGCAAATTATGACATCGATACATATAAAAAGATTATTTATATTTATGGTATTTCGCAAAATGAGGATGAAAGAGCAGAAGTAATAAATGAAGCCAAGCAAGTTCTTGATGTTGAAGACGTCGTTACGAGTATATTTTTAGTAGAGGATTTGAGGGTAATAAAAAACTAGTTTGGTTTTTTATAATTAATCACTCCAGCTGAATATGCTGCAACAGATGCTAAATTTAGTATGTCAGATGTTGATGACCTTAATGGAGCAATTTCTATTGCTTGACCCAAACCTATTAAAAGTGGTCCAATAACTTTAGCACCACCCAAAGTTTTCATTATTTTGTAAGTTATGGCGGCACTATGTTGCCCAGGCATGATTAATATATTCGCATTACCAACAATCTCAGAAAAAGGATACAAGTCTTTATATTCGTCACTTAAGGCTACATCTGGCTGCATATCTCCATCAAACTTAAATTTAACCTTTTTGGTTTTTAAAATTTCTACTGCATCTCTAATATGTTTTGTTCTGGCTGTAATTGGTTGGCCGAATGTTGAGTGTGAAAGAAAGGCAACTTTTGGTTCAAAACCAAATAATTTTGCAACTCTAGATGCAGAAATAGCTATTTCAGACAGTTGTTCAGACGTTGGATATTCATGAACACTTGTATCTGCAATAAATACTGTCTTGCCCTTATTAACAATCATGTTCAATCCAAACATAATTTCTCCCGGTCTAGCATCTATGACTTTTTTTACTTTATCTAGAGATTGTCCATACCTTCTTGAGTTTCCAGTGACCATCGCATCAGCATCTCCACAAGCTACCATACACGATCCCCAAATAACTCTATCATTTCTTACCATTTTATCACAATCTCTCTCTAGAAGTCCTTCTTTTCTCTGAAGCTTCTTAAATAAATAATTCACATATTTTTTTCTTTTGTCACTTAAAGTAGAGTTTACAATTTCAATATCAAAGTTTTCACCATAACCAATCTCTTTAAGTTTTTCTTTAACTACTTTTTCTTTAGCAACTAAAATTGGTGTTCCAAGTCCACTATTTTTAAAAGCAATTGCAGCTTTTAAAGTATTTTCATCTTCACCATCTGCAAAGACAACTTTTTTATTTGTTTTTTTAATCTGATTATTTATTCCTTGCATGATCGTTACTGATGGATCAAGTCTTTGTTTTAATTGTTCGGAATATTGATCGAAGTTTTCAATTTTTTTTCTAGCTACTCCAGATTTTATTGCCGCTTTTGCTACAGCTACTGGAATTACACTAATTAACCTTGGGTCAAAAGTAGATGGAATAATATAATCTTTTCCATAATTTGGTCTTTCGCCTCCCATGGCAGCTGCCACTTCGTCAGGTACAAATTCTCTGGCAAGTGAAGCAATAGCATTAGCTGCCGCAACTTTCATTTCTTCATTTATTGTTTTTGCTCTGACATCTAATGCTCCCCTAAATATATATGGAAATCCAATTAAATTATTAACTTGGTTTGGATAATCTGATCTACCAGTTGCTATAATTGCATCATTTCTAACTTCTTCTATATCCTCTGGTTTTATTTCTGGATCTGGGTTTGCACAGGCAAATATTATTGGATGTTTTGCCATCTTTTTAACCATATTTTTTTTTACAACGCCTGCAGCAGATAAACCTAAAAATACATCTGCATTTTTCATTGCATCATCTAAACTTTTATCACTTGTTTCTACTGCAAATTCTTTTTTCCAAGAATTAATATCTTTTCTTTTTTTACTGATCACACCTTTTGTATCCAACATCTTGATATTATTTTTTGGAATACCAGTGCTCCTAAATAATTTTGCGCATGCCATGGCTGCTGCACCTGCACCATTAATAACAATTTTGATTTTTTTTAAATTCTTTTTTGCAATATCAATTGCATTAATTAATGCAGCTGTAGTTATTATGGCTGTACCGTGTTGATCATCATGAAATACAGGAATATCTAGAATTTTTTTTAATTCTTCTTCAATTATAAAACAATTTGGAGCAGCAATGTCTTCAAGATTTATACCACCAAAACTTTTTGCAATATTTTTTATAGAACTGATTATTTCTTTTGTATCTTCTGTGTCTATTTCTAAATCTATTGAATCAATATCTGCAAATCTTTTAAATAGAACTGCTTTTCCTTCCATCACTGGTTTTGATGCTATAGCACCCAAGTTTCCTAGTCCTAATATTGCCGATCCATTACTAATAACTGCAACTAGGTTTCCTTTAGTGGTATATTCATAAGCCAACTCAGGATTATCAGCTATTGCCTTTACGGGAGCCGCGACACCAGGAGAATAAGCTAAAGCTAGATCTCTTTTTGTTGTGACAGGCTTAGATGAAACGATCTCTATTTTGCCAGATTTGTCATTTGTATGAAAATCTAAAGCTTCTTTATCAGAATAATGTTCAATTTTGTTTTTTTTCATATTTTGTTTAGATATACAAAAGGATTAAGTTACTAATATGATTTATGAATTTAATTAAGTCAACAGGCACATTTAGTCTGTTTGTTATAATAAGTAGAATTTTAGGATACATTAGAGATTTTTTCATAGCAATTTATCTTGGATCGGGACCAATTGCTGATGCATTTTTCGTGGCTTTTAGAATACCAAACACTTTTAGAAGATTATTTGCAGAAGGTACTTTTAATGCAGCATTTGTTCCATCTTACACATCAGAACTTTTATCTAGTAAAAAAAAAGCACAAAGGTTTGCAAACTCAGTATTTAACTTATTGGTGTTAGCGCTCTTAAGTTTAACAATTTTTGTTGAGATTTTTATGCCAAGCTTTATAAAACTAATAGCGCCAGGTTTTTCAGATATAGATGAAAAGTTCAAATTAGCAGTTGATTTAACAAGAATTACATTTCCATTTTTATTTTTTATAAGTATAGCTTCTTTTCTTTCAGCAATTTTAAATTCTCATAATAAATTTGCCGCTGCCGCTGCCGCACCACTTATTTTAAATATTATATTAATAATATGCTTCCTAATAATTAAAAACCACATCGGTTTAGTCTACTATTTAAGTTACGCAATAACATTAGCGGGAATTTTACAATTTATATTTTTAATTATTTTTGCTAGAAAATATTTTTATCCAAGTTTTAACTTTAATTTAAAACTAGATAATAAAA
The DNA here is from genome assembly GCA_902521075.1 of uncultured Pelagibacteraceae bacterium. GTDB lineage: Bacteria > Pseudomonadota > Alphaproteobacteria > Pelagibacterales > Pelagibacteraceae > Pelagibacter. The sequence goes on from CABYQM010000006.1 coordinate 47,587, forward strand.
TAAAGTTTTTTTTTAAGAAACTTTTACCAAGCATATTTTCTTCTGGGGTTACTCAAATTAATATATTAGTTGGAACAATAATTGCTTCTTTCCAAGCAAGTGCAGTATCATATTTGTACTATGCTGACAGAATATATCAAATAAATTTAGCTATAGCAGGAATTGCTATCGGTATAATTATTTTACCCAATTTAAGTAGATATATTAAGAGTAAAAACAAGTCAAAATTGGAAATTCTACAAAATAAGTCTTTAGAGTTAAGTTTATTTTTAAGTCTTCCTGCTACATTTGCCTTAATTTTTGCCTCTGAAGAAATTGTTTCTGCACTTTTTGGGTATGGATCTTTTAAAGAAGAAAGTGTTAAAAATTCAGCTTTAGCATTATTTTATTTTGCATTAGGTCTCCCCGCGTTTTCGATGATTAAAATATTCTCAAGTTTTATATTTGCCAGAAATGATACCAAAACACCCTTTTACTTTTCACTGATTTCTGTAATTTTGAATATAGTTATCAGCTTATCTTTATTTAATAAATTAGGTTTTATTATAATTCCTATAGCAACAACTATTTCTTCATGGTTAAATGGGTTTTTATTGTTGATATTTGTTTTGAATAAAAATTACTTTAATTTTAATAATTCATTTTTTATTCAGCTATTTAAAATAATTATTGCAAATCTAATTTGTCTTGGATCATTTAAGATATTAGTAAGTTATTTGAGTAATTATTTTATATTTTCAAATAGTTATAAATTTTTATCGATAATATTATTAGTTCTTTTGACATTTACTTTTTATTTGTTGATTTCAATACTCATTAAGGCCTTTAAAATATCTGATATTAAATTAAAGTATTAAATTATGTCTAAAAAAATTTTTTCTGGAGTGCAACCAACAGGAAATTTGCATCTTGGAAATTATATAGGTGCAATAAAAAATTTTGTAGATTTACAAAATAATAAAGATAACAAATGCATATTTTGTGTTGTGGATCTACATGCAATTACTGTAATGCAAGATCCGATGAAGCTAAAAAATAATATTAGAGAGACAGCAGCAGCATTTATTGCAAGCGGCATCGACCCAAAAAATAGTATAATATTTAATCAATCTTTAGTTCCTGCACACTCTGAGGGATCTTGGATCTTAGGGTGTGTAGCTAGAATGGGATGGCTAAATAGAATGACACAATTTAAAGAAAAAGCTGGAAAGGACAAGGAAAAAGCTAGTATTGGTTTATACATTTATCCAGTCCTTATGGCTTCTGATATTCTTTTATATGATGCTACTCATGTGCCAGTCGGAGATGACCAAAAACAGCATCTCGAACTTTGTAGAGACATAGCTCAAAAATTTAATAATGAATATAATTGTCCAGATTTCCTAAGACCTCCTGAACCTCTTATACAAAAACATTTTTCAAGAATAATGAGTTTGAAAGATGGCACAAAAAAAATGAGCAAGTCAGATATTGCTGAAGGCAGCAGGATCAACTTAACAGATACAGAGGATCAAATTATTAATAAAATAAAAAAAGCAAAAACAGATAATGATATATTGCCTGGGAATGAAGATGGACTTAAAGGTAGACCTGAAGCAGAAAATTTAATCGGTATTTACTCTAGCTTAAGTAATCAAAGTATAACTGATACATTAAATGAATTTGACGGAAAAAATTTTTCTGATTTAAAAAATAAACTATCTGAAATAATTGTGACTAAACTATCACCTATAACAAAAGAAATAAAAAAATTGCTTGCAGATAAAAATTACATAGATCAGATTTTAGAAGATGGAGGTGCAAAAGCGCAGAGTATTTCTTCTAAGAAAGTAAAAAAGATAAAAGAAATAGTCGGTTTTTAATCATTTAATATTTTGAAATAAACACTATATAAAACCTATGTTTATACAAACTGAAAATACACCAAACCCAAATTCATTAAAGTTTCTGCCTGGTAGAAAGGTATCAAATAGTGGCCCCTTAGAAGTTCTAACTCAAGAAGATACAAATAATTTACTAATAAAGAATTTACTAAAAATAAATGGAGTAACTGGGGTATTTTTAGGAGAAGACTTCTTTTCAATAAATAAAGAAGAGAATAAAAAATGGGAAGATATTCAGCATATTGTTATATCTTATGTTAATGAGCATTATGCAAATGGTAATACTTGTATTATCGATAAAACAAATGAAGAAGAGCAAAACAAAAATTATTCAGAGATTGAAAAAAGAATAATAAGTATTCTAGACTCTAAAATCAGACCTGCTGTTGCTAGAGATGGAGGAGATATAAAGTTTCAAGAATTCAAGGATGGAAAAGTTAAAGTTTTGTTAAAAGGTAGTTGTTCAGGTTGTCCATCTTCAACTCTTACTCTAAAAAAAGGTGTGGAAAACTTGCTTTGTCATTATATTCCAGAAGTTAAAGAAGTTTTAGCTGTATAATTAATTAATAATTATTATATTGCAATTAATGGTTAGACGTACAAAAAATAAAAAAATTAAAAACAAAAATAATTTATTTAGATTTTCAGCAATAAGTCTTTTTGTAATTTTCTCATTTTTTACTTTACCAACTTTAAACAATTTTTTAGATAAAAATTTAAATTTCAAAAGATCCACCATCTCAAACGCTGGCATAAATTTTGACCAAGAACTGGAAAAAAGAAAAAAAATTCTAGATGGAGAAAAAGAAACTAAAACAAAAAATTTGAGTTTAAAAAATATTTTTGCTGATATTGATTTTTTTAGTACAGATGATGAGGGACAAAATTCTATAAGATTTGATGCAAGAACAATTGAGCAATTATTTAAAGACACAAATTATAATCTTGAAAAAGTTAAAGAGACAAAGTTAGTAAATATTGGTAATAAAATTGACCATCTTCCCAAAGAAATTAAAAGTATTGAGAATACAAAAAAAAGAAAGAGATTATTTATTCAAATAGTTTTACCGTTAATTGTTGAAGAGAATGCTAAAATTCGACTTGATAGAAAAGAATTGTTTAGAATATTAGGTAAGAATATAAATACGCAAAAAGAAAAGAATTGGTTAAATAAAAAATTTAAACAATATGGTTTAAGTGATGGTGATTTTTATTCTCTGAAAGTTAGAATGGATGAAATACCTGTCTCTTTAGCAATTGCTCAAGCTGCTAAAGAAACTGGATGGGGAACATCAAGATTTGCACAAGAGGGTAATGCATTATTTGGACAATGGACTTGGAATGGGGAAGGAATCAGACCAGCGGGCGTAGATAAAGATGCAAAACATAAAGTTGCAAGGTTTGCTGTTCTTAAAGCATCAGTTAGAGCATATCAGCGAAATTTAAATACTCATAGTAGCTATATCGAATTTAGAAAAGAAAGAGCAATTCAAAGGGACAACGATGAAAAATTAGATAGTTTAAAGCTGGTGAATTATTTAGATAAATACGCTGAGACAGGGCAACAATACATTGATGTGTTAAAACAAATTATAAAGCAAAATTCTCTTACAGATTTTGATGATGTAAATGTAATGCCTACAAGTAATAAGACCAAAAAATTAATTTAATTTTGAACAAATTGGAAACCCGAAAATCTCCACCCATTTTCATCTTTTAAAGAACAATTAATTCTTCCTCTTCTTTCAATAAATTTTTCTGAAAAATTAATATTTAGTATGTTATCAATTAAGATAATTTTTGTTTTTCTCCACTCCGAGCCTTCATTTGAAAAACAATTAATATTTTCTAAATTTTTTTGATCTTTAAAAAATTCTATTGTCATTTTAGGTGGATTTTCATCATCATTCATAAATTTGTTTTCAGGTTTAATAATTCTATACTGAAGTGGCAAATAAGATATTACTTCTTTAAATCTTTTTATTTCTCCATATTTTTCGTTTATAGGGAACCTTGGTAGTTCATATCGATCCTTGTTTAAATCAATAACACCCGAATGTTGGCCAAATGCAAATTCAAAATGTTTTGAAATATAATTTTTTTGCTCTAAATTATATTCACCAAAAGGATATGAAAAAAAGCCTGGATTATAACCTAATTTATAATTGAAAATTTTAATTGATTTTTCAATATCCTCTACAAACTTTTGAAAAGTAAATTTGGTTAAATAATCGTGTGAATGTGAATGATTGCCAATATATGCAAAGTTCTCTTTTTCTACTTCGTTTATCTGGTTCCAGCTCATGTATCCTTTATTCCCAACTGCTTCTGTAGAAACAAACAAAATAAATGGAATTTTTTCTTCTTTTAAAATAGGCCAAGCATTTTCATAAAATGAAGTAAATGCATCATCAATAGTTAGTAAAATTTTCTTTTGTTCCTTAACTTTTGCGAAATTTTTTTTAAATTCAGCAGGATCATAAAAATTTAAATTATTTTCTTTTATTAAATTAATATGCTTTTTAAATATGTCTAACTTTATATTTGTTGATGGGTACTTATTTTCTTCAAATCTATGATACATAATTGCTAAAATACCCTGCTCATCTTCATAATATTTTTTATTTACTACGTCAGCTTTAACGTTTAAAAAAATAGTAGAAAAAATGAATACTTTAATTATTAATGCTGCAGATGATAAAATTTTATTTTCACTCATAACTGACTTAGAATCTTATACTACCACTCATATAAACAGTAGAGAAAATTTTGATAAAATAATGATATTAATTTTGAATTTTCTTAACGAACATGATTCAAATCTAGATAAAATAAGTGAAATATTTGTCAATCAAGGTCCTGGCAAAATATCAAGTATTAGAAATTCGATAGCAATTGCTAAAGGCATTGCTTTTGCAAAAAATATTGATTTATATGGTTTTTTGAGTGAACAATTAACAGATAAAGACGTAGATCAGTTAGTAAAAATTGATAAAAAAAATTTTACAAATATTAAATTGATTAAACCCCTTTACTCGAGTTAAAATATATTATGTTAGAAACTATTGAAGAAAAATGTCAAAAAAATGGAGTTAAACTTACAGACCAAAGAAGGATAATTGCAAGAGTAATATCCGAATCGAAAAAAACATACGGAGAGTCTGACCACCCAGATGTTGATGAATTATATAATAGAGTTTCTCAAATAGATTCTAAAATTAGTATTGCTACAGTTTATAGAACAGTCAAACTTTTTGAAGAAGCGGGTATATTAACAAAACACGATTTTAAATCTGGCAAAGCAAGATATGAGTTAAATGATGATCATAATCATTTGATTGATATAAAAACTGGAGAAATAATAGAATTTGTTGACGAAGAGATCGAAGAATTACAAAAGAAAATTGCCGATAAATATGGCTATAAACTCGTTGATCATAAATTAGAACTTTACGGAATCAAAAAAAAGTAATTCATGCATAAAAAAGTTTTTATAAAGACATTTGGTTGTCAAATGAATGAGTATGATTCCAATAGGATATACGATGCTGTTAGATCTATAGGTTACAATAAAACTGAAAATCAGGGTGATGCTGATTGTTATATTTTAAACACTTGTCATATTAGAGATAAAGCTAAAGACAAAGTTTATCATGAGATTGGAAGAGTTAAGAAATTGTACAAAGATAAAAAGAAACCAATAATGGTAGTCGCAGGTTGCGTAGCACAAGCTGAAAATACAGAGATGCTCAATAGAGAAAAGTATATAGACCTAGTTGTAGGTCCGCAATCTTATCAAAAAATAAATAATCTTTTGAAGAATTTTGAGGAAGAAAATAAAGTTGAAGAAACTGAATTTGACTCAGTCTCTAAGTTTAGATATTTCGATAATATCAAAAATAACAATACGAATGTTTCATCTTTCTTAACGATTCAAGAGGGTTGTGATAAGTTCTGTCACTTTTGTGTTGTCCCTTATACTAGAGGACCAGAGTATTCTAGACCATTTAAGAGCATTATTGATGAAGCAGAGAGATTGATAAAGAATGGATCTAGAGAAATAACTTTTCTAGGCCAAAACGTAAATGCATATTCATATATAGATGGATCTAGAGAGTACCGACTTTCAGATCTTATTAATACTCTCAGTAAATATAACGAAATAAGTAGAATTAGATATACCACCTCTCATCCAAGAGATATGACAGATGATCTTATTGAATGTTACAAAACTTCAAAAAAATTAATGCCTTTTGTTCATTTACCAATTCAAAGTGGATCTGACAGAATATTAAAAATGATGAACAGAAAGCACACAGTAAATTATTATTTAAATACTTATGAAAAATTAATCAAAATTAATCCTGATATAAAATTTTCTAGTGACTTTATTATTGGATATCCTGGAGAAACGGAGACTGATTTTAAAGAAACCTTAAATTTAGTTAATAAAATTAAATTTATAAATTCATTTTCTTTTATTTTTAGTCCAAGACCAGGAACAAAGGCTGCAGAATTAGGGATTATTGATAAAGATAAAATCAAGAATAGACTGATAACTATTCAAGAAAAATTATTTAGTAATCAAATAGAATTGAATAAATCCTTAGAAGGCAAAACTTTAGAGGTACTTGTAGAAAATAAACTTAAAAACCAAAATAAATTTTTTGGAAGAAATAAATTTTTAAATTCAGTAATTTTTGATGGTAATGAAAGTCATATTGGCAAATTAATAAAAGTTAATATTGAAAAAAGTAATCAAAATTCTTTATTTGGCAAAGTAATAGATAAAATGAAAGCAGCATAATTTGAAAAATTTTGCAAAATCAAAAATTAACCCTGATTTAAAATACGTATATTCAGAAAACAATGCCTTAAGCATTGTATTTCAAAGCAATGAACTACTTTTAGGTGTTTTAGGAGAATTTAATAATAACTTAAAAGAATTAGAAAAAATTACAAATACTAGCATTTACTCTAGAGGAAATTCAATTTTATTAAAAAATACTCCTGAAAAAAATGAATTAATAAAAAATGCAATTCAATTTCTTGTAGATCAATTTTTAAATAATGGAACATTAGAAAAAAAGGATATAGAGTCATCTGTAAATAAATTTATGATCAATGAGAAAGTTACAAATAAAAGTGGGAATGTAGAATACATAATAAAAACTCCAAAAAAATCTGTAATACCAAGATCAGAGAAGCAAAAAAATTATATAAGAGCTTTAAAAGAATCAGATATTGTTATTTCTGCAGGACCAGCTGGAACTGGTAAAACTTTTTTAGCTGTTGCGGTTGCTTTAACAATGTTACTTGAAAAAAAAATAGAACGTATCATTTTGTCCAGACCAGCGGTAGAAGCAGGAGAGAGATTAGGTTTCTTACCAGGAGATATGAGAGAGAAAGTTGATCCTTATTTAAGACCTCTTTATGATTCATTGTATGACTTATTAGATTTTGAAAAAATTCAAAAGAAAATAGAGGTTGGAGATATTGAAATTGCACCACTTGCTTTTATGAGGGGAAGAACTTTAAAGAATTCTTTTGCAATTCTTGATGAAGCGCAAAATGCTACCGATACTCAAATAAAAATGTTCTTAACAAGAATTGGTGAAAATTCCAAAATAGTTATTAACGGTGATCCTTCTCAAATAGACTTACCTAGTAAAACAATGTCAGGTTTAAATAGATCAAAGAAATTACTTGGTCATTTAAAGGAGATATCTGTAGTAGATTTCGATCATACTGATGTTGTAAGACACCCACTAGTTTCCAAGATAGTCAAGGCTTATTCTGATAAAAATTCAGATTAATGATTAAAGCCAACATAGTTATAGATAAAAAAATTTGGGAAAAAAAATTAAAAAAGCCGGAAACTTACTTCAAAAAGAAATTAAATAAATTATCTAAATTCAGCTCTTTTAAAAATAAAAAACAAGAATTTACTGTCATGCTTACTAATAATAAAAAAATGAAAGATCTAAATTCAAAGTTTAGAAATAAAAATGTTTCAACAGATGTGCTTTCTTTTCCTTTAAAAATTAATTTAAAAAACAAATTATATTTAGGAGATATAGCAATTTCTTTTGAAATTATTAATAAAAGAGCAAAATCATCTAGTTTTGATCATGAATTAGATAAAATGTGGATACACGGTTATCTACATCTCTTAGGACATGATCATAAAAAAAATAAAGATTATTTTTTAATGAATAAAAAAGAAAAATTAATATTAAAAAAATTAAA
>CABYQM010000007.1 GCA_902521075.1 uncultured Pelagibacteraceae bacterium
AAAAATGTCTTAAAGAATTTAAAAAATTTAAATTTTTTAGAAAAAATTGAAATTAAAAAATATTATCCCTCAACCATATTAATAAAAGCATCCAAGACAGAAGTTATTGGAATAACTTACTTAAAGCAAAAGAAATATTATGTAGGACTGAACGAACGCTTTATACTATCAAAAAATTTATCAATGAATAAAAAATTGCCGTTAATATTCGGTAGTTTTGAAATTTCAGAATATATAGAATTGTTATCACTTTTAAAAAATCAAAATATAAATACTGAATCAATATTAAAGTTCTATTTTCATAAAAATAAAAGATGGGATCTATATTTTGAAAATAATATTATCATAAAATTACCTAACAAAAATATTGAAGAAGCGATCATAAAATACAAAAATTTAAAAACCTTTAAAAAAGAAATTAAACCAAACACAACAATAGACTTGAGAATAGCAAATAGGATAATAATTAAAAATGACTAAATCTAACTTTTTTAATATCATAGACTATGGACTATCAAAAATAAGAATTGCTATATTTGATAGCAACTTAAACATTTGTTATTCAGAAAGTATATTAAAAAAATCAAATGATAATAGCGAAAACAATTTTGATAATTTAAAAGATATAATTAGAAAAGCTGAAAAAAAAATTTCATCTCATATTGAAGATATAATTTTAATTTTAGATAGTAAGAAAACATTAGTCATTGATGTTTCTTTGCAAAAAAAACTTGATGGAAATATAGACTTTACAAAAGCTTATGAGTTTCTCACACAAGAAATTTATCAAATCATTAGTGATAATTATAATGAATATGAAATAATTCATACAATATTTAATAATGGAATAATTGATGAAAAAATATTCGATAGTTTGCCAAAAAATTTAAAAGATATTAAACAAATTAAAATTGATTACAAAGTAATCTGTTTCCCAAAAAAAAATATACAAAATATAAATAATTATTTTAATAAAAATAACTTAAGTATTTCAAAAATTTTTTGTACAAGTTATTTAAAATCTCAATCTTATCTAAGCAAATTAAATTTGGACAAAGTAAGTTTTCTAGATATTGGGTATGAGAGATCATCATTGATGACATATGAGAATAAAAAGTTAAAATATGTCAATTCTATTAATGTTGGTAGTCACAATATTACTAAAGATATTTCCAAAATATTTAAAATTGAGGTAGATCACGCAGAAAAAATAAAGAAATTATTTAATAAATCAGAAACTGAGTTTTCTTATAATAATAATAGAGACACTAATCTATCACTAAAAGAAATTATAACAAAAAATATTTCAATTGATTTATTAAAACAAGTCGTTTTGTATAGAGTGCAAGAAATTTTTGATTTAACTTTCAATAAATATTCGATTAGTAATTTTAAATTTGAGGAAACTAATTTATTTTTAATAGGGGATGGATCAATTATGTTCAATAATAATTCTTTTTATTTAAAAGATAAATTTGGTTTTAAATCGATCAATTACCTCGAAGAATCCGATATCCAAATATGCAACTCTGGTGCATCCTATTATGTTAAAAATTTTGGCACACCTAAGATAACCTATAAAAAACGTGGTTTATTTGAGAGATTTTTTAATTTGTTTGATATATAATCGTATTTTCTTGAAATATTTATTGAGTACTTAATACATCCATTATTTCATATTATCGATATGTGTCTATATTAACTCAAAAAACAATATCAAAAAAAATATCATTTTCAGGAGTAGGAATTCATACAGGTAATGCTGTTAATATGAATATTCTGCCAGCTTCTCCCAATACTGGAATTGTTTTTAAAAGACTGGATATACAAAAGAATAATATTGTTTACCCGCTTTATAACAATGTAATAGACACAACACTTTGTACAACAATATCAAATAATTACGGAGTACAAATATCCACAATAGAGCATCTAATGGGTGCATTTTATGGAATTGGTATAGACAATGCGATTGTTGAGTTAGATTCTAAAGAAGTACCTATAATGGATGGTTCAGCAAAATTATTTTTAGAGGGTATTAGTAGTGCTGGTATTAAGTTTAGTGATCAGCCTATCAAAATAATAAAAATAAACAAAGAAATAAGTTTTAAAGATAGTGAGAAATTTATTTCAATAAATAAATCAAACGTCACTAGTGATATTCAGTTTGAAATTAAATATGATAACGCATTAATCAAATCTCAAACCAATAAAGTAAACATTTTTGAGGATAATTTATTAGATATATTTTGCTCTAGAACTTTTTGTTTATTTGAAGATATTGAAAAGCTAAAGAAATTAAATCTGGGCAAAGGTGGAAGCTTAGAGAACGCAGTTGTTGTGAAAGATAGTAAAATATTAAATAAAAGTGGTTTGAGAAATGACTTAGAATTTGTAAATCATAAAATATTAGATTGTATGGGTGACTTATTTTTATCTGGTTATAAAATCATTGGTTCAGTTAAATGTTCACAGGGAGGTCATTATCTTACAAATAAGCTATTAAAAGAAGTCTTCAAAGATCCAGATAATTACTCATTAATTGAAATCAAAGGTAAAGAGTTGCCACACACATTTACCAACTATCAAAATTTAAAGTCTATCGCTTAAAAGTTAGAGTTTTTATTTTTATCTGATAAAAGTATCAGATGAAATTTAATAACAATTTTTCATTATTAATAATTTTTATAATAATTATTGCTTGTTCGAAAAAAGAGGAACAAATAACAACTCTTAATAAAAAAAGTTTAGATGATCAAATGATTGAAGTTTATAACCAGGCAATGGAAGAATTTCAAAAAGGAGATGTTATTTATGCTGGAAAAAAATTTAGTGAGGCAGAACTACTTTACCCTCAATCAATTTGGGCTCCTAGAGCCGTTCTGATGTCGGCGTACGGATTTTATTCTCAGGGCTATTATAGAGATGCTATTAATGATTTAGAGCGTTTCCTAATTAAGTATAAATTTCATCCACAAACAGATTATGCATATTATTTATTAGCATTATGTCATTACGATCAGATTGTTGATGAAAGAAAAGATTTTAATGAAATATTATTAGCTAAAAAATATTTTGAATTAATAATAAAAGATTATCCAAACACAGATTATTCACGAGACTCTCAATTTAAATTAGAACTAATAATAGAAATAATGGCTTCAAAAGAAATGTATCTAGCAAGATATTATATAGAAAGAGAAAAATGGATACCTGCAATAAATAGGTTTAAGAAAGTTGTAAATGATTACGATACAACAATTTACATTGAAGAAGCTCTGTATAGATTAGTTGAACTACATTACAAATTAGGTTTAACCAATGAAGCAGAGAAATATGCTAGATTACTTGGCTACAATTACGAATCAAGTGAATGGTATGAAGCAAGTTATAAAATATTAAATAAAAGTTATGATAAGAGGCAAAAAATAATACCAGATGATAGAAAGACAATTTTAAAAAAGTTTAAAAATTTGTTTAAATAATTATTTTATCCTAATGAAAAAAGAGGTAATAAAAAAAAATTATATATCTAAGATTAGAGAAATTACCAAACATAATAAGTTATATTACGATAAAAGCACTCCAATTATTTCAGATTCACAGTATGACATCCTCAAAAAAGAAATAATCGATTTAGAATTAAAATATCCTTATTTAAAAAGTAAAAATTCTCCAAATCAAAATGTAGGTTTTGAGCCTTCAAAATCTTTTGAAAAATATAAGCATAAGATACCTATGTTATCTTTGTCTAATGCTTTTAATAGAGATGATCTTGTTAATTTTGAAAAAAAAATTTTTAATTATTTAAATAAGGATATAAAACTTAATTATAGTGTTGAGCCAAAAATTGATGGAATTTCTGCTTCTCTTACTTACTTAAATAAAAAACTCATTTATGGAGTGTCAAGGGGAGATGGTAAAACTGGCGAAATAATAACTGAAAATTTAAAAACAATAAAGGATATTCCTTTAGAAATTAATAAAATCGATTTTCCAGATGAAATAGAAATAAGAGGTGAAGTTTTTATAAAAAAAAGAGATTTTGATAAGATAAAAAATAATTTTGCAAATCCTAGAAATGCTGCATCTGGATCATTAAGGCAGAAAGATCCAAATGAAACAAGGAAGATACCACTTAACTTTATAGCTTACACTTTTGGATTTATAAATAATAATTTACATACTAATCAATCTGATTTTTTGGATAGTCTTAGAAGATGGGGTTTTAAAATAAATAAAGATAATAAGATCTTATCAAATATAGATGAATTAATAGATTTTCATAAAATATTTGAGACTAAAAGATTTGATTTAGATTATGATCTAGATGGATTAGTTTATAAAATTAATGATTTAAACTTACAGAAAAGGTTAGGTTTCACATCTAATGCACCAAGATGGGCAATTGCTCACAAATTTTCAGCAGACAAAGCTTTCACAAAAATTTTGAATATTGATATTCAAGTTGGCCGCACGGGAGCATTAACACCTGTTGCAAAAGTTGAGCCAGTAAATATTGGTGGGGTTGTTGTATCTAACGCTACTCTTCATAATGAGGATGAGATAGCAAGGAAAGATATCAGAGTTGGAGATATAGTTAAAATTGAAAGGGCTGGGGATGTAATACCTCATGTTATTGAAGTTGATAAAATTAAGAGAGATAAAAATTCTAAATTGTTCATTTTTCCAAAAATTTGTCCATCCTGTGGATCAAGGACCATAAAAGAATTTAACAAATTAACAAAAAAATATGATGCAGTTAGAAGATGCGTCAATGATAGTTATGGATGTGAAAGAATAGCAATTGAGAAACTAAAACACTTTATATCAAAAGAAGGTTTTAATATTGATGGATTAGGCAAAAAAGTTGTAGAAAATTTTTGGAGTTTAAATTTAATAAAAAAACCTCAAGATATATTTAACTTAGATTACTCTAAAATAGAAAAGCTAGAGGGCTGGGGGAAATTATCAACTAGAAACTTAAAAGAGTCTATTGAAAATTCAAAAAAAATTACACTTCAAAAATTCATTTATTCCCTTGGCATCAGGCATATTGGAATTGAAAATGCAAAAATTATTAGCCACAGTGTTAAAAATATTTCAAGATTAATTCAATTAATCAGGAAGAAAGAATTAAATAAATTTTTAAATATAGATGGGATTGGAGATACTCAAGTAAATTCCTTAGAAAAATTTTTTTCAAACAAAATGAATTTAAATATTTTGATTGAAATGAAAAATATACTTAAAATTGAAAGTCAAAATTTAATAAAAAATGGCATATTAAAAAATAAAACATTTTTATTTACTGGCAAATTAGATGGAATGAGTAGAGCAGAAGCTAAATCTTTAATTGAAAAAAATTCAGGCACAACATTGAGCACTGTAAGCAAAAATCTTAATTATTTAGTGATAGGAGAAAAACCAACAAAAAGTAAAATTAATAATGCAAAAAATCTTGGAATTAAAATAATATCTCAACAAGATTTAAAAAAATTACTTAATTAAACTCATCATCCATTTTTTTTCGGCTCTGGTAAGATATTTTGATAATTTGGAGTAGACTTCAAGATGATAATTAAACAAGAATTCTCTCTCTCTTTTTGTTAACATATTAAAATTTATCATATCCAAATCTATAGGAGCGAATGTTAAATTTTTAAAAATTAAATTATTTCTAACTTTATCTATATAAATAAGGTTCTCTATTCTTATTCCATATTTGTTGTTTAAGTAATAACCTGGTTCATTGCTTAAAATCATACCTTTTTTTAGAGGTATTTTATTATTTCTTGCAATGCTTTGCGGACCTTCATGAACATTTAAAAAAAATCCTACACCATGCCCAGTTCCATGAGAATAATTTAATCCAGCTTTTTTTAGAAATTTTCTTGCTAATTTGTCAATTAAATGACCATTAAAATTTCTTTTAAGATCACAAGTGATTACTGATATATGTCCCTTTAAAACTCTTGTAAAATTATTTTTAATTTTATTTGATACATTTCCTGCAGTAGTTGTCCTTGTTACGTCTGTAGTACCCCACATATATTGACCACCAGAGTCAACCAATAGAATGTCATCTTTTTTTATTAATCTGTTTGTTTTATTTGTTGACTTATAATGTATTATTGCGCCGTTTGGACCTGATCCTGCAATTGTATCAAAACTTGGATATAAATAGTTTTTTGACCTTTTTCTAAAATATTCTAATTTTTTCTCGATTTTTTTCTCATCAATTTTTCTCTTATTTTTTTTAAACCAATAAAGAAACTTAGTTAATGCTACGCCATCTTTGATATGTGCAGTAATTGTATTACTAATTTCAGTTTTATTTTTAATAGATTTTAAATTGTAGATTGGATCAACATTTTCAGTTATTTTAAATTTGCTTCTTATTATTTGTTCCTCGTAAATGGAGCAAGTGTTTTTATCTATACATATTTCACCTTTCTCAAGATGATAAATAACTTTGAAAAAATCTTTTTCATTACAAAATTTAATATTTTTATTTAATTTTTTCTTTAAATTCGTAATTTTATTTATATCAATAAAAAGAAATAATTTTCCTTTATCTGATAAAATTAGTTTACAATTTACAAGTGGACTATTTGGTAGATCTTTACCTCTGATATTCAAAACCCAGTTTACATTCTCACTTGCACTTATATACAAATAACTTATTTTTTTTTTTACGAGAATTTTTTTTAGTTTATTAATTTTTTTTGAAGTGGTTTCGCCTGTTATAGTTTTATTAAGTAGATAAAATTTGTTAGATATTTTTTCTTTTATGTTGTTAAAATCATATTTTAATGGAATTAAATTTACAATTTTTTCAAAATATTTATTTAATATATTTTGTGTAAATAATTCTGGGTCAAAACCAATTTTGTATGAGTTTATATTTAATAAATCTTTCGGCCATAAATAAGGAATTTCAAAAATAGTAAATTCTTTACCTGACTGTTTTTTTGCTTGTAATGTATATCTGCCATCTACAAATAAATAATTATTATTTTTTAAAACCAGAGCGAAACCAGCTGATCCACTAAAGTTTGAGATTTTATATAAATTATTTATATTTGAATATTCTGTGAAGAAATTGTCATTTTTTGGAACAATATATCCATCTAAATCATTATTATTTATAAATTCCTTTAATTTCTTTAAATTTTTATTCATTTTATTTTTTTCTGGTATCTTATCCAGCCTGGACTTCTGATTTCATTTTCGAATTCTATATCTTGGTTAAATTCAAAATCACTTTCCTCTTCATCATTAAAACTATTATTCTTTTTTATGAATTCGTCAGGCAGTTCATCAACAAACCTAGACGCAATGCTGTCAATCCAATCACCTTGATAAAATCTATTCATTGAAAATGATATTTTTGCAATCTCTTTTGCTCTGGTAATTCCCACATAAGCAAGTCTTCTTTCTTCCTCAAGACCAGCTTCTCCTTTTTCTTCAATACTTTTTTGATGCGGGAATAATCCTTCTTCCCATCCGGGCAAATAAACAATATTAAATTCTAATCCTTTCGATGCGTGCAAAGTCATTAAATTTACTTTTTCATTCTGCCAATCTTGGTCTAAAGATGTGGCTAAAGCGACATGTTCTAAAAAACTTTCTAAATTGTCAAATTCTTTCATTGCAGTTAATAATTCTTTTATATTTTCTAATCTATTTTCATTTTCTAAGTCTTTTTTATTCTTTAACATTTCACTATAACCAGATTCATCAAGAACAATCTGCAAAAGTTTGTTGTGATTAGTTTTATTCTTATATTCATACCTCCACTTATCCAATAAGTTTAATAAACTAATTAATCCAATTTTCGTTTTTGGTTTTATTTGATTTACTTCAATTAATTTTTTTGACGCAACTTCTAATGATATTTTATTTTTTTTTGCAAATTCCGAGATGTTTTTGATTGTTGTTTCACCAATTGATCTTTTTGGCACATTAATTATTCTCTCAAATGATAAGTCGTCCATTGGTTGATGAATACATCTAAGATAAGCAATACAATCTTTTATTTCTGCTCTTTCATAAAATTTAGTACCTCCAATAATTCTATAAGGGATACCAACTTTTAAAAATCTTTCTTCAAATTCCCTGGTTTGAAATATCGCTCTCACTAATATTGCAATTTCGTTTAATGAAACTTTATTTTTGAAATTTTCAATAGTTGAGCTTATTTCCGTAGCTTCATCTTTTACATTTCTAAAGCAATCCAATGTAACGAGCTCACCTTTTTTTTGATTAGTATATAAAGTTTTTCCAACTCTATTTTGATTATTTTCAATTAATTTAGAAGCAACACTTAATATATTTTGCGTCGATCTGTAATTTTTTTCTAATCTGATAATTTTAGTATTTTTATAAATTTTATCAAAATCCAAAAAGTTTTTTATTTCTGCTCCCCTCCAACTGTAAATTGACTGATCATCGTCTCCCACGCAACATATATTTAAATTTGATTTTGCGAGGTATTTTAGCCATTCACTTTGTATAAAATTAGTATCTTGATATTCATCAACCAAAATATACTTAAACTTTTTTGAATAAATTGAAGTAATATCAGGATAATTTCTAAAAATTTTTACAGTATGTAAAATTAAATCGCTAAAATCTGCAGAATTTAAATCTAATAATTTTTGTTGGTATGTTCTGTAAATTTTAAGAAAATTTTTTTCTAAAATCTCTTTTTTTTTTAAAATAACATCATCTGGATAAAAACCTTTATTTTTCCATTTATCTATAATAGCCAATATATATTTTGGTGAGATTTTTTTAATATCAACATTTTCTGCTTTACAGATGTTTTTAATTAATCTTGTTTGATCATCTTGATCTAAGATTGTAAAGTTAGACTTAAGACCTGCTGCCTCAGCATGTTTTCTTAGAATTTTTGCACTGATTGAATGAAAGGTCCCAAGCCATGGCAATCCTGTAGCCTCTTTTTTAAGTAATTTTGAAACTCTAATTTGCATTTCTTTTGCAGCTTTATTAGTAAATGTCACAGCCAATATCTGACTAGAAAAAGCTTTGTGAGTTTTTATTATGTGAGCTATTCTTGATGTTAATACCTTTGTTTTACCTGATCCTGCGCCAGCAACAATTAGCAGCGGCCCATTTAAATGCATCACTGCTTCTTGTTGCTTTTCATTTAAATTTGTCAAATAATCTGATCTTAACATTTTTTTTATTGTATAAGTTTATTTTCTTTTTATGAATAAAATTAAGCAAAATAAAATAACTTTCTCATTAATTTTAGTTGCAATCTTTGTAACTTTTTCTTCATTAACTTTTTTATCTTTACCAGTTTTATTTAAATATAAAAGCAAAGCCCCAGAGATAGAAAAAAATTTTTATAATAATTTTAAAATTTATCTTAACATATTTGGAAAGATTTCATATAAACCTTTTCCAAGGCCTCACCTGCTAGTAGAAAACGCAAGTCTAAACTTAAATGAAAATAATTTACAAAATAATTTAATAAAAACTGATAATTTTAAAATTTACATATCTTTGAAAGATTTATATCTGAGATCATTTAAAAATCTAATTTCGGCCGAGATTACAAATTCAAACTTTAATTTCAATATCTCAGATCTGGAAGAAATTAGAAAACACCTTTATGAAAAAATTAATAATCCCATTAACTTTAAAAATATCAAACTTTTTTTAAAAAATAAAAATAATGAAGTAATACTAATCTCTCCAATCAAAAGTATTTCATATAAAATAAACAATAAAAGTAAAGATAAGCTTTTTACAATAAATGGAAAAATTTTTGGTATAAAATTTAAGTCGGATTGGAAACGAAATTATAGGAGCCCTAAAACGTCTAATCACAATATCAAGCTAGTAAATCCAAATATTGAAATTAATAATGTACTAAAATTTGAAAATAGAAAAAATTTTACAAATCAAATATTAATTTTAAGTTCTCATGAAAAGCTTGAATATAAAGTTAAATTTAATGATAACAAAATCAAAATTAGTTCACCAGACAATCCAAATATTAATTTTAAAGTAAACAGCAATATTCAAATAAATCCTTTTTATTTTACAGGTTCATTACTTATAAAAAACAAAAAAGTTGAAAATATCATAGATTATATTCTATTAAAATTATTGTCTTATGACGAAAATTATTTAGGAAATTTAAATGGCAGTTTCAAACTTAAATTTGATGAATTAAACAATAAGCTACTAAAAAGTGGAGAAATTTTTATAGATGTTAAAGAAAAAAAAATTAATTTAAAACACGCTAGATTTAATTTAGGCAAAATAGGAATCCTAAAAACAAAAATTAAATCTATTGAAAATGAAGACAAAATTATATTTCTTTCAAATAATACGCTTGATATTACAAATCACATTGAATTTGCAAAGACATTTCAGATTGGGTCAAACAAAGTTAGAAATATAAATCGCATTTACTTTGATTTAAAAAAAAACATAGGAGATAATCAAATTATAATTTCGAATGTCAGGATTAATAGCTTGAATAATAATGTTGATGCAGATAATTTATTCATTATTAAAAATATCCAAAATCTAAGAGCATCAATTAGAAAAATTATTGACTAGCTTGGCATAATCATTTTAAAGGGATTAATTATTATATCATAATCTTTTTCTTTTATAAGTCCTGATTTAATAGCCTCTTCTTTTAACCTAGTATTATTTTTTAAAGCTCTTTTTGCAATTTTAGCTGCATTATCATATCCAATTTTAGGAGCTAATGCAGTCACAAGCATTAAAGAGTTATCCAAATGTTCTTTAATTTTTTTTCTATTTGGTTTTATTCCTTTAACACAAAATAAACTAAAATTTTTTACACTATCTGCCAAAATATCAATTGATTGTAAAATGTTATAAGCAATTAATGGTTTAAATACATTTAATTCAAAGTGCCCATGACTTCCAGCTACAGTTATGCCCGTGTGATTGCCTATAACTTTTGCACAAACCATTGTAACAGCCTCACATTGTGTTGGATTAACTTTACCAGGCATAATTGAAGATCCAGGTTCATTTTCTGGCAATAAAAGTTCTCCATACCCTGCTCTTGGACCTGAGCCTAAAAATCTTATATCATTAGAAATCTTCATTAAAGCTACAGCACATGAATTTAATGATCCAGAAAAACTTACTATAGCATCATGTGCTGCTAATTCAGAAAATTTATTAGGGGCTGGTTTAAATTTAATTTTACAAAATTTTTTAATTTCACTGACTATTTTCTTATCAAAGTTTTTCTTAGAATTTATTCCGGTGCCCACAGCAGTACCACCCTGAGCTAAATAATAAATATCCTCCAAGCAATACTTTATTCTATTAATACTTTTTTTTACTTGTTCATAATATCCAGAAAATTCTTGACCAAGAGATAATGGAGTAGCATCTTGAAGATGTGTTCTTCCAATTTTAATTATTTTTTTAAATTCTTTACTTTTTTGTTTTAAGGAATTTTCAAGTAATTTTAAGCTAGGTAAAAGTTTTTTAGTAGTTTCATTTGCTACAGATATATGCATTGCAGTTGGAAAAACATCATTTGTAGATTGAGATTTATTGACATGGTCATTTGGATGAACAGGTTTTTTTGATCCTTTTCTTCCTTTTAGAATTTCTATTGCTCTATTTGCTATCACTTCATTTACATTCATATTAGTTTGAGTGCCTGAACCAGTCTGCCAGACTTTCAATGGAAAATTACGATCCATTTTGCCTGTGATAACTTCATTAGATGCTCTAATTATTGAATTAGCGATTTTAGTTGAAATTAATTTATCTTTTTTATGAACAATTGCAGCACTTCTTTTAATAATTGCAATTGATCTTATAATAGATGATGGGACGAGTATTTTGCCAATATTAAAAAATTTCTTTGATCTTTGAGTTGATGCACCCCAATACTTATCATTTGGCACATTAATACCGCCGATACTATCAAATTCTTTTCTCGTTTTCATTTGTTTGAAAAATTAACTAAATAATTTATATACTAGTTTTTATTAATCTTACAGGAGTAAAATGACAAATTTTCAAAAAGTAAAAAATTTTATGGAGACTTTTGGGCAAGAAGTAAAATTAAGACCATCTCTCAGTTCTAATAAAATTAATACGCTCAGGTATAATTTGATTAAAGAAGAATTGGATGAATTTAAACAGGCTTTAGATAATAATAATCTTTTAGAGGTTGCAGATGCTTTGACTGATATATTATATGTAACTTATGGTGCTGGGCATGCATTTGGTATTAATTTAGATGCCTGTTTTGAAGAAGTTCAAAATTCTAATATGAGCAAGTTAGGAAACGATGGAAAACCTATTTATAATGATCAGGGTAAAGTTATGAAAGGTCCAAATTATTTTAAACCAGATTTATCTAAATTTATTTAGTAGTTTGTAGCCAATCAGGCTTCTTGATTTTAACTTTAGCAGAACCACAATTAAATGTTTTGCTAAAATCAAATTTTTCATTTTTAACCCTGATAAGAGCGTAGGGATAATTATCGTTTATTAATACTTTTCCTATTTCATCTTTCTCAGTTGTTATTATATCATTCTCTAAATCACCCTCTATTACTTCAATTGGTAATAGACGTTTGTTTAATTTATTTTTTAACTTTATTCTGGCAGTATTTTCTTGGCCCACGTAACAACCTTTTTTAAAATCTATTGCATTTAACTCATCAAAGTTACACTCAATACCAAAAAGTTTATTTTGAAGTTTTTCAGTATTATTTTGTGGAATACCAATTTCATGACTTAATTTGTAATATTCATTTTTATCTGCACTTTGAAGTCCAAGTTTTTTTAATGATAAATATAATTTTTCTAAATTGGTTACTATTCTTGCTCCAAGCTCTATATTTCTAGGATCTAAAAAAATACTATCTTCTCTAAATTTTATTGTACTACCGGCATTAGAATTTGAATTTTCCATATCTAAAAATCTTTCTTTACTAATAACTGCAATTACAAATTCATTACTTAAATTTAAAATTTCTACTTTTGATCTAAGTTTGTATAAATTTAATTGTTTAAATAAATTATCGATATTTTTTTTCTCACAATCTAAAAAATATCCGGATTTATGTTTTAATATATTAAAATCATATAAATATTTTCCCTGTGGCGTAAGTAAAGCAGAATAGCATGAATTTTTTTCATCTACTTTGTTAATATTATTTGTAACTATATTTTGTAGAAATTCTTTACAGTCTTCACCCGAAACATACAAAAGTCCTCTGTCCTCTAAAATGTAAACATTATTTTTTTTCATCATTGAATGGTACAAAATAATAATATAGTAACGATTTCATAAAATGTTAGATCTTATTATAAAAAATGGAGAGTGTTATATCGACGGAAAAATTACTAAGACTAATATTGGAATTCAGAATGGAAAAATCTCAATAATTGGTGATTTAAATAATGAACAAAGCAAAGAAACTGTTGATGCAAGCAATTTACTAGTTTTACCTGGTTGCATGGATACCCAAGTTCATTTCCGTGAGCCTGGATCAACTAATGCAGAGGACTTACATACTGGAAGTAAAGCAGCTATTGCTGGTGGTATAACAAGTGTATTTGAGATGCCAAATACAAATCCCCCAACAGCAAATATGAAAGAATTTAATAATAAGTTAAATATCGCAAAAAATAGGATGTATTCAAATTATGCTTTTTATTTTGGAGCAACTCCAGATAATTCCTCCGATTTGGCAAAGCTTAAAGGTTTAGATGGATGTTGTGGAGTAAAACTTTTTGCAGGTTCCTCAACAGGAAATCTTTTAGTTGACAAAGAAGAAGATATTGAAAAAGTATTTCAAAATACCTCAAAAATAGTTGCGGTACATTCTGAAGATGAAGAAATAATTAATTTAAGAAAAAAATTAATTGAAAAAGGCAATGTTCATACTCATCCTGTATGGAGGAATGAAGAATGTGCAATGTCATCTACAAGAAGGATTGTTAGAATTGCTAAAAGACTTAATAAAAAAGCACATATATTGCATGTTACAACAAAAGAAGAGGTAGATTTTCTTTCGCAAAATAAAGGAAACATAACTTTTGAAATTACTCCACAACATCTAACAATATATGCACCAGATTGTTATGACAAACTTGGAACCTTTGCGCAGATGAACCCTCCTTTGAGAGACAAGTCTCATTATGATAGATTGTGGTACGCTATTCGAAATAATTATAATGATACTATCGGTTCAGACCATGCACCGCATTTAAAAGAAAATAAATTAAAAGAATATCCTCAGTCACCATCTGGTATGCCTGGCGTCCAAACATTATTACCAGTTATGCTAAATCATGTTAATGACAAAAAACTTACATTAGATCAGCTAATTAAACTTCTTTGTGAAAATCCAGTTTCTGTATTTGGTATTAAAAATAAAGGATTTATCAAAAAAGATTATGATGCTGACTTTACAATAATAGATATGAATCGAACAATTGAAATCAAAAATGAAAATATTCATAGCAAGTGTGGATGGAGCCCATTTGATGGTTATAAATTTAAAGGATCACCAGTTTATACAATTATTAATGGTGATATTAAAATGAAAGAAGATGAAATTTTAGGAGACCCATCAGGCAAACCGATTCTTTTTGATTAAGTCAAATAGTTTTACTTGAATACATATTTACAAGTGTTACTCCAACTACAATAAAAAACATACCCAAAATAGCTTGCCAACTTAAAGATTGTTTAAAAAATATATAGCCCAATATTGCTATAGTAAAAATACCAAGTCCACTCCAAGTTCCATAAACAATCGCAATTGGTAATTTATCAACTACAAAAGTAAGTAAATAAAAAGCAGATAAATAAAATCCAGCCAAAAATACTGTTGGTGTTAATTTTGTAAAGTTTTGAGTAACAGGAAGAAGCATTGTCCCACAAACTTCACAAATGATTGCTCCTACTAAAAAAAGATATGTCTTAAGCATTATTTTAAAATACTGCTATTTATTAAGTCTTCTTTTATCTCATCAAGGATTGAAGGATCATCAATCGTTGCAGGCATTTTATATTCTTCTTTGTCAGCAATTTTTCTAATTGTTCCTCTTAAAACTTTTCCAGATCTAGTTTTTGGTAATCTTTTAACAACAATTGCTATCTTAAAAGCTGCAACAGGCCCAACTTTATCTCTAACCATTTGCACGCACTCTTTTGAAATAGTCTCATTATCCTTAGAAACTCCTGCTTTTAGAGCAATTAAACCAATTGGTAATTGTCCTTTCAGTTGATCCTTTATTCCTATTACTGCACATTCAGCAACAGACTGATGTTCAGACAAAACTTCTTCTATTGCTCCAGTTGAAAGTCTATGACCTGCAACATTTATTATGTCATCAGTTCTAGACATAATCCAAATATATCCATCATCATCAATATGACCTGCATCGTAAGTTTGGTAGTAGCCATTATAATTTGACATATAATTTTCTTTATATCTCTCATCTGCATTCCACAAAGTTGGGAACGTACCTGGCGGTAATGGAAGCTTAACCACAATATCTCCCATCTCATTTGGTTTAGCTATTGTTTGATCAGGTTTAATTATTTTTACATCATAACCCGGAACCGCTTTACAAGCAGATCCATATTTTGTTTCTTGCATTTCTATTCCAGTACAATTTGAACTTATCGCCCAACTCGTTTCAGTTTGCCACCAATGGTCAATTACGGGAACTTTAAGTAAATTCTCAGCCCATTTAATTGTATCTGGATCTGCCCTTTCACCTGCTAAAAATAATGACTCAAATGAACTTAAATCATATTTAGAAAAAAACTTACCCTCTGGATCTTCTTTCTTTATTGCTCTAAATGCAGTTGGAGCTGTGAATAATGACTTAATTTTATATTCTGATATTATTCTCCAAAATACCCCAGCATCAGGAGTACCCACTGGTTTGCCTTCAAATAGAAGTGTTGTACATCCTTTGAATAATGGAGCATAGACAATATAGGAATGTCCTACTATCCAACCAATATCACTTGCTGACCACCATACATCATCTTGATCAATGTTATAAATATTTTTCATTGTCCATTTAAGAGCAACTATGTGACCACCAATATCTCGAACAATCCCCTTTGGAATACCAGTGGTTCCTGAAGTATAAAGGATGTAAGCATAATCATTGGCACCCATCTCAACGCAATCTTTATCATCTGCTCCAGATAGTGCTTCATCCCAACTTATTTCTAATGGTTTATTTAATTTTACCTCGTGTCCTTTTCTTTGAAATAATATTACTTTTTCAACTTGGTGTTTTGCTAATTTTAAAGCTCCATCTACAAGTGGTCTATATTCAACTGTTCTTCCAGGCTCAAATCCACATGATGCTGTAATTAGAATTTTAGCTTTACTATCATCAATTCTGCTAGCTAATTCATTTGAGGCAAAACCACCGAATACAACAGAGTGAATTGCTCCAATTCTACCACATGCGAGCATCGCAACTACCGCTTCTGGTATCATCGGCATATAAATTATTACACGATCTCCTTTTTTAACCCCTTGCTTATCTAAAGCGCCTGCAAATTTTGAAACTTTTTCTTTTAATTCTTTAAAAGTGAACTTTGCTTTACTTTCTGTTATAGGACTGTCATAGATTAAAGCAGTTTTATCACCTCTTCCTTGATCAATGTGAAGGTCTAAGGCGTTGTAGCATGTATTTGTTACACCATCTTCAAACCATTTATAGAAAGGAGGGTTGTCTTTTTTTAAAATCTTAGTCGGTTTTTTGAACCAAAACACATCTTCAGAAACTTTCTGCCAAAATTCCTCAGGATTTTTTAGAGATTCGTCGTAAATTTCTTTGTAATTTCTATTCATTTTGATTTGCTATTTGGTGTCATTTTTCTATTGAATTTATGCAACAGGTTGTATTTAATTTTAAAAAGTCAGTAAAATCAACACTTATAACGCGGCAAAAAGTCTTCAACAAACTAATTTAATTTGATATTAAGCCCCTAACTTTGGAGAAACCTTTGTGGTTTGTCCGTAGTTTAAATTTAAACTAAAAAAAACTAACGAGAGGGAGTTTTTTATGAAAAAACTTAAAATGTTTGCATTAGCAGCAGTGGCTCTATTTGGTCTTACTGGTGCAGCAAACGCAGCAACTGCTATGTTAGCTTCTGACGACTTCGTTGGGATTTCCTTTTGGGTAATCGCAATGGGTATGGCAGCAGCTACAGTATTCTTCTTCATGGAAAGAAATACTGTTGCAGCAGGCTGGAAAACTTCAGTAACAGTAGCTGGTCTTGTAACTGGTGTTGCATTCATTCACTACATGTACATGAGAGATGTATGGGTAATGACTGGAGATTCTCCAACAGTATATAGATATATTGATTGGTTAATCACTGTACCATTACAGATGATCGAGTTTTACTTAATTCTAGCAGCAGTTAAGAAAATCCCAGGAGCAATCTTCTGGAGATTATTAATTGGTTCGCTTGTGATGTTAATTGGTGGATACTTAGGAGAAGCAGGTTACATCAATGCTATGCTTGGTTTCATAGTCGGTATGGCTGGATGGATCTACATCTTATATGAAGTATTCTCTGGTGAAGCTGGAAAAATTGCAGCTAAAACTGGAAACAAGCCATTAGCAACTGCATGGGGTGCTATGAGAATGATCGTAACAATCGGTTGGGCTATTTACCCATTAGGTTACATTTTTGGTTACCTAGTAGGTGGAGTAGACGCTAACTCATTGAACGTGATTTACAACTTAGCAGACTTCATCAACAAAATTGCTTTTGGTCTAGTAATCTGGTCAGCAGCAGTTTCACAAGGTGGAGCACGAGCTAGATAATTAGCTTTTAATATTAAAAAGAGGCGGGTATGCTAAAACATACCTGCCTTTTTTTTTGGTCCAAAAAAATAGAAAATGCTTAATTTCAAAAATTTGCCGCAGTCGCAAATTAGTTTATAAGAATTATTTATTAAATATGGCAAAAATCAAATATATAGAATTCAATGGCACTGAACATGAGGCTGATGTTGCTAATGGTCTTAGTGTAATGGAAGGTGCTATACAAAATGATATTCCAGGCATAGATGCAGATTGTGGAGGAGGCATGTCATGCGCGACTTGTCATGTATATATTAATGATGATGATTGGTTTAAAAAACTTCCTGAAAAAGAAATGGGTGAAGATGACATGTTAGACCAAGCCTTTGAGCCTAAATCTAACAGTAGATTAAGTTGTCAATTAATCGTTTCAGATGATTTAGATGGTTTAACTGTACATATGCCGGAGAAACAAGTTTAATGATTAAAACAGATGTAGTAATTATTGGAGCAGGACCCACAGGTTTATTCTGTGCGCACCAATTAGGGATCATTGGATTAAAATGTGAAATAGTTGATAACCTAGATAAAATTGGAGGACAGTGTATTGAGCTTTATCCAGACAAACCAATTTATGATATTCCTGCAGTTCCTAAATGTACAGGAGAAGAGCTTACAAATAATTTAATTGAACAAATAAAACCTTTTAATTTTAACTTTCATTTAAGTGACAGAGTTCAAGAATTAAAAAATGAAAAAAATAAATGGTTAGTTAAAACATTAAATGGAAAAGAATTTGAAACACCCAATATTGTTATAGCAGGTGGCGTAGGTTCTTTTGAACCAAGAAAATTCCCAACTAAAAGTGCTGAAAAGTATGACGGAAAATCAGTTTTATACTCAATAAAAGACAAAACTATTTTTAAAGATAAATCAGTAGTTATTTTTGGAGGCGGAGATAGTGCACTTGATTGGGCTATAGAATTATCTAATTCATCAAAAGTAACGCTTGTTCACAGAAGAGATGAGTTCAGAGGAGCTCCCGCAAGTGTTCAAAAAATAAAAGAATTAAGTGATAATAAAACTATTGATTTAATTACTAAATATTCAATCAAAGATGTTAAAGGAAATGGCTCATTAGAAAGCGTCGAAATCAAAAGTGAAACAGGTGACAGTAAAGTTATAAAAGCTGATTATGTATTGGGTTTTTTTGGATTAATAATGCAATTAGGACCAATAGCGGAGTGGGGTTTAAATTTAGATAAAAAAACAATTCCCGTAAATACTGAGAATTTTGAAACAAATAAAAAAGGAATATTTGCAATTGGTGATATCTGTACCTATCCAGGCAAATTAAAGTTAATACTTTCAGGTTTTCATGAAGGAGCTTTAGCTGCAAGAGGCTGCTTTAAATATGCAAGACCTGACGAAAAATATAGATTTGAATTTACAACTGCATCCAGCACTATCAAAGATAGATTGGGTGTAAAAGAATGATCGAACTTTTTACTGCTGATACTCCTAATGGTTGGAAAATTAGCATAATGCTCGAGGAAATTAATTTTAAGTATAAACTTACAAAAGTTAATTTGAGTGGAGATCAATTTAAACCAGAATTTAAAAAAATAAGTCCATTTAATAAAATCCCTGTAATTATAGATCATGAGCATAATAAGACTGTATTTGAGTCTGGAGTTATCCTTATGTATTTAGGTGAGAAAAGTAAGAAACTTTATCCTGAAGCAGATAGGTTAGAGATAAATCAGTGGTTGATGGCTCAAATGGCTATTGTAGGTCCAATGATAGGCCAGCATCATCAGTTTCATTATTATCATCAAGGAAAAAGTGAGTGGGGTGAAGAAAGATACTTCAAAATCACTAGAAAGATTTATGAAGATCTTGAGGCTAGACTGGCTCAAAGTAAGTTTTTAGCAAATGATAAATACTCTATTGCTGATATTGCTACATGGTCTTGGATTGCAAGACACAAAAGACATGATATTGGATTAAATAATTTTGAAAACCTATCTAGGTGGTTTGTTGAAATTGCTAAACGACCAGCTGTAGTAAAAGGGTTTAAAGCATTAAACAAAGATGCTGAAATAGATCATCCTTAATCGTCAGCATAAACTTTTTCGTCTTTTTCGTGCTTTTCTTGAGCTGCAATACAAAGAGTTGCAACTGGTCTTGCCATTAATCTTTTTAAACCAATTGGCTCACCAGTTTCTTCACAAAAACCGTATGTTCCATCCTGAATTTTCTTCAATGCACCATCTATTTTAGAAATTAATTTAATTTGTCTATTAATGGCTCTCATCTCTACATTTTTTTCTGTGTAAGAACTTGCCTGATCTACTATATCAGCTGATGCACTATTATCGTCCATGGATGCTTGAAAAATCGCATCATTATTAGATCTCTTTAAATCTTTTTTCCACTCCATTAATTTCATCTTAAAATACGCTAAATGTTTAGCGCACATGTATTTCTCTTTTTCTTTTGGAGTATAAGTTTTTGAAATTCTTACCATACTTAGCTATTTTGAGTTGGTGAATATATTCATGAATAAATGAGTGTCAAGAACGGTTTATTCATATAGATTGATGAAAATGGCCCTAAACAAAAGAAATATAAATAATATTTTTTATATTTTTGTAACGACTCACTTAATTCTATGGACGATTATTCCTACGATCACAAACTCAAATTTACCTTTGGATACAATTGAAGCTTTGGCTTGGGGTAGTAATTTAGATTGGGGATTTAACAAACATCCACCATTAAGTGCATTTTTTCCAGAAGTTTTTTTTCAAATATTTGGACCACAAGATTGGGCTTATTATTTTTTAAGTCAAATTTTTGTAGTGATATCTTTTTTCATTATTTTTAAACTATCACAAGAAATTCTTAATGATAGCATTTTGAGTTTGTTATCAGTTTTTCTTATTGAAGGGATATACTTCTATAATTTCACAACACCAGAATTTAACGTAAATGTTTGTCAATTACCTTTTTGGTGTTTGACCGTTTATTACACTTGGAAAATATATATTAGTAAAAAAATTGAGCTCTATGATTGTATCTTATTAGGAGCTGCAGCAGCGTTTGGTATTTTATCTAAATATCTTTTTATATATTTATTAGCCGCAATAGATTTATTGTTTGCATATTTAATATTCTTTAAAAAATCTAAAAAATTTGATTTTAAATATTTAGTTTCTTTAGAAGTATTTTTTGTAATTTTAATTCCACATATAATTTGGTTATTCAACAATGATTTTATTACTATCAAGTATGGTTTTGCTCGTGCAGGTTTGGATGAAGGACAGATGATAAATCATCTTAAATATCCATTGATATTCACATTGAAACAAATTGGTATTTTAATACCATTTCTAATTTTAGTCTGGTTACTAATAAAAAAAATTCCAAAAAAATTAAATTTAAAAGATGAAAAACTTTTATTTTTAATATTTATTAATTTAGTCCCAATTGTTCTGGTTTTCATGACAGCGATAATAACTGGATCAAAAATTAGAACTATGTGGATGACCCCTTTTTACTTATTCTTTGGAACTTTATTTATTTACTTTTTGAAAGATCAAATAAACATTAAGAAACTAAATTCCTTTTTAATAGGATTTATATTTTTATTTTTATTATCTCCAATTTTGTATGGTTATGTATCAATATCTCAGACTGATAAAAGGACTGATTATCCTGGAAAAGATATAGCTATAAAAGTTCAAATGGCATGGCATGAACAACATGATGAACCTATTAAATATGTGCTTGGCGATGAATGGACAGCTGGAAATTTATCATATCACATTAATTCAAGGCCTATTTGGAAAGGCTTTGTAACAAAGCAAAAATTGAATTCATTTGATAAATATATGTGTATTGATAAGATTTGTGTTGGGTCTTAGATATGAAATTCAATAAAAACATACTTTTCATCGTCTTTATTGTTGC
Source organism: uncultured Pelagibacteraceae bacterium (assembly GCA_902521075.1). Classification (GTDB taxonomy): domain Bacteria; phylum Pseudomonadota; class Alphaproteobacteria; order Pelagibacterales; family Pelagibacteraceae; genus Pelagibacter. The sequence goes on from CABYQM010000007.1 coordinate 21,829, forward strand.
AATAATAGAGCTGTCTGGACATGGAATTGTAGCCTCTTTGCTGAGGTTGTTTGCAAGTTAAATAAATGAAAATTACTATTTTAACACCAGTTTACAATGACTGGAAATCAGCTTCAAAATTAATTGAAGAAATAAATGCAATTGTAAAAGACATAGATGCAGAATTTTCTCTTGTCATTGTTAATGATGCATCAACTGAGGAAAAACCAACTTCTATTTCCAATACAGAAAACCTATTATCTATTGAAATTTTAAATATTAAAAATAATCAAGGCCATGGAAGATGCATTGCAACTGGGCTTAAACATATATTTAAAAATAAAGAATTTGATTATGTAATTCCAATGGACTCGGATGGTGAAGATAGACCTGAAGAAATCAAAAGTTTTCTAGAATACATAAAATATGACGAAGGAAAACCAATAGTTGGAGAAAGAGTAAAAAGATCTGAAAATTTCATTTTTAAAACTTGTTACCATTTACATAAAATAATAACTTATGTATTTACTGGTCATTCGATAAAATTTGGAAATTATACGTGTCTTCCAAAGTCAACTGTTGAGAAATTAATAAACAATAAATCTACTTGGTGCAGCTTTTCTGGAGCATTGGCAAAATTAGAAAAAGACAGATCTTCCTCTCCATCTATAAGAGGAAAAAGATATTTTGGTCCTTCTAAAATGAGTTTTAAAAATTTAATTAAGCATTCTTTAGCAATCATAGCTGTTTTTAAATCTACAGTTATTATTCGATCAATTTTATTTTATGCTATTTATCTAATTTTAATGGCTGATTACATAAGTGTTGTTACAGCTATTCCATTAGGTCTAATTATAGTTTTTGGATTATCAGTTGTAATGATTGGAAGAAGAGAAAATTTGGAGGAATTAAATAATTCTTTAAATAATATTGGAAGTATAGATACTATAAAATAAATTAATATAAAAAATTATGAAAAAAACTTTACTAATATTATCTGTATGTTTGTTCTTATTTTCAAATTTTTCATACGCAGAAAAACAACACACAAAAATGAAAAAAAAAGAGAAAAAAGATTTTGCACATTTCGTGCTTAAGGCCCAATTAGATAATAAAATGGTTTTTACTAAAAGAAATGTACCTAATCGTAAAGGTCTGTATAAGTTTTTTGATAAATTCGAGGATAATATGGGTGTCTCTGAAAAAGGAATTGAATTTAATTTAAGTTATTCAGACATAGGTGACAAGAATGATTGGGTCAGATGGGGTAAACCTGGTTTTGCTCAAAGGTTTCAAATTATGGAGCCTTACAAAGAAACTACAAAAAAAGGCAAAACAAAATGGTATAGGATTGCTTATTTTATTCCCAATGAAATAGATACTGAGCAACACAATATCTCTTTATTTGATTTTAAGATGCTTTACGGAAAACCTGAAAAAGCAGTAGGACCTAGTTTCAACTATAACAATAATAAATTTATTTGGTTATTTAATGGTCCTAATTATAGAGTCGCTAAAAATGAAGTTGGGGAGCAATATTTCTTTGAAGGTTATGTTGTTCATTTTGATCAAAAATTTAAACCACTAAAAGGAAAATGGGTAAATATTTTAGTTAATGCTAAATGGGCAAAAGATGGATTTTTGCATTTATGGATTGATGGAAAGTTAAGATCTAGTTATTTTGGAGATGTATTAGGTGGAGCTTCTAGTGTGAGATTTAAATTTGGACCGTACAGAAATTATATGACTGCTGCCACAGATAAAGGTTTAAAAATAAAAGATGCAATTATTCGTTATTCTAACGTTGGTAAAGCTGATACCTGTGATGAGTTATGGAGTGGCTGTGACGAAGTAAAAGGACAACTAAAAAATCAATCTCAAGTTCATGGTGTAATTGGTGTTGCTCTCTGTAAACCAGCTGACGAGGATAAAGAGGGTACTTGTGAAGATCTCGGCTATCCAGGAAACCCCAAACCTTTTTAATTAAGCTCTAATTGTCGGCAAACAATAGAAATCAGCAGTATCTATCTTTGAGTTATAATCCCTTTTCATGCTCCATGATTTTCTAACGCCAGCACTTGCAAGACTTAGTGTAGATCTACCATATCTATAATTTGTATTATCAATTGATCTCATTAATCTATTAATTCTCTCATCTTTCGCTGATGAAAATAAGTTTTCATTATTTTCAGCATCTGTTAATCCAGTTAGCATCACTCCTGCTTTTTGATAACGATGTCCTTTTCTAAAAATTACTTTTAAGACAGATAAAGCATTTTTTACTATCTCTATACTATTGTTAGTTGCTATAGGAAAATCAACAGTTCTGGAGTTTGAATAAAAACCAAATTGTTTTTGAAATGGACTTGTTCTAACAAATACCATAACTGCTTTTGCAACAAGGTTTTCAGATCTTATCTTTTCTGATGCATTTAAACAATAACTAGCAACAGCTTCTTCAAGTTCCTGAAATCTCTCTATTCTTTTTCCAAATGATCTCGATACTACACAGCTTTTTCTTTTTGATGCAGTTTTTTCTAAATCAATACAAGGTACACCCCTAAGTTCCATTGCAGTTCTTGAACTTAGAACATTTGAGGATTTTTTAATCCAGGTGTTTGATTTATTTTTTAATTGTTTAGCATTATAAATTCCATTTTTTTGATAAAACTTTGTCATCTGTCTTCCAACACCCCAAACATCGTTAATATCAATTTTTTCAAGAATAGGATCGAGATTTTCTATTCCAATTAAACTTGTAACACCTGATTGTTTTTTCTTAGCTATATGATTTGCAACTTTGCTTAAAGTTTTAGTTTTAGCTATTCCTATACTTGTTGGAATACCAGTCCACTTTAAAACTGTTTCTCTAATTTCTCTTCCAACTTGCTCTACTTCATTATCAGAAAAATTTGATAAATCCATAAATGCTTCATCAATTGAATAAACTTCAATATCGGAGTTAAATCTTTTTAAAGTTCTCATTACTCTTCTAGATAAATCTCCATATAAAGAATAATTTGATGAGAATACTTGTACATCATTTTTGATAATAATATCTTTTGCTTTAAAGTAAGGTTCACCCATTTTAATTCCCAAAGCTTTTGCTTCAGTGGATCTTGAAACTATACAGCCATCATTATTAGATAAAACCACAACAGGTTTTTTTCTTATTTTTGGATTAAATAGTCTTTCACAAGAAACATAGAAAGAATTACAGTCAACTAGTGCTAATTTTTTAGTGTACTGAATGTATGACATAGGTGACTACTCCCCAAATAAAAATATCTTGTTCTTCATTAATTAAAATTCGATCAGAAAATTCTTTAGATCCTGACGTTAAAAATTGTTTATCTTTTTCTTTAACTAAAGTTTTAACAACGAGTTCATCGTGAACATTTGCTATGACAGTTGAAAAATTTTTTGGAGTTAAGCTTTTGTCTACAACTAATAAATCACCATCATTTATTCCAACATCCACCATTGATTTTCCTTGAACTCTTATGATGAAAGTTGCCGGAACATTTTTGATTAGATGTACGTTTAAATCTATATCTTCTTCTATGTAGTCAGTTGCAGGGGAAGGAAAACCAGCTCCTGCTTTATGTAAATAATAAGGTATTGTTAGCTTCATAAGTGTTCTTGTTTTGTTCTTATTAGTACATGAGTTATACAATAGTGTCAATTAGGTTGTATTTTGAGTCTGTAAGTGAATCAAAAGTGAATCAAAACGTGAACATCCAAAACCATATTTTGTGCTATTGTGGATAACTTAAACCATTAGTAGTCTATAATCCTAATTTAATTATAAAAGGAGAGAAGTATGAGTTCAATTGAAGTTAAAAGTTTTGATAATCCAGATGAAAGCAATACCAGTTTCAACAATGCCAAAATGGATATCGTAAAAGTGGGAGATCAAAGAGTAATGAGATTAGTTTTGCAGCCAGGATGGAAATGGTCACAAGATATTAAACCAACTGTAGGAACTGATAGCTGTAAAGCAAAACATCTTGGAGTAATAGTTTCAGGAGCAGTTTGCGCCAAACATGATGATGGAACAGAATTAACATATAAAGCAGGTGATGCATATTCAATTGACCCAGGTCATGACGGCTGGGTAGTTGGTGATAAGCCAGCAGTTGTTTATGAGTTTCATGGAAAATGGGGAGAATAATTAATGCCGAAACTAACATGTCATTGTGGATGTGTAGAAGCAGAAATTAATGTTCCAATTAATGAATTACCAAAAATTGTAAGATGTAACTGCTCTATATGTAAAAGAAAAAATGCAACAATGGGAATGGTTAAAAATGAAGATTTTAAAGTTACTAAGGGAGAAGATAAATTAAAACTTTATCAGTACCATACGAAAGTTGCTAATCATTACTTTTGTATTGAATGTGGAATTTACACACATCATAACCCAAGAAGTGCACCCGCCATGACTGGATTCAATTTAGGTTGTGTAGACGAAGTTAAAGTCGATGATTTAAAAGACGTTGTTTTCTTTGATGGTTTAAACCATCCACTTGACCAAAAATAGATTAAATGAATTCAGTTGAGGATTGTTTAAATAAAGTAAAAAAAGATTGTTATAAGTTTATTAAAACACAAGAAACATATTCAGATAAATTTAAAAACAAAGACAAGATGTTAAAAGATTATCTTGTTCCAATGAGTTTTTGGATTGCAAAAAAAACAAATATAAAGAAACCTTATATTGTTGGTTTAACAGGAGGACAAGGAACTGGAAAAACTACTATAAGCTCAATCTTAATGATAATTTTAAAGAAATATTTTAAGTTAAAAGTTTTCAAAATATCAATTGATGATATTTACAAAACTAAGAAAGATAGAATAAAATTATCAAAAAAAATTCATCCATTATTATTAACAAGGGGTGTACCTGGAACCCATGATATAAATTATATGTCTAGCTTTATTAAAAAAGCAAATTCTAGAAAATTTAGATCAATAATATTGCCCAAGTTCGATAAGGCAATTGATGACAGATTTACAAAAAAAAATTGGTACAAAGTAAATAGCAGACCAGATGTAATTATTTTTGAAGGTTGGTGTGTTGGAGCAAGACCTGAAAGCTTAAAAACATTAAAAAAAAGTGTAAATATGATGGAAAAAAATGATGATAATAAATTAATTTGGAGAAAACATGTTAATGACCAGCTAAAAAAAGGATACAAGAAACTTTATAGTAAGCTCGATTGTTTATTATTTTTAAGGGCAAAAAATTTTAGTTTATTACAAAAGTGGAGAGTTATTCAGGAAAAAAAACTTAAATTAAAAAATAAGAATAAAAAAACAAAACAAAAAATTATGACAAAAAAGGAAGTTTTAAAATTTATGCAAACTTACCAGAGAATTACACAGAATATGTTTAAATATGCGCCAAAATACGCATCTATAATTATTAAATTAAATTCTAATCATCAAATTAATTCTGTAAAGTACAACTAATGAAAAAAATATTAATAATAATTTTTAGTTTTTTTTGCTTAACAGCTCAATCGCTTGCTGTCACATTATATGAAGCATTAAATGAAACTTACAATAACAATAAACAATTAAATGCTGAGAGAGAAAATATAAAAGCCTCAGAAGAAGATCTGAATATTTCAAAAGCCGATTATATGCCTTCCTTGAGTTTAAGTGGGTCAAAGAGCCTTGAGGAAACAAATAAACTGACAAATCAGAGTGGTGGTGATGCAACTATTAGCGATTCTGATCCATTCACAACATCCATTAAATTAGAGCAAACGTTATTGGATTTTGGGAGAGACCTTAATTATGAAAAGAATTTAATAGGTTTAGAACTTTCAAAAGCAAAATTATTTAAAAAAGAACAGGATGTTCTTTACAGTGCAATAGAAGCTTTTACATCTGTAATTTTATCAAGAGAAAAAGTTGCGATTAATAGACAAAATTTAAACTTACTTATTAAACAACTTGAAAATGATAAAGTTAGATTAGATAGAGGACAAATAAAAACTGCGGATTTGTCACAAACTGAATCTTCCCTTGCGGGAGCAAGCGCTCAACTAACTCAAGCAAGAAGCGAATTAATGATTAATAAATTAAATTACGAAAATATTATTGGTAAACTTTTAAATACAAATGAATTAAAAAAGACAAACAGAGCAATTGTAGGAGTTCCAAGTGAACTGAGTACAGCAATCAATTTAGCAAGAGAGAACAACCCAGATATAATGATCGCTAAAATAGAATTAAATCAGTCTGAAATGGATATTGCAATTGCTGAAAGTGACTTAAAACCTAGTGCATCTTTATCTTTAGAAAGATCATATGCTGAGGATTTTAGTTCAACTTATGACCAAAGAGAAAAGGATACACTTAAAGCAACAATTAGCTGGCCATTTTATTCAGGTGGAAGTAAACGTGCAAAAATAAACAAGAATACAAATCTTAAAACTAGAAAAATTTTGTTATTTGAGGATGCTGTAAAAACTACTGAAAAGAATGTTGGAAGTGCTTGGTCAAATCTTGAAGCATCTAAAAGTTTTTTAAATTCGGTAAGATCTCAAGTTAGAGCAGCAAAAATTGCTAACGAAGGAATAGCTGCAGAGTATGAAAGAGGTTCAAGAACAACGCTAGATGTTATTCAATCAAACTCTTTGTTATTGGCTGCAAAAATTTCTCTGGCAGAATCTGAGAGAAATAATCTTATCGCCCAATATAATGTTCTAAAAGCTATTGGTTTATTGAATAGTGAATACCTAAAACTTAAGTAATTTAACGATTTTAAGCTATTTTGAGAAATATATTGCCAATGAGAACAAAATGTGTACATTTAAGTCCATGATTCGAGTGTTAAAAAAAGCAAAAAAAGAGGCAAAAAATGACTAAAAATAACCTAAAAGTGGTGAAAACCGCAAAAGATAAAGAATTGGAAAACAAAGAGAAAAATAAAGCATTAGACGCAGCAATCAGCCAAATTACAGATAGCTTCGGAAAAGGTTCAGTAATGAAGCTTGGTGAACAAAAAGCTATGGATGTTGAGTCTATCTCAACTGGATCTTTAAGCTTAGATCTTGCTTTAGGAATTGGTGGATTACCAAAAGGAAGAATTATTGAAATTTACGGACCAGAGTCTTCAGGAAAAACTACTTTAGCATTACAAGTAGTTGCAGAAGCACAGAAGGCAGGTGGAATTTGTGGTTTTGTTGATGCAGAACATGCTTTAGACCCAGTGTATGCAAAGAAATTAGGTGTAAATACTGAAGAGTTACTAATTTCTCAACCAGACACAGGTGAACAAGCTTTAGAAATTACTGATACATTAATTAAATCTGGCTCAATGTCAGTTCTTGTTGTGGACTCTGTAGCTGCATTAACGCCAAGAGCTGAAATTGAAGGCGATATGGGTGATACTCATGTTGGTTTGCAAGCTAGATTGATGTCTCAAGCATTGAGGAAATTAACAGGCTCAATTTCACGAACTAATACAATGGTTATTTTCATTAACCAAATTAGAATGAAAATTGGTGTTATGTTTGGAAGCCCAGAAACAACATCAGGTGGAAATTCTTTAAAATTCTACTCATCAGTTAGAATGGACATTAGAAGAATTGGAGCAATCAAAGATAAAGATAATATCGTTGGTAACACAACAAGAGTTAAAGTTGTGAAAAATAAAGTTGCTCCACCATTTAAAGTTGTTGAGTTTGACTTAATGTATGGAAAAGGAATTAGTAAAGTAGGGGAACTAATAGACCTAGGTGCCAAAGCAGATATCGTTGAGAAATCTGGAGCTTGGTACGCTTATAAAGGTGAAAAAATTGGTCAAGGTAGAGAAAATGCGAAACTTTACCTTGAACAAAATCCTAAAGCCGCCGCTGAAATTGAAATGGCAATCAGAGAAAAGGCTGGTGTGATCTCAAAGAAAATTGAGGGAAATCCATTAAGCGAGGAAAAAGTAGAGGCTCAAAAAAAAGAAGAAGAAATTCCTACTAAAAAAAATTAGCAGATAACTTTTAGTTATTAAAAAGGCGCTCGAAAGGGCGCCTTTTTTCCCTTCAGAGGTGTAGACATCAATAGAAAAAGCTGTATTTTAACAAAATATGGCAAAAACATTAAACGAGATCAGATCAACTTTTCTAGATTATTTTGAAAAAAATGATCACAAGATAGTTGAGTCTAGCAATTTGGTTCCAAATAATGATCCAACATTAATGTTTGCAAATTCAGGAATGGTCCAGTTTAAAAATGTTTTTACTGGATTAGAAAAAAGGGATTACCAAAGAGCTACTACCTCTCAAAAATGTGTAAGAGCAGGAGGTAAACACAACGATCTAGAAAATGTTGGTTACACTCCAAGACATCACACGTTTTTTGAAATGCTAGGAAATTTCTCTTTTGGAGATTATTTCAAGGAAAGGGGAATTGAACTTGCTTGGAATTTAATTACTAAAGATTTTGGATTAAATAAAGATAGATTATATGTAACAGTATTTCATGAAGACGATGAAGCCTTCAATTTTTGGAAGAAAATAGCGGGTTTTAGCGACGATAGAATTATTAGGATAGCAACTTCTGATAATTTTTGGTCAATGGGCGAAACGGGCCCTTGTGGACCTTGTTCAGAGATTTTTTATGATCATGGAGATCATTTAAAAGGTGGTTTACCTGGAACCAAAGATGAGGATGGCGATAGATATATTGAGATATGGAATTTAGTCTTCATGCAATTTGAGCAAGTTTCAAAAGATAAAAGAATTAATCTTCCAAAACCTTCTGTAGATACTGGAATGGGTTTAGAAAGAATTGCAGCATTACTTCAGGGCACACATGATAATTACGAAACAGATCATTTTAAAAAATTAATTAGTTCGATTTCTGAATTTACAAAAGTAAAACAAGATAAAAATAATTTATCAAGTTTTAGAGTAATTGCAGATCACCTAAGAGCTAGCTCATTTCTTCTTGCAGAAGGAGTATTACCTTCAAACGAAGGTAGAGGTTATGTTCTTAGAAGAATAATGAGAAGAGGAATGAGACATTCTCATTTGCTAGGTTCTAAAGAACCAGTCTTCAATAAAATCTTTGATACATTGAAAGATGAAATGAAAGGAAATTATCCTGAATTAGAAAGATCAGAGACTTTAATTAAAGAAACATTAAAAATGGAAGAAGAAAAATTTTTAGTTTTACTTGATAGAGGAATTAAAATTTTGAATGATGAAATTTCAAAAATAAAAAAAGTTTTACCAGGTGAAGTAGCGTTTAAATTATATGATACTTACGGTTTCCCGTTAGACTTAACAGAAGATATTTTAAAAAATAAATCTTTAACCGTCGATCAAAATAAATTTGATGAATTAATGAAAAAGAGCAAAGAGCTTGCAAAACAAAACTGGAAAGGTTCCGGAGATGCCTCTGAAGAAGAAATCTGGTTTGGTATAAAAGATAAAATAGGACCTACAGAGTTTCTTGGTTATGAGTTTAACCAATCAGAAGGAGTGGTGTTATCAATAATTAAAAATAATAAAGAAGCACAAAATATTTCAAATGGTGAGGAAGGGATAATTATTACTAATCAAACCCCTTTTTATGGAGAGTCTGGTGGACAAGTTGGAGATCAAGGAACAATAGTATCTGGTAATTCAGTATTTGAGGTTACGGATACTCAAAAAAAACTTGGAGATTTATTTATACACCATGGAATTTTAAAATCTGGTGAGATTAAGATTAAAGACGTTGTAGAAATGAAAATAGACATTGAAAGACGTAACAATCTTAAGGCATATCATTCTGCAACTCATTTATTACATGAATCTTTGAGAAGAACATTGGGAAAACACGTTATGCAAAAAGGATCTTTAGTTGCGCCTGATAGACTAAGATTTGATTTTAGTCATATGAAACCAATTACGGAGGATGAATTAACAATTATCGATAAATTAGTTAATGAATACGTACAAAACAAAACTGATGTAACTACAAGAATTATGACACCAAAAGCTGCCATTGAAAAAGGTGCTTTAGCTTTTTTTGGAGAAAAATATGGAGAAGAAGTGAGAGTAGTTTCTATGGGAGCGGAAAATAACTCTTATTTTTCAACAGAATTATGTGGTGGAACACATGTAAAAAATACAGGTGATATTGGAAAATTTAAAACTGTTAGCCAATCCTCAATAGCTGCTGGAGTTAGAAGGGTTGAAGCTTTAAGGGACAAACAACTAGAAATATTCTTAAAAAATAAGGAAAAAATGTCAAACCTTTCTGCACAAAAGGATGAAGACAGTATTAAAGAGGTGTCTGCTCAAATTATTAAATTAGGTGGAAAACCAAATCTAGACAATAAAGATACGAAAGGATTAATTAAAGACCTTAATAAACAATTAGAACAATTAAATGTTCAATCAGTTTTAGCTGATAAAACAAAAAATATAATTAAAGATGAAAATATAAATGGCACTCAAGTTAGATTACAAAAAATTCAAGATTTATCTCCAAAAGACCTAAGAAAACTTGTTGATGCAGGTAAAAAAGAATTGGGTGAAGGAATAGTAGTAGTATTTGCAAATAAGGATGAGAAAGTTGGTCTTGCTGTAGGTGTAACAGAAAATTTAACAAATAAATACGATGCAGTTAAATTTGCAAAACTAGGATCTGAAATTATTGGTGGAAAGGGCGGTGGAGGTCGTAAAGATTTTGCACAGGCTGGAGGGCAAGACTCAAATAAAATCGACGAAGCTTTAGAAAAACTAAAAACCTTAATTTAACTTTTGTTTTAAACTTCCATCAATTACATCTAAAAACTGGTTAGTTGTTAAATATTTTGTAGAAGGACCAATAAGTATTGCCAAATCTTTGGTCATTGATCCTGACTCAACTGACTCAACACATACCTCTTCAAGTGTTTTGGCAAATTTAATTAATTCATCATTGCTATCTAACTTTCCTCTGTGCGCCAAACCTCTTGTCCACGCAAATATAGATGCAATTGGATTGGTTGATGTTTCTTTACCTTGCTGATGCATTCTAAAATGTCGAGTTACAGTTCCATGAGCCGCTTCTGCTTCCATTGTTCTGCCATCAGGTGCCAATAAAACGCTAGTCATTAAACCTAAAGAACCATAACCTTGAGCAACAGTATCTGACTGAACATCACCATCATAATTTTTACAAGCCCATATATATTTACCGTGCCACTTCATTGCACAAGCAACCATATCATCGATTAGCCTATGTTCATAAGTTATACTATTTTTTTCGAATTCTGATTTAAAATTTTTTTCAAAAACATTTTGAAATATATCTTTAAATCTACCATCATATTTTTTTAGTATGGTATTCTTTGTTGATAAATATACAGGCCATTTTTTTATTAGGCCGTAATTGAAACATGATCTTGCAAAGTCCTCTATTGATTTATCTAAATTATACATTGAAAGAGCAATACCAGGTCCTGGAAAGTCAAATACTTCATATTTTTTTTCATCACTTCCATCTTCCGATGTCCACTTAACTTCTAATTTACCTTTTCCTGGAACTAAAAAATCTGTAGCTCTATATTGATCACCGAAAGCATGCCTTCCAATAATTAATGGATCCGTCCAAGATGGGACAAGTTTAGGAATATTTTTACAAATTATTGGTTCTCTAAATACTGTTCCTCCAATAATATTTCTTATTGTTCCATTCGGAGATCTCCACATTTTCTTTAATTTAAATTCTTCAACTCTGGCCTCGTCAGGAGTAATAGTTGCGCATTTGATACCTACTCCATTTTTCTTGATTGCATTAGCACAGTCGATTGTAATTTTGTCATCCGTATCATCCCTGCTTTTCATTCCTAGATCGTAATACTCAATGCCTAAATCTAAATAAGGTAGAATTAATTTGTTTTTGATGAATTCCCAAATTACTCTTGTCATTTCATCGCCGTCTAGCTCGACAATGGGATTTTTTACCTTAATTTTGCTCATTTTTTGATGTATCTTAATAATTGAATTTATACTTTTTATATACATATTAATCCAGAATTATCAATTGAACGATTATGATAGACAAAATTTTTCCAAAGATTCATAACGAAGGCTATAAATTTATAGTAATTTTCGTAGTAGCAACGATCATTCTATATTTCATTCATGGTTTTTTAGGTTTCATAGGTTTGGTCTTAAGTATTTGGTGTTATTATTTTTTTAGAGATCCAGAGAGAATTCCAATAAATGATGAGAACTATTTAACAAGTCCTGCTGACGGATTAGTTTTACAAGTTTTAGATACAAACGGACCAAAAGAATTGGGTCTTGAAAATAAAAAGTTTAAGAAAGTAAGTATATTTATGAATGTATTTGATTGTCATGTGAATAGATCTCCATGTTCAGGAAAAATTGAAGAAATTTTATACAAACCTGGAAAATTTATTAATGCATCTCTTGATAAAGCAAGCGAGGATAATGAAAGAAATTATTATAAAATTAAAAATTCTCATGGAGAAGATATAATTGTAGTTCAAATAGCAGGACTGGTTGCACGGAGAATAGTAACAGATACCTCAGTTGAAGAAAATGTTGAACAAGGATCTAGAATAGGAATGATTAGATTTGGAAGTAGAGCAGATTTATATTTTGAAAACTATGAACCATTAGTAAAAGTTAATCAAAGAGCAGTTGCAGGAGAAACATTGATAGCTAAAAGATAAATGGAAAATCCAAAAAAGAATATAAGATTAGTATCGAATAAAAATTCAAGAGTTATTTTGCCGAATATTATGACTTTGGTTGGAGTATGTATTGGCTTAACTTCAATTAAGTTTGCATTTGATGGAAGATTTGAATTATCAGTTATTGCAGTTTTAATTGCTGCAATCATCGATGGTTTAGATGGAAGAATTGCAAGATTAATTAAAGCCACATCAAAAGTTGGAAAAGAATTAGACTCATTAACGGATGTAATTAGTTTTGGCGTTGCACCAGCATTCATAATGTATTTTTGGGCGCTAGATAATATAGGCAGATTTGGTTGGTTAATATCATTAATATATGTGGTTTGTGTTGCTTTGAGACTTGCAAGATTTAATGTTTCAACAGGAGGTGAACCTTCATGGAGAGATAATTTTTTTGAAGGCATTCCATCACCAGCAGGCGGAGTATTAGTATTAATGCCATTAATTTATAGTTTTAGCGAAGTTCAGTTTATAACTATTAATAAAAATATTATTGTTCCATCTTTATTTATTGTTATTTCTGTACTTTTGATAAGTAAAATTCCTACATATTCTTTGAAAAGAATCGTTGTTCCAAGAAGTACCTCTATATTTCTTTTATTTGGAATAATTTTATATTTTGGTTTGTTGTTAATATACACTTTTAATACAATTATAATTTCAGGAATTATTTATTTATTAATGATTCCAGCAAGTTCAATTCATTACTTATTTTTAAAAAAACAAAATAAAGAAAAAGATGATGGCGTTGATCATCACGAAGATATTTTGTAATGAAAGAGAATGTAATTATTTCTCTAGCAGATTCTAATTATTTTGAATTGCTAAATGAATTAATAGACTCTATTAAACAATTCAATCACAGTGAAAAGGTTGCTATTTGTATACTTGATGCGGGTTTAACAGATGAGCAAATCGTTCTTCTAAAAAATAAAGTAGACGAGATCAAAAAAGCTGAATGGGATATTGAGGTTCCACAATCTAAAGTTAAAGGTAAGGAATGGCTAAAAAGTCAGGTATCAAGAGCATTTCTTCCAAAATATTTTCCAAACTATAAAAAATACCTGTGGATTGATTGTGATGCTTGGGTTCAAGATTGGAGCTCAATAGACTTATATTTTAAGGCTTGTGATAATGGTAAACTAGGCATTACCCAGACAATGACACCTGGATATAGAATATTAAGTAACGTTAATTGGTTGTTTGGAAAATTAGCCATTATAAAATCTCAAAATTTTAAACATGCTATTAAATCTAAAATTGATATTAATAAAGCAAGAAAGTTAGCATTTGCTCCGCATATTAATATTGGTGTTTTCTCATTAGAAAAAGACTCTAGCTGCTGGAATGTTTGGCAAAAAAATTTAAAAACTACTCTTAGTCATGGACAAATATTTGGTTCAGAGCAACTAGCAATAAATATATGCGTATATATTGATAATGTAGATGTTGAATTTCTTCCTCATAACTGCAACTGGTTAGCTAGCAACTTACTTCCAAAGTTTGATGAAAAGAATAAAATTTTTGTGGAACCTTTTTTACCAAATCATAAAATTGGAATTATACATTTAGCTAGTGGTATTAAAGTAAATGATAAAGATATGAGAAACGAGAAAAATCTAGAGATAGAATTAAATACTTTGGATAATAATAAAATCTCGAAATCTTTAAGGTTCAAAACTAATTGAAAAAAAATAAAATCTCAAAAAATTGGATTAATAAGCAGAGAAGAGATATTTATGTTAGACAATCAAAAGTTGAAGGATATAGATCAAGAGCCGTTTATAAATTAAAGGAAATTAACGAAAAATTTAAATTTTTAAAAAATAATATATCAGTAATAGATCTTGGAGCTGCTCCTGGAAGTTGGTCTCAATATATATCAAGTAATTTAAAATGTAATAAGCATTTAGCAATAGATTTAAAAGAAATAGAAGAAATAAAGAATGTAAAAATTTTAAAAGGAGATTTTACGGATACTGAGCAACAAAATAAAATTAATAATTATTTTGGTGGAAAAATTGACCTAATTATTTCAGATATGGCAGTCAATACTACGGGAAACAAAAACCTAGATTCTATGGTAACTGGAGAATTAGTTTTAGAAGCTTTGGATTTCGCTACAAAAATGATGAAGCCAAATGGCTATTTTGTCTCAAAATTATTTATGGGAACTTCATTTAATGAGATAATTGCATTTTCAAAAAAAAATTTTGTAAAATTTAATGTCTATAAGCCTCCAGCAAGTAGAAAAGACTCTAAAGAAAGTTTCTTAATCTGCAAAAATTTAAGATAGATACTTTCATTTTTTTAAGAATCGTTTATATAAGGACATGGATCCTATCAAAGAAGCGCTCACTTTCGATGATGTAACCTTAGCACCAAATTATTCTGAAATTTTACCTTCAGAAGTAAAGACAGAAGTTAAATTATCAAAACACTTAAATATTTCTATACCCCTTCTAACTTCAGCAATGGATACTGTAACAGAGTCTAACATGGCTATTTCAATCGGTAAAAAGGGTGGAATAGGTGTTATACATAGAAATTTATCAATAAATGATCAGATAAAAGAAATAAGAAAAGTAAAAGCAAAAAAAATATTAGTTGGTGCAGCTGTTGGTGCAAGTTTAAACGAACACATAAGAGCTCAAAAGATTTTAAAAGAAAATATCGATTTAATTGTTGTTGATACAGCTCATGGCCACACAAAAAAAGTAGCTGAAATAATAAAAAAAATTAAAAAAATTAAACCAACTAAAACAGCTTTATGTGCAGGTAATATTGCTACAGCAGAAGCAGCTAAATTTCTGATTAAGCAAGGAGTAGATATTATAAAAGTTGGAATTGGACCAGGATCTATATGCACTACAAGATTAGTTGCGGGAATAGGAGTTCCACAGTTAAGTGCAATTTTAGATGTAAAAAAAGGTATGGGCAAAAGTAAAACAACATTAATAGCTGATGGAGGTATCAAATTTTCTGGGGATATTGCAAAAGCACTTGCAGCAGGAGCAGATGCGGTAATGATTGGATCATTATTTGCAGGAACAGATCAGGCTCCAGGAAGAATTATTAAAAGAGGTGGTAAATTATTTAAAAGTTTTAGAGGCATGGGATCTATTGGAGCAATGAATAAAGGATCAGCAGATAGATATTTTCAATCAAAACAAAAAGATACTTCAAAATATGTAGCAGAAGGTGTTGAAGGTTTTGTTAAATACAAAGGCACAGTTGAAAAAATAATCTACCAACTAGTAGGGGGTTTAAAATCATCAATGGGATACTTAGGTGCAAAAAGAATTAAAGATCTCAGAAAAAAACCAAAATTTGTCAAAATTACTAAAGCAGGTTTTTATGAAAGTATGGTACATAACATAGACGAAATAAAAAGATGATAAAAAAAATTACCTTAGCAATAATTTTATTTTTTACTTTAGTTTTTAATATTAACGCGGAAAAAGTTAATTTTTTTGATGAAGCAAAAAGTCTTTATGAAAATGAAAAATATGAAGATTCAAAATTTTTATTTCAAAGAAATATTGTATACAATCCCAAAGACTCAAAGTCATATCTATATTTAGCAAAAATATTTAAAAATGAAGAAAACAAAACAGAACTGGAAAAAAATATAAATACAGTTTTACTACTCGAGCCAAACAACGAAGAGGCAATGTATCTATTAATAGATATTGAGTTAGAAAGATCTAATTTTTCTAAAGCAGAGGAACTTAGAGAAGATTTTAAGAAAATATGCTCGAACCTTTGTGATAAAATCGCATCTATAAACAAACGCCTAAAAGAGTTTGAAAAAAAAGATGCGTCTTGAAAATAATCTAGATAAAATTTTAATAATCGATTTTGGGTCTCAGTTTACACAATTAATTGCAAGAAAAGTAAGAGAATTAAATGTTTTTTGTGAAATTATAAGTCACAACAAACTTAAAAACTACAAAAATGAAAAAAATGTGAAAGGCATCATTTTATCAGGTGGTCCCTTAAATGTTTATCAAAATAAAAAAGTTAAATTCAATAGAAGTATATTAAGTTTAAATATTCCAATTTTAGGTATTTGTTTTGGCCACCAGATAATCTCTAAAGAATTAGGAGGTAAAGTAAAACGAGCAAAATCAAGAGAATTCGGGTTAGCAAAAGTTACAAAATTAAAAAAAAGCGCTTTAACCGAAAATTTCTTTTCAAAAAAATCCACCAATGTATGGATGAGCCATGGAGATGAGGTAATTAAATTACCTAAAGGTTTTAAAGTTATAGCAAAATCCTCAAATTCGAAATTATGTATGATAGAAAATGTAAAAAAAAAAATATATGGCATACAGTTTCATCCAGAAGTTTCCCATACAGTTAAAGGCAAAGTAATATTAAAAAACTTTGTAATTAAAATTTGTAAAATTAAAAAAAATTGGACATCAAAAAATCAAAAATCCAAACTTATGCAACAAATTAAAGAACAAGTTGGAAATTCTAAAGTAATTTGTGCATTATCTGGTGGTGTAGATAGCAGTGTAGTAGCAAAATTAATTAGTAATGCGATTGGAAAAAACCTAACTTGTATATTCGTTAATACTGGCCTGCTCAGAAAAAATGAAGAAAAACAAGTAGTAAATACTTTTAGAAAAAAATTTAAATTGAATTTAATTTATGTAAATGCTGAACAATTATTTATTAGCAAATTAAAAAACGTAACAGATCCAGAAAAAAAAAGAAAAATTATTGGAAATTTATTTATCAAACTTTTTGAAAAATACGCAAAAAAAATAAAAAATGTAAAATTTTTAGCTCAAGGAACTCTATACCCTGATTTAATTGAAAGTAAATCTGTAACAGGAAGTCAAACGTCAAAAATTAAGTCTCATCATAATGTAGGCGGTCTGCCGAAAAGGATGAAATTAAAATTGGTTGAGCCATTGAAGTATTTATTTAAAGATGAAGTTAGAATGTTAGGTCTAGAATTAAATTTAAGTAAAGAAATTATTTCTAGACATCCTTTTCCTGGTCCAGGTTTAGCAATTAGAATGCCAGGTATAATTACTAAAGAAAAAATAAAAATTTTAAAAGAAGCAGATAATTATTTTGTAAATGCATTAAGAGAACACAATCTATATCATAAGATATGGCAGGCTTATGCTGCATTACTGCCTGTTAAAACTGTTGGTGTCATGGGAGACAATAGAACCTACGAATATTTATGTTTGCTTAGAGCAATAACATCTGAAGATGGGATGACAGCGGATTATTTTCAATTTAATAAATCATTTATGCAAATGGTATCGAATAAAATAGTTAATAATATTCGAGGTATAAATAGAGTAGTTTATGATGTGACTTCTAAACCACCAAGTACTATTGAACTAGAATAGAAATAAATTATAATTTTACTATGAAATATTTACACACAATGATCAGAATTTCTAATATTCAGGAGTCGTTAAAATTTTTTTGTGATGGACTGGGTTTAAAAGAGACAAAAAGAATGGAAAATGAAAAAGGAAGATATACATTAATTTTTTTAGCTGCACCAAACGACAATAATGCAGAAATTGAACTAACTTATAATTGGGACGGTGACAATTTAGGAGAGGGATCTAGAAATTTTGGTCACTTAGCTTATAGAGTTAAAAATATATACGAAATATGTCAAAGACTAATGGATATGGGTTATACAATTAATAGACCACCTAGAGATGGTCATATGGCATTTGTGAAATCACCAGATAAAATATCAATTGAAATACTTCAGGAGGGAAATCTTCCTCCGAAAGAGCCCTGGTCATCAATGGAAAATATTGGAACTTGGTAATATTAGAAATATTTTATATATTTTTCATTAATATTTAAAATTTCTAAATCGACTAATCCACCTATTACTAATTGAATAGCAACCAATAATATAAAGCCTAAACCTATATAAGCTATCCATAGATGTTTTTGTATATAATTTGCTAAATAAGTAGCTAAGGCTCCAGTAAGGACTACTGATAATACTAAGCCAAAAATCATAAAACCAAAATTACCTTTGGCTGCACCCACAACGCCAATGACGTTATCAAAACTAATCGTAATATCTGCAAATAACACTTTGTAAATACTTTTGATAAACGAAGGTTCCATAGATTTCTTTTTAGGAGACTTAATTTTTTGAATTTCAAATAAATCTTTTCTTAAGTCATTAACAATCCAAATTAAAAGTAATCCACCAAGAATTTTAATGAAGTAAAACTTAAATAAATATGTTGCAAATATTGCAAATATAACTTTGAATACTAGCGCTCCAACTACTCCCCAGAATATTATTTTTTTTCTATTTTTTGGGACAAAATTAGCTGCTATTAATCCTATTATTATTGCATTATCTGCCGCAAGAATAATATCTATAAATATAATTTGCAGTAAAATGAGTGATTGTTCGATCAAGATGTTATTATAATAGTAATTATTTATTATTTTTCAATAAAACATCAAAAATTTTTATTGATTTAAGTTTTAATACATAATGAGATATGTTTTTTAGAAATATGGAGGATTTATGAAACTTTTCAAAATTTTGCTCTCTGTTTTATTTTCTGTTCTTTTAACTGCTAATGCTTTTGCCGCAGAAAAATGGGATATGGCACTAGCATATGGTGCAAGCAACTTCCATTCTGCTAATGCAGCTGAATTTGCTAAAAATGTTTCAGAAAAAAGTGGGGGGAAATTAACAATTGTAACACACCCAGGTGGATCTCTATTTAAAGGTGGAGAGATATTTAGAGCTGTTAGAACTGGACAAGCTCAAATTGGTGAGAGATTTATGTCGGCTCTAGGTAAAGAGGATCCGTTATTAGAGATTGATTCACAACCATTTCTTGCGACATCTTATGATGATGCTATGAAACTTTATCAAGCATCTAAGCCTGCAATAATTAAAGGTCTAGATCAAAAAGGTCTTGTATTTTTATATGCTGTACCATGGCCTGCGCAAGGTCTTTATAGTAAAAAGGAAATTAATAGTGTTGCCGATTTAAAAGGTTTAAAATTTAGAGCATATAATTCTGCAACTATTAGAATGGCCGAGTTGACAGGTATGGCTCCTACAAAAATAGAAGCAGCTGAAATAAGCCAAGCATTCTCAACTGGTGCGGTTGAAAGTATGATTACTTCACCAACTACTGGTAAGAACAGTAAAATTTGGGAAAATGGAGTAAAGTATTTTTATGATATTGCAGCTTGGTTTCCAAAAAATATGATTGTAGCTCACAGAGGTTCTTGGAATAAATTAGATAAAGCTACACAAAAAATGATTATGGAAGAGGCAGCAATTGCTGAGAAAAAAGGTTGGGCACTTTCAAAAAAAGGAAATGTTGCTGATAAAAAAGCTTTAGCTGATGCTGGAATGAAAGTAGGCAAAGTAAATTCAGCCCTTGAAAGTCATTTCAAAAAAGTTGGTGCTACAATGGCAGAAGAATGGAAGAAAAAAGCTGGCGATAGAGGTGCTAGTGTTCTTGCTGCTTATAATTAAATCATTATAATTAAAAAGGCCGTATTGAACGGCCTTTTTATATGTTTACTAAAGTCAATAAATTTTTAAATAATCTTTATAGTTACTCAGGCTATATTGCTGCATTCTTTCTTATTTTGGTTGCAGTTTTTATTTTAATTGGGATTTCATCAAGAATATTTGGTTTTTATATAAGAGGCCTAGCTGAATATTCTGGATATTGTATGGCTGCCTCATCTTTTTTTGCTTTATCTTATACTTTTGTAGAAGGTGGTCACATTAGAATTACTTTATTTTTAGAAAAAGCTACTGGGATTAAAAAGAGATTTTTGGAATTATGGAGTTTGATAGTTGCAACTATTTTTTCTGGTTATTTAGCTTTTTATTTTTTAAAAATGCTAAAAATATCTTATGAATTTCAAGAGAGAAGTGAAGGAGCTGACGAAATTTTAATTTGGATACCACAAACTAGTGTTGCTTTAGGATCACTAATATTTTTCATATGTGTATCTCATCAATTAGTTTTGAAAATACAAACAAAAAAAAATGACTGAAATTTTACTTACTATATTTTTCATAAGTGTTCTCTTGATATTTTTAGGCTCGGGAATTTGGGTTGCTATAAGTATGGTTGGAGTTTCATCAATAGGAATGATGCTGTTCACCACAAGACCAGTTGGTGATGCGATGGCAACAACAATTTGGGGAGCTTCATCTTCATGGACTTTAACTGCACTTCCTTTATTTGTTTGGATGGGTGAAATTTTATTTCGGACGAAGTTATCTGAAAATTTATTTGAAGGATTATCCCCATGGATGCAGAAACTGCCCGGTGGCTTAGTGCATGTTAATGTAGTTGGATGTGCTTTATTTGCAGCTATTTCAGGATCTTCTGCAGCAACTGTAGCCACAGTAGGAAAAATGTCTATTCCAGAACTAAGAAAAAGAAAATATCCAGAAAGTATTCTGCTTGGAAGTTTAGCTGGTTCAGGAACGCTGGGTCTTCTAATTCCACCTTCAATTATTTTAATTATTTATGGTGTGACTGTCCAAGAGTCGATAGCAAAACTATTTATTGCAGGAATTGTACCAGGAATAATGATTGCTTTGATTTTTATGACATATGTAATGATTTGGTCGTTAATAAATAAAAAATCCATGCCTACTTTTAAACAAGACTTCTCACTTATGGAAAAGGTAAGGAAATCAGGAAAACTGATACCTGTAATATTATTAATAGTTTCAGTTATTGGCTCAATTTATACTGGTATAGCAACCGCAACCGAAGCAGCTTCATTGGGTGTAGTAGGTGCATTAATTTTATCATACTTTCAAAAGAGTTTGTCTTTAAGAACATTTAAAGAGTCTCTCTTGGGTGCTACTAAAACTTCTTGCATGATAGCTTTTATATTAGCTGGAGCCACTTTTTTATCTTTGGCAATGGGTTTTACAGGATTGCCAAGAAATCTTGCTCTATGGATTGAAGGAATGGAACTTTCTCCATATGTTTTAATTTTTGTTTTAATGATCTTTTATATAATTCTTGGAATGTTTCTTGATGGTATCTCTGCTGTAGTTTTAACAATGGCTATAATTGAACCAATGATTAGACAAGCAGGTTTTGACATGATTTGGTTTGGTATTTTTCTAGTTATTGTTGTCGAAATGGCTCAGATCACGCCGCCGGTTGGTTTTAATCTTTTCGTTCTTCAGGGTATGGCTAATAAAGATATGGGTTATATAGCAAGAAGTGCGTTTCCACTCTTCTTGCTAATGATTTTTGCTGTTATTTTGGTTGTGATATTTCCAGAAATTGCTCTTTGGATGCCTG
The DNA here is from genome assembly GCA_902521075.1 of uncultured Pelagibacteraceae bacterium. Lineage (GTDB taxonomy): Bacteria > Pseudomonadota > Alphaproteobacteria > Pelagibacterales > Pelagibacteraceae > Pelagibacter. The sequence continues at coordinate 43,846 of CABYQM010000007.1, forward strand.
AGCAAATGATAAAAAATATAAACTAGTATTTTGATTTTTTAGACCCGTCAATAACACCTTTCAGCTGATTGTATTCTTTACAATTACATTTCTCAAGAATACTCAATCTTTCTTTTGCTAAATCCATTCTATTTGTTGCAACATATAACTCACCAAGATATTCGTTAATTCCTATATGGCTTGGTTCAATTGCTAGACCTTGAAGATAATATTTTTCTCCATTTTCAAAATCACCAATTTTTCTAGTAGCAAATCCAAGATAATTTAAGGTATCTGCTTTATTAGGTTTCTTTTTATTAGATTTTACCAAAAACTTTATAGCTCGCTCGTATCTTTTAATTGCTTTTTCGGTCTTCCCTTTTTTTTCTAATTTTTTTGCAATTTTTATCTGCTCCACAGCTTTATCATATAAAGTTTTTTTTGAGCCTGAATCACTTGAACCAGCAGCAAAAGACGTTCCTGCAAAAAAAGCTAAAAGTAAAATTGAAAAAAGTATTTTTTTTATGATCATTTAAATTTTCCTAAATTAGTTAGTGTTTTAAGTTCTAAACCATTATCTAATAAATTATTTTTTATAGATAAAGCAGTTGCCAAAGAACTAATATTATCGCCATGTATGCACACAGAGTCTATTTCACAAGGTATTTGCTTTCCACTGTGACAATTAATGGCCTGGTTCTCAACCATGCTTAAAACGTGGCTTTTTGCTTGCTCTGGATCTGTAATTAGAGCATGAGGCTCTTTTCTAGATACCAGGTTTCCATTATCATCGTAATTTCTGTCGGCAAAAATTTCACATGCTATTCTCATATTAAATTTCTTTGCCGCTTCCTCCATCTTTGAACCTGTGGGTACTAAATAGATTAAATCTTTGTTGAAATTATAAATTGATTTTGCAATGATAGTTGCAAGCTCAATATCTTCGCAAGCCATATTATTTAATGCACCGTGTGGTTTTATATGGGTAACAATCTCACCATGTTTTTCAGCTATATTTTGCAAAATTTCATACTGATCAATTAATAATTTATTTATTTCATCTGAAGATAAATTTAGTCTTTTACGTCCAAAGTTTTCAGGATCATTAAATGATGGATGTGCTCCTATGCTAACACCATTTTTCTTACAAATTTTTACAACATGGTTCATGCTATCTTCATCACCAGCATGATAACCACAAGCAACATTAGCTGAATTGACAATTTCTAGTAATTTTGGATCATTTTCATCTGAATGATGCTTTGATTTTTCACCTAAATCACAATTGATATTAATTTCCATACTAATAAATCATAAGTATAACATGGTATGATAAAAAATATATTAAATCTTGGTGACGCAGCTTTGTACTGCGACTTTGGAAATGATGTAAATCAAGAAATTAATTCAAATGTTATCAAATATTTCTACCATATAAAAAATTTAAATTTAAAAGGTATTACAAATTTAACTCCATCGTATAATAAATTAATAATTTCATATGATTTAAATATACATTCTTTTTTATCTTTAAAAAAAAAAATTGAGAATATAGAGATTAAAGAAAACAAAAAATTAGAGAAAAACTTAATCAAAATACCGGTATGTTGTGATAATGACTTTGCATTAGATATTAAAAGAGTTGAAAACAAATTAAAATTAAAATCAGAAATAATCCTCGAAAAATTTTTTAGTAAAAATTATTTTTGTTATATGACAGGATTTGTTGCTGGTATGCCTTTTCTTGGTGATCTTGACCAGGATATGAGATTAAAAAGATTAGAAACACCAAGAGTTAAAGTTCCAAAAGGTTCAGTTGGAATAACGGAACAATTTTGCAACATATACACTTTTGAAACACCTGGGGGATGGAATATTTTGGGAAATACACCACAAAATATTTTTGACACATCTAATCAATCAAACCCTAATCTTGTTAATCCAGGTGATACAATAAAATTTTATAGAATAACTTTAGATCAATATAATGAAATCAAAAGATAGAAACTACTTTAAAATTTTAAGAGCTGGTATCAACACCACATATCAAGACTTAGGAAGAAATAATTTATACCATATTGGTATTCCTTTTAGCGGAGCGATGGATAAAAGAAATTTTCAATTGTTAAACTCACTTTTACAAAATGATTATAATTCACCTGTGATAGAATTTGCTTATCAAGGCCCGCATTTGAAGTATTCTGGAAAAGATATTTTTTTTTGTATTTCTGGAAATGTATCATTTAAAATTATAACAAAAGAGGGTGTTATTGATGGTAATTCCTACCAATGTTATTTGTTAAAAAATGGTGATGAAGTTGATATCCGTTCAACCAACAAGTCTGTTTATGGATATTTTTCGATTAATGGAACTTTTGGTGTTGATTATTATTGGGGAAGCTGTTCAATAAATACACAAGCTCAAATTGGACCAAATAACGGGAATAAATTTTCTAAAGATTTAGAAATTGAAATAATTGATATTAATAATTCTTTTAACAAAAGAAAACTTGATTACTTAGGTAGCACTATTGAAAATATAAGGGTCATTAAAGGCACAAACTATGATTATTTTTCTGAGTCTTCACAAAATAAATTCTTTAAAGAAAGTTTTAAAATTACAAAACTTTCAGACAGGATGGGTATGAGATTAGAAGGTCCAAAAATTGAAAATATAGTTGATCCTAATATAAAATCTGAAGGTTTGGTAAAAGGTGTAATTCAAATAACATCTGCTGGAGATCCAATAATTATGTTATCAGATCATGGGACTATTGGTGGATATCCGAAGATTGCAACTGTCATATCTGCTGACTATGATCGACTGGTACAATTAACACCAGGATCTAATATTAAATTTAAAGATGTAAGCTTAGAGGATGCTGAAACATTATATAAACTTTATCAGATGGAGACTAATAATCTTATTTCTCAAATTAAATGAATTTAATTATAAAATTACCAGGGCCGCTTTTGATTTTTTTTGGAGCTTTCAGTTTAAGTTTTGGAGGGTTAATAGTCAAATCTTTCGAAGGTTCCACTCTATGGCAGATTCTATTTTGGAGATCAGTTTTTTTTATAATTGTAGTACTGATCTTTCTAATTATTAGTTATAAGCAAGATTTTATTTCAGCATTTTATAAATCTGGAATCCCTGGTCTTATTGGAGGCATTATACTTGCGTGTGGCTTTAGTGGTTATGTTTTTGCAATGTATAATACTACTGTAGCAAATACTAATTTTATAATTCAAACCCAAACATTATTTTTAGCAATCTTTGGATATATCTTTTTAAAAGAAAAAATAAACTTAATAACATTAACTTCTATAGTTTTAGCAATTTCAGGAATAATTTTGATGGTTGGAAGCTCATTAACAGTTGGACAAATGAGTGGAAATATTGCTGCTTTTATTATGCCAATATCATTCGCAACATTAATTTTAATAGTTAGAAAATTTCCGAATGTAGATATGGTTCCATTACAATTTATTGCAGGCGTTATTGCTTTGATTATTGGATATTTTATGTCTAAAACGATCTTTATATCTTTAAATGACATTTTTTTGGGATTTTTAGCTGGTTTTTTCCAACTTGGTTTTGGTTTTATTTTTATTACAATCGGTGCAAGATCTACACCTTCAGCCTTAGTTGGAGTCATAATGTTATCAGAGGCAGTTTTAGGACCTTTTTGGGCGTGGATGTTTATAAATGAAAATCCTCCAACCAGCGTTTTAATTGGTGGTTTAATAGTGATATTTGCAGTTTTAATACAATTTCTTTCACTTATGAAAAAAAAAAGTGCAACAAATTAGAGCTATAAATTTATACTAGTTATGTTATAAGAATTTATACGGGAGAGACTACTTTTGTAGCGCCGAAGGAGCAACCACCCCGGAAACTCTCAGGCAAATGGACCGTACATATTAACTCTGGAAAGAGAATTATTCTCGCCGAAGGAGCAAATCTCTCAGGCAAAAAGACAGAGGGGGCATAAAGAGTTAATATGAGTATAAAAAAAACATCGTTAAATAATCTCCACATCAAGTATGGCGCAAAGCTTGTAGAGTTTGCTGGATATCAAATGCCCATCCAATATAAAGATGGAATTATACAAGAGCATAAATACACACGTTCACACTCTGGTATTTTTGATGTTTCTCATATGGGTCAATTATTTATATCGGGTGGTGATGATCTTACAAATGATCTTGAGAAGATTTTTCCTGCGGATTTGAAAAAATTGAAAACTAATCAAAGTAAGTATTCATTTTTAATGAATAACAAAGGAGGAATTCAGGACGATCTGATAATTACCAAAACATCTGATGGATTTTTAATTATCTTGAATGCTGCATGTAAGTATAATGATTATGAAGTAATAAAATCTAAACTTGATAATCAATATAAATTAAATCTTGATGAGTCATTGTCATTAATTGCATTACAGGGCCCCGAAGCAAAAAATGTTTTAAATAAAGTTATACCTGGTTGTAATAGTCTAAAATTTATGAACGGAAACAATTATGTCTATAACAATAAAAAAGTATACATAACTAGATCAGGTTATACTGGTGAGGATGGATTTGAAATTTCTATAAAACATAATGATGCTGAAACTTTTGTAGAAAGTTTGATAGAAAATGGATCTAAATTGATTGGTTTAGGAGCAAGAGATACATTAAGAATGGAAGCTGGACTGTGCTTGTATGGAAATGATTTAGACAACGATACAAGTCCTATCGAAGCTAATCTAAAATGGGCAATACCTAAGAGCAGAATTGAGACCGAATTTGTTGGATCAGAAGTTTTAAAAAACCAATTTCAAAGTGGGGTAAAAAAATTGAGAGTTGGTATAAAACCAGACAGCAAAGTAATTGCTAGAGGAAATACCAAAATTTACAACGATAAAAATCAAGAAATTGGGAAAGTAACAAGTGGCACATTTGGACCAAGCGTTGAACATCCAATAGCAATGGGATATGTCGATAATAGTTATTCAACTGTAAATACAAAAATATTTCTTGAAGTTAGAGGAAAAAAAATTCCTGCAAATATTTGTAACTTACCGTTTTATAAAAAAAATTACGTAAAAGGGGAAATTAATGTCTGAAGTTAAATATTCAAAAGAACATGAGTGGATTAAACTAGATGGAGAAGAAGCTACAATTGGAATAACCAAGCATGCAACAGAAATGCTTGGGGATATAGTATTTGCTGAACTCCCAGAGAAAGGTTCAAATGTTGATAAAGATGGAACTGCTGGAGTGGTTGAGTCAACGAAAGCTGCTAGTGATGTTTACACTCCTGTTAGTGGAGAAGTTATAGATACAAATCAAATGATAGTTGATGATCCATCAAAAATAAATGAAGACCCAGAGGAGTCTGCATGGTTTTTTAAACTTAAAATAAAAGACAAATCTGAAATGGATAGTCTTATGAGTAAAGAAGAATATGAAAAATTTGCAAAGGAGACATCAGCATAATGTTACCAAATTCAGAAAAAGATTTTATAAAAAGACATATTGGACCTTCTAAAGAAGACCAATCAAAAATGTTAAAAGAATTAAATTATCAATCAATAGATGATTTAATGAATAACACTGTTCCAGAAAAAATAATGTTTAAAGGTGAGCTTAATATCGGAGAGTCTAATTCAGAATATGAGGCGTTAAGAAAATTAAGAGCAATTTCAAAAAAAAATCATGTTTACTCAAATTTTATTGGAATGGGTTATTATGGAACTTATACGCCATATGTAATTTTAAGAAATATTTTAGAAAATCCAGGTTGGTATACATCATATACACCTTATCAGCCTGAAGTAGCTCAAGGAAGACTTGAGATGTTGTTAAACTTTCAACAAATGATTGTTGATTTTACTGGAATGGATATCGCGAATGCTTCTTTATTGGATGAAGGTACAGCAGCAGCAGAAGCCATGGGTCTTAGTCATAGATTAAATAAAAAAGATAGTAATTTAGTTTTTGTATCTGAGGATTGCCATCCTCAAACAATAAATGTAATTCAAACTAGAGCTGAACCAATGGGTTTAAAAGTTTTAGTTGGAAAAGAAGACAAAGTTTTAGACCAATTAAAAGAAGATCTAGTTTGTGGAATTTTACAATATCCTGGAACTTTAGGAGATATTAAAGACCCAAGTGAAGCAATTAGCAAAATTCATAAAAAAAACGGTAAGGCTGTATTAGCTTGTGATTTATTAGCTTTAGCAAAATTAAAAACACCAAGAGAACTTGGTGCTGATATAGCAGTAGGAAGCTCTCAACGATTTGGAATACCAATGGGGTATGGAGGTCCACATGCAGCATTTTTTGCAACTAAAGACGAGTATAAGAGATCGATGCCTGGTAGAATTGTTGGTGTGTCAGTTGATAGACATGGTAACAAGGCATACAGATTATCTTTGCAAACAAGAGAGCAACATATCAGAAGAGATAAGGCGACAAGCAATATTTGTACTGCACAAGCTTTATTAGCAATTGTTTCAGCAGCATATGCTATTTATCATGGTCCAGATGGAATTAAAAATATTTCTGAAAGAGTTTCTCAATTAGCAAAAAGTTTTGCTGATAAAATAAAACAGTCAGGTTATGAAATTTATTCTGATTATTTTTTTGATACCGTTACAATTATTACCAAAGAAAAGACTGATCAAATTTATAAAAATGCTCTAAATCAGAAAGTTAATATACGAAAAGTAAATTCTGAAATGCTTGCTGTCTCTTTTGATGAAAGAAAAAACGTTTATAGAGTAAATCAATTATTAAAAATTTTTAATGCTGCAGAATCAATAAAAAAAGAGGATCCATCAATTAAATTACCTAATTTACAAAAAAATTTATTAAGAACTTCAAAATATTTAGAGCATCCAATTTTTAACTTATATCATTCAGAAACTGAAATGCTTAGATATCTTAAAAAGCTAGAGGATAAGGATATAGCATTGAATAGAACTATGATAGCACTTGGTTCGTGTACAATGAAGTTAAATGCTGCTGCTGAAATGATCCCGATTTCTTGGAAAGAATTTGCAGAACCTCATCCTTTTGTTCCAGTTGAACAAATGGAAGGTTTTAGAGATTTGTTTACTGATTTAAAAAATTGGTTGAGATCTATAACAGGTTTTTCCGGTGTTTCTCTACAACCTAATGCAGGCGCCCAAGGAGAATATGCAGGTCTGATGGTTATAAGAAAGTACCACTTAGATAGAGATGAAGCTCATCGTAATATATGTTTAATCCCAAGTTCGGCACATGGTACAAATCCAGCAAGCGCACAAATGGTTGGAATGAAAGTCGTTGTTGTTAATTGTGATAAAGAGGGAAATGTAGATTTCGATGATTTAAAGAAAAAAGTAGAGCAACATTCAGAAAATCTTGCAGCTTTAATGGTAACTTACCCATCTACTCATGGAGTATTTGAGGAAAAAATAACTGATATTTGTGAGTTAGTTCATAAACATGGTGGACAGGTCTATATGGATGGAGCAAATTTAAATGCCCTTGTTGGAGTTGCAAAGCCTGGAAATTTTGGTCCAGATGTTTGTCATATTAATCTGCATAAAACATTTTGTATTCCTCACGGTGGTGGTGGACCTGGAATGGGACCTATAGCTTGTAAAAAACATTTACAAGTTTATCTGCCTAATCATCCAGTAATAAAAGATTGCGGACCAACAAGTGGAATTGGAGCAGTATCAGCAGCTCCTTGGGGCAGCTCAAGTATTCTATCAATCTCTTGGATGTATATTAAAATGATGGGATCAGCAGGATTAAAGCTTGCTACTCAAGTTGCAATTTTAAACGCAAATTATATTGCTCACAGACTAAAAGATCACTTTCCGATTTTATACAAAGGTGCAAATGGCAATGTTGCCCATGAGTGCATTATTGATATTAGAAATATTAAATCTGAAACAGGGGTAACAGAAGAAGATATTGCTAAAAGAATGATAGATTTTGGATTTCACGCACCAACTATGTCATGGCCTGTTGCTGGCACTATGATGATAGAGCCAACCGAAAGTGAAGGCTTGTCAGAAATAGACAGATTTTGTGACACTTTAATTAAGATTAAACAAGAAATTGAAAAAATTAAATCAGGTGAATTTGATAAAGTTGATAATCCAATTAAAAATGCTCCTCACACTGATACCGAATTATCATCAGATGTATGGGAACATAAATATTCAAGACAAGAAGCAGCATATCCTGCAAGCTTTTTAAAACAAAACAAATTTTGGCCTCCAGTTGCTCGGGTAGACAATGTTTATGGAGATAAAAATATATTCTGTACATGTCCTAGCATGGATGAGTTTAAAGAAGACGCAGCATAGCCTTAATGCGAATTGCAGTAATTGGATCAGGAATCTCTGGTTTATCAGCAGCACAAAAGCTTTCCAAAAAACACCATGTTGATTTATTTGAAA
>CABYQM010000008.1 GCA_902521075.1 uncultured Pelagibacteraceae bacterium
AATAACCTTATTTCTTTTAAAAATAAAGAAAGATTTTCAATTTTATAATCAATGTAATCTTTGTCAGACTCTTTTTCCCCCCAGTATTCATTGTTGATAAGCCAAGCTGTTGTTGTCCCTCGTTCTTTACCTATTGATAAATTTTTAGCTATATCCTCGATATAAAGAGTTTCTTTTGGATTGATCTTAAATTTATCAACCATTAGATCAAAGGCCCTGGCTTCAGGCTTAGGGTGATATTTTGCGTCTACGATATCAAATATATCTTTAAACTGGTCTTCAATACCAAGAGTTTTCACTATATTTTTTACGTGCGCTCTACTTCCGTTTGTGAATACGAATTTATTTACATTTATGTTTTCAAGCTCATTTCTTAAAACAAGATCTTTTTCCATAAATGAAAGATCAATATCATGAACATACTCCAAGAACTCTTCCGGTGGTATATCATGATGTATCATCAATCCATTTAAACTTGTGTTGTATTTGTAAAAATAATTTCTTTGTAATTCTTTAGCTTTTACAAGATCTAGGTTGAGTTTATTTGAGATATATTTTGTCATTCTCTTACTAACTTGTCCAAAAACTGCCTCTAAATCACTATATAAAACTCCATCACAGTCGAATAAAATATTTTTTATATTTTTTAAATTATTCATTTTCTTATCAACGTTCCAGCACCCTTGTCAGAAAATAACTCAAATAGTATTGAATGTGGTTTTCTTCCATCAACAATAACTACACCTCTAACACCATTAGATATTGCGTCCAGACAAGTGTTTATTTTTGGTATCATACCTCCAGAAATAATATTATTTTTTAACATTTCATTGGCCCTATTGAGATTAATCTCAGATATAAGTTTTTGATTTTCATCAAGAACGCCTTCAACATCTGTCATCAAAAGAAGTCGTCTAGCATCGATCTCTTTTGCAATTGAACCTGCAGCAACATCTGCATTAATATTATAAATTCTATCATCATCACCCAACCCTAAAGGAACAACAATTGGAATTTGTTTATTATTAATAAAATTTAATATTTTCTCTTTGTTAATTTTTTTTGGTGTCCCGACATATCCCAATTCTTTACTTTCAGGAATAATATTAATTACATTATTTTCTTTAGGTGATATTGAACAAACATTTGTGTTTTTAGATTTTAATTCATGTAAAATCTCTAAATTAAGCTCTAGTAAAGCCTCTTCTATAAATCCAATTGTTTTTTCGTCAGAAACTCTAAGTCCTTTGATAAATCTTGTTTCAATATTATTTTCATCTAATTTTTTTTTAATATTTTTACCTCCACCATGAACGACTATTGCTGATAAACCAATTTTATTTATTACTGAAATATCTTCTATGAACTGATTAAATAATCTTTTATCTAATAAAACAGATCCACCACATTTGATTACTATAACCTCAGACTTATATTTGTTAATATACTTTTCAACTTCATTAATATTTGGCCCATCTGTTGGAATAATCTTATCTAATTCCATCAATTAAACTGTTTTAACTGAAGTTCTCTTCATAATTACATACTGTTGTGCCATTGTAAGTACGTTGTTAATTGTCCAATATATAACTAACCCTGATGGAAAAGGTGCAAGTATCACTGTTAAAAATACAGGAAAAAACATAAATATTTTTTGTTGAATTGGATCTGGTGGTGTCGGATTAAGTTTTTGTTGCATCCACATTGTTACACCCATTGCTACTGGCCAAGCGCCGATAATTAAAAATGACGGGACATCATATGGCAACAAACCAAATAGGTTAAACAAACTTGTTGGATCTCTTTCACTTAGATCATGTATCCAACCAAAAAAAGGCTGATGTCTCATTTCAATTGTTACAAACAACATTTTATAAATTGCAAAGAAGAAAGGTATTTGGATTAAAATAGGCAAACACCCACTTACAGGATTCACCTTCTCTCTTTTATAAAGAGCCATCATTTCTTGCTGTAGCTTCATTTTATCTTCCTTATGAAGTTCTTTAAGCCTTACCATTTCGGGTTGAAGAACTTTCATTTTTGCCATAGATCTAAATGAGTAGTTAGCTAGAGGAAAAAATAATATTCTTATACAAGCGGTAATTAGTATAATTGCAATTCCATAGTTGCCAGTCAATTTAAAGAAATAATCTGATATCAAAAATATTGGTTTTGTTAAGAAATATAGGAAACCCCAATCAATTGCTAAATCAAATTTATTAATATTTAGTTTTTCTGCATAACCATCAACAACATCCACTTCTTTTGCTGCAATAATCACTTTTACCTGATTAGTTTTACTTTCATTAGCTCTGACTTCTGTTGCAGTAGTTTCTATAAAGTTAGCTTTAAATTTATTTTTATAATCAAAATCTGATCTAAAACTTTTATTATTTTCTGGGATTAAACTTGTTATCCAATATTTATCTGTAATACCCATCCACCCTTTGTTAGCATTTACAGAGTACTTCTTGTCTTTAATGTCATCGTAATCTTCTTCAACAAGATTATCGTCAAAAACTCCTAATAAACCTTCATGTAATATATAAAAATCAGTTACATCAGGAGCTACATTTCTAATAATCTGTCCGTAGGGATAAAAGTTATAAGTATTTTGAGTATTATTCGTAATCTTTTGGTTAACAGTAAATAAAAATTTATCGTCAATACTTATTTCTTTCTCAAAAGTTATATCCTGCTCATTATTCCATACCAATTTAATTGGACTGCTTGGTGTTAGTAATTTATTGCCAATAACTTCCCACTTTGTATTTGAATTAGGAACTTCAATATTTTTATTATTTATAGCCCAACCTGTTTCAATATAATAACCATTTTCAGACTCTTTAGGATTAAGTAAAACTACATTTTCATCAGTGTCTAGAGATTCAGTATATTTCTTAAAAATCAGGTCATCAATTAAAGATCCCTCTAGAGAAATAGAACCTTTAATATTTTCATTTTCAAAAAGTATCCTTTCAACTTTGTTAATTGCTTCTGATCTAGAAATTTTATTATTCTCAATATTTTGCTCAATTTTTGGTGCTTCGTTTAGTTGAAGATTGTTTTTATTTTGATCATTATTAGTTACCTGCTTTGGATCAGGACTTGGTGGAGCAAAAAATAATCCATAGAGAATTATTACTGCTGCGCTCAATGAAATTGCTGCTATTACGTTTCTTGTGTCCATTATTTTAAATTCTTTTTCTTTACCGGATCATACCCGTGTCCTCCTCCCAAAATTCTTATAGGATGACAAGTTAAAATTCTTTTAGTGCCTTTGTAACAACCTTTCAAAACACCATATTCATTTAAACTATCAATAAAATATTCTGAACAGGTTGGAAGATATCTACAATTATTACCTAAAACAGGTGAAATGAAATATTTATAAAATTTAATTAAATATATTAATCCTTTTTTAATCATAACTATCTAATTTTTTTTAACTCACTAAAAAGTTTTATCTTAATAAAATTGTATTCATCTTCTAAAACAGATTTTCTAGCAATTAATAAGTAACTATAGTTAAGATTAATTTTAATTTTTTTTAAAGCCTCATTCATCATATTTCTTAATCTTCTTTTAATTTTATTTCTTATAACAGCTGTACCAATCTTTTTTTTTGTAATAAAACTTATATTAAAATATCTATTACTTTTGTTCTCTAATCTCCTGTAAAAAATTGTTGAATATCTATTTGAAATTTTTTTACCATTTAAAATAAATTTAAAATCTTCATTTTTGGATAAACTTTTTAATTTAACCTGCATTAAACAGTGAGTTTTTTTCTACCCTTACTTCTTCTTCTTCTAATTAGTTTTCTTCCACCTTTGGTCTTCATTTTAGACCTAAAACCATGCCTTCTTTTTCTCACTTTTTTACTAGGTTGATATGTACGTTTCATATTAAGGCTTCTTTTTTGTTAAATTTCGGTAGTTATACAATTTAATGTATATAAGTACAGCGATTTTTAATAAATTAGAACAAAATGGAAAATGAAAATAAATTAAAAATTATTCTTGGTATTATATATCTTTCCATAGTTACTGGCTTTTTGTTGCTTTTTTTTAGCTATTTCTCATTTGACGATTTTTCAAGTTTTGAACTTATAAAAAATAATAGAGATAAATTAAATGATATCAAAAATTCCAATTTTTTAATTGCTAGTATTTTATTTTTTATCGGAGTGATCATTTGGGTTATGCTCTTAGGATTTGGTTCACCAGTTTTTTTAATTGGAGGATTTATATTTGGGAAATGGGTTGGAACAATACTTATTGTATTTGGTTTATCAATAGGAGCAACTCTTTTATACATCAGCGCAAATTATTTTTTTAAAGATTTAATTAAAAAAAAATTTTCATCTAAGTTTTCTAATCTTACTGAAAAATTTAAAGAAAATGAATTTACTTTTTTTCTGATATATAGATTTGTTGGTGGAATACCTTTCTTTATTTCAAACATTTTGCCAACATTATTTAATGTAAGAATTAAAAATTTCTTTTTAGGATCTGTTATTGGAATGACCCCCCAGTTATTTGTTGGAGCCTCACTTGGCGCAGGCCTAAATAAAGTTATTGAAAATAATCAAGAACCTCCAAGTATATTTGATATAATTTTAACTCCAGACATTTATGTACCTGTAATCGGCATGATAATATTAGTTATAACTGGATTTATAATTAAAAAAAAATTTTACAAATAACTGGTGCCCTCACCCAGAATTGAACTGGAAACTCATCCTTACCATGGATGTGTTATACCATTTAACTATAAGGGCAATTTTTAGTTAAATTAGTGTATAAAATTGTTTTTTTCAAATAATTGCCTTAATTTTTTACGAAAATCGGTTATACCTAAATTAGGTAAATGATATGGGAATTCACTACGATTATAAATCGACAAGAGGAGCCAAGGCTATGGAGAAGCAGGCTAAAAGAGAAAAAAAGCTTGCTGAAAAAAGAGCAAAAAAAATAGCCAAACAAGGTGAACCCAAAATTCCAGAGGATAAAACAATACCAATCGATCAAGTAATAACTTTGGATCACCTTACTAATCCAGACAAAAAGTAATCAAGATGGACAGGAAGAAGGATAAAAAAGCTAAACTCGAAGAAGCTTTGCGCAAAAATTTAAGAAAAAGAAAAATTTTTCAAAGAAAAAATAAAAAAAATAAATAAATGTCAGTGCAATCAGATAACTGGATAATCAAAATGGCGAAAGAACAAGCAATGATTTCACCATTTGAAGATAAACAAATAAGGGAAGGAAAAATTTCATTTGGTGTTTCTTCATATGGGTATGATGCGAGAGTATCTAATGAGTTTAAAATATTTACTAATGTTAACTCTGAAATTGTAGATCCAAAAAATTTTAAACCAACAAATTTTGTAACAAAAGAATCTGATCAATGTATTATTCCGCCAAATTCGTTTGTTTTAGCAAGAACAGTCGAATATTTTAAAATTCCTAGCGATGTCTTAGTTATTTGTTTGGGTAAGTCCACTTATGCTAGATGTGGAATAATTGTTAATGTAACACCTCTGGAACCAGGATGGGAAGGTCATGTTACCCTTGAATTTTCTAACACAACTCCATTGCCAGCTAAAATATATGCAAATGAGGGTGTGGCTCAATTTATATTTTTAAAAGGCAATGAGAAACCCAATGTTTCATATGCTGACAGAAATGGAAAATATATGGGTCAAAAAGGGGTAACGCTTCCCAAAATTTAAAATGGACAAATTTAAAATTAATGGTCCCTCCAAGATCAGAGGAGAGGTCTCAATTTCTGGAAGTAAAAATGCTGCTCTCCCAATACTTGCTGCAACTTTACTCTTCGATAAAAATGTAACAATTAAAAATCTTCCACGAGTTAAAGACATAGATACAATGCTTAATTTGCTAAAATCACTCGGAAGAAAAATTAGCTTTAAAAATAATAAAAAAATAGCGACAATCTCAAAAGGAAAAAAAAATAATTTTTTTGCACCATATTCTCTCGTAAAAACAATGAGAGCAGGAATTTTAGTTCTTGGTCCTTTATTGGCAAAAAATAAAAAAGCAAAAGTAAGTAGCCCAGGTGGTTGCAGTATAGGAGTAAGACCAATAGATATACATTTAAAAGCTATATCAAAGTTAGGTGTTAAAATAAAAATTGAAAAAGGATATGTTAATGCAAAAGCTCAAGAGGGGTTAGTTGGTTCAGAAATAAGGTTTTCAAAAATATCTGTTGGAGCAACCGAAAATTTAATTCTTGCTGCTTGTCTTGCAAAAGGAATAACAACAATAAAGAATTGTGCAATTGAGCCTGAGATTAAGGATTTGACTAATTTTTTGAAAACAGCGGGAGCTAAGATTAAATGGATCGGTAAAAGAACTTTAAAAATAGAGGGTGTCAAAACATTAAAAAGTATAACTTACTCAATCATGAATGACAGAATTGAAGCGGGCACATTTTGTGTAGCCGCATGTTTAAACGGTGGAAATTTAAAAATTAAAAACTTTGAGCCAAAAATTATTAATACTGAGATAAATTTACTTAAGAAAATTGGTGCAAAGATAAAAACCACAAAAAATGCAATTCAAATTAAGGGACCAAAAATAATTAAAAGTTTGGATTTTTTAAAAACTGGAGAATATCCAAACTTCCCAACTGATTTGCAAGCGCAAATTATGGTATTATTAACTAAAGCAAATGGGAAAAGCACAATTGAAGAAAATATATTTGAAAATAGATTTATGCATGTTCCAGAATTAAAAAGATTAGGTGCAAAAATAAATATTAAAGCTAACAAAGCAATTATTGAAGGAACTAATAATCTAGAGGGAGCTGAGTTAATGTCTAGTGATTTAAGGGCATCAGTAGCTCTAGTTTTAGCAGCTTTTATTTCGAGTGGAACATCTATTATAAATAGAGTGTATCATTTAGACCGAGGTTACGAAAAAATTGAAAATAAATTAAAAAAAATCGGTGTAAAAATTAAAAGAATATCTTAGTGAATAATTTTTTAAAGAAAGTAATCGCTCAATCTCCAGATGACTTACAAATAATATCAGCAATATGTGCAGAGTCTAAAGTCAAAATTTCTGATATAAAATATTTGCCATCTACAAAAATTTTTTTACTTTCTGTTTTAAGAATAGATAAGGAAACAGATAGTAGCAAACCTATTAATAGTGTAATAAAATTTGAATTTATTGAAAGTTCCAAGTCTAAAAACATTAACCAGTCCAATGCAGATTTAACTTTAGAATTATTTGCGATTGATATTTTTAAAAAAAAAGAAAATTTTGAAATAGTTCTGTTATTTTCAAAAAATGGAATTATAACACTGTCCACAGAAGTTATTGATGTAACGTTAGAAGACCAAAAAATTGAAAATGATAAAAGTAATTAATTGTAAGAAAAAAAATTATAAAAGAGAATTAGTATCTTTTTTGGATAAAAGGAGATCTGGAAAAGCAGTAGACACTTCGATAGTTCCTAAAATTTTAAAAGACATAAAAATTAATGGAAGAAAAGCACTTTTAAAGTATGAAAAAAAATTTAGTAAAAATACAGAGATAGTTCCTTCAAAAGATAAAGTAAACAAAGCAATTAATACATTAGAACCTAAGATTAAAAAAAGTATCGATTTAGCTTATAATAGAATTTTTAAGTTTCATTCACTACAAAAACCAAAAAATATTAAGTATGTAGATGATTTCAAAAATAAACTTGAATATAAGCATGTGCCACTACAATCTGTAGGTATTTATGTTCCAGCTAATTTACCGTCTACATTATTAATGAATGCAGTGCCTGCAAAAATTTCAGGTGTAAAAAGAATTGTTTTGGCCAATCCAAAACTTAATGGAAAACTAAATCCTGCAGTTCTTTATGCAGCTAGAAAAGTTGGAATTAAAGAAATTTACTCAATGGGTGGTGCCCAAGCTATAGCAAGTTTAGCATATATTCAAAAAGTGAATAAAATTGTTGGGCCTGGAAATATTTATGTTGCAAGAAGTAAGCGTGAAGTCTTTGGTGATGTTGGGACAGAAGGAATGGTCGCTGGGCCTAGTGAAATTTGTGTTTTAGCAGATAGTAAAACTGATCTAAATCAAGTTATAACATCTATGATTGGACAAGCAGAACATGATGTAAACTCCCAGTGTATTTTAATTACGAAAGATAAAAAATTAGCAAATAGATTTAATATAGAAATAAAAGAAAGTATCAAAAAAGTTCAAAGGAAAAGAGTTGTTTTAAAAAGTTTTAAAAATAATGGATTAATTGTGTTAGCCCAAAGTGATAAGCAAATAATAGAAGCAATTAATGAAGTTGCTCCTGAGCACTTAGAAATTAATGTGTCTAATTATAAAAAGTATTTAAATCAAATTCATAATGCAGGAAGTATTATGATTGGAAAGTATTCTCCAATGGCTGTCTCAGATTATAATGTTGGCTCAAACCATGTATTACCAACCTTAGGATCTGCAAAATTTTCATCTGGACTAAACCTTAGTGAATTTTATAAAAAAATTAGCCATATAACTCTTACAAAAAAAGGTATTGAGAAATTAGGAGAATCCGCTACACATCTCGCTGAGTATGAAGAACTAGATAATCATGCTCAAAGTATTAAATCTAGAATGAGGAGATAATAATTTGAGTAAACAGGATACGTTGGAGTTTGAAGGTGTGGTAACAGATCTTCTTCCTAATGCTATGTTTAGAGTTAAACTAGACAATGGTCATAATGTTACCGCTCACACTGCAGGAAAACTTAGAAAAAATCGTATTCGTGTTTTACAAGGAGATAGAGTTAAATTGGAAGTATCTCCATACGATTTATCAAAGGGTCGTATAATTTTTAGATCTTAATATGGCTTCGTAGCTCAGTTGGTAGAGCAGAGCCCTGAAAAGGCTTGTGTCGCTGGTTCGAGTCCCGCCGAAGCCACCACTCCCATGTGGTATTAATATCCATCATTATGCTTGCATTCAAATTTAAAATCTAATACCTATCCATCAGCTATTTATAGCTAATTATATAATAACAAAGAAAGAGTAACTAAAGTATGAGTACATTAAAAGGCAAAGTAAAGTGGTTCAACGGTAAGAAGGGCTACGGTTTTATTGAAAGAGAAGACGGAGAAAAAGATTGTTTCGTTCATGCGAGCGCAGTTAGAGAAGCTGGGCTAAGATTTTTGAATGAAAACGATGCTATAGAATTCGAAATTCAAGATGGCGAAAAAGGTCCAAGCGCTGTAAATTTGAAAAAATTAGGTTAATAAAATTTAATTCATCAAAAATATTTGTATAGGAATAGGATATGTTAAAAAACATAGCTATTCCTGTGCAAAACCTTTTCTTGCTTGCATTTAAAAAAAAAAATGCTAATTACACAGCCATGAATGAATTCGTAATTATTAACAGAGAAACTCACAGACATCATTTTCATGCTGGCTGCAAGCTAGCTATTTAATTATTTATAAATTTAATTTTATCCACATTTAGTATAAAACAGTAGAAGGAGCACGGGTAGCTCAGTTGGTTAGAGCAGCGGTTTGTGGAACCGAAGGTCGACAGTTCGAATCTGTCCCCGTGTACCAAAAAATGAATAAAGAAAAAAAATTGTCTGCAAATACCCCTTCGGGTTTTGTTGATAGATACGGAAAAGAATTAGCGTTAAAAGAAAATTTAATTGCTAAGATTGAGGAAAATTTTTTAAAATTTGGTTTTTCTAAGCTAGAAACCCCAAGTTTTGAAATATCAGAAAATATAGGAAAATTTTTACCAGATGAAGATAGGCCAAGCTCTGGTGTATTTGGTTTTCAAGAGGAAAATAATAGTTGGATATCACTACGTTATGATTTAACTGCGCCATTAGCAAGATATGTATCTCAAAATTATTTAAATATCTCAAATCCTTTTAAAAGATATCAAATTGGAAATGTATGGCGAAATGAGAAACCTGGCCCTGGTAGATTTAGAGAGTTTACACAAGCTGATTGTGATATTGTTGGATCTAATAATCCTTTAGCTGATGCTGAGATGTGCAATCTTTTAGCTGACACATTATATTTCTGTGGCTTAGAAAAAAACCAGTATCAAATCAAATTGAGTAATAGAAAATTAATTCAAGGACTTATTGAAAATTTAAAAATTTCAGAAAGCAAACAACAACTTACTGTTTTGAGAGCTATAGATAAACTTGATAGAGTTGGAACTGATGGTGTTAAACAATTGCTTACAACAGGACGTGAAGACAAATCTGGTGATAAAACTATTGGAGCAAACCTCTCTGATCATCAAGCTGAAGAAATAGTCAGTTTTATAAATATGAAATCTTTAGATGAAATTAAGTTAGCTATACCAAACAAATTAGTTGAAGATGGTGTTGAAGAACTAAATAAAGTATTAGATGGAATAAGTTATTCGTCTAATTTTGATCAAATAATTTTTTCACCTGAAGTTATCAGAGGACTTGAATATTATGATGGCCCAATATTTGAGGCAAATTTAACATTTAAAGTTAAAAATCAAAAAAACCAAGAGGTGGAGTTTGGATCAATTGGTGGAGGTGGAAGATATAATTCTTTAGTTTCACGGTTTAAAAAAGTAGACCTATCTGCAACAGGTGTATCTATAGGTCTTGATCGTTTGTTATACGCTTTAGTTCAGTTAAACAAAATTGAGGTAAAAAATAATTCACCAATAATAATATGTGTTTTAGATGAAAAATATCTCTCTAATTATTATGAATTGTTATCACAACTTAGAAATCAAAATATAAGATCTGAAGTTTATCTGGGAGACTCAGGTTTGAAATCTCAATTAAAATATGCTGATAAAAGAAGTTCGCCAGCTGTAATTCTTTGTGGAGATGATGAATTTAAAAATAATAAAATTACTATAAAAAAATTAATCCCAAATTTAGAAGAAACATCAAGAAATTTATCTAGAGAAGAATGGAAAAAATCTGAAAATACTCAAATTACATTTGATAAGGAGAACCTGATTGATGAAATCAAAAAACTTATCTGAAAATATTTTAAAAGTAATTAAGTCAAATGGATATAAATATATTGATCTTGATACAGTTATTGACACCAATTTAATATTGGAAAGATCAGGAGAAAATTTCAAAAGATTTATATTTTCTTTCAATGATCAATTAGGAAACGAACTTTGTTTAAGACCTGATTTAACAATTGCATCTTGTGTTAGATATTTAAATAATAATAAAAAAACTAGTGAAAAAATTTTCTATAGTGGTCAAGCATTTAGAAAAGGATTAAATAAAAAAGATTCTGTTATCAGGAGTCAAATAGGTTTTGAAATATTGGGATCTTTTACTGAAAAAAAAGATGATAAAAAAATAATAGAAACTTCACTTAAAGCATTATCAAAAATTAAATATAAAAGTGGAAATTTAGTAATAGGTAACATAGAAATTTTTAGGCTTTTGTTAGATAAATTGGATTGTCCAGCAAGATGGAAATTAAGATTGCAACGTCATTTTTGGAGAGAAAAATATTTTAATGATTTATTAAAAAGATTGGAGACGAACTCTGATATCGATCCAACAATTGTAGAAATAGATAAAAAAAAATATTCTAAAATGATTAATGGAAATCAAAAAAAAGAAGTTGCTGGAAGATCAATAGAAGAAATATTATTAAGATTTGACACTAAAATTAAAGATCCAAGAAGAACAAAAAAAGGCAGTAATGTTGTTAAAATTTTAAAAGAGTACTTAAAAATTGAATGTCCTATTAATCAAGCATCTAAAAAGTTAAATTTATTTTTTAAAAAAAATAAAATTAATCTTAGAGTTCAGAATGATTATTTTCCAATAACTAAAAATAAAATTAATAAATTAAATGTTAGATTTAATTCTTCCTTTGGAAGACATCTCGAATATTATACTGGTTTGGTATTTAAGATCGATATTAAATCAAAGTCTCAGAAGTTAAATATCAGAGGTGGTAGATACGACTCTTTAATTAAAGATCTTGGCTTTAAAAAAAATATACCAGCCGTTGGAGCTGCTATTAACTTGGAAAAAATATGATAATTTGGTTAGCTTCATATCCCAAAAGTGGAAATACATGGCTAAGATCTTTGATATCAAGTTATTACTTTTCTACCAATGGGACTTTCGATTTCAATTTGTTGAACTACATCGATCAATTTCCTGCGCCGAAATATTTTGAGGACGTAAAAGACAATATTATAAATCCTGAAGATTTTTCAAAATATTGGTTAAGTAAACAATCAGAAATTAATAAAGACAAAAAGTTGAGATTTTTTAAGACGCACGCGGCGATGTGTAAAATTAATAATAATCCATTTACAGACAATAAAAATACTTTGGGTGCAATTTATATTTTAAGAGATCCAAGAAATTTGATAACATCACTATCAAATCATTATCAGCTCAATCTTAATGAGTCATTGGATTTTATGATTGAGCAGAAAAAAGCTCTTGTTGACAGAGTTGATAATAAATTTAAAGCATTTGTACCAATATTTTCTTGGCGATTTCACTTAAAATCTTGGATACACAATAAATCCTTTAAGACTATTGTAATAAGGTATGAAGATTTAACTAATGAAACATATTATACTTTTAAAAAAGTAATAGAATTCATTGATAACCTAGCAAATAATAAAAATAAATTCGATAAAGAAAAAGCAAAAAAAACTATTCTAAGCTGTAATTTCGAAAACCTTCAAAATCTTGAAAAAAATCAAGGATTTTCTGAAGCATTAACCAAAAAAAATTCTAAAGAGAAAATAAAATTTTTTAATTTAGGAAAAGATAATGATTATAGGAAATTACTTAATGAGAATTTAATAAACAAAATGAACAATTTATTTCAAGAAGAATTAGTAAAATATAAATATGAGTAACAACATCATTAAAATTGGAATTCCAAGTAAAGGTCGCTTACGGTCTGGAGTATTAAAGATTTTTAAAAAAAAGAAATTAAAAATTCTCTCTGAAAGAGGTGAAAGAGACTTATTTGGATTTATCAAGGGAAAAAAAAATATAATTATTAATTATCTTCATGCTAGGGAGATAATAGAACGTCTTGCAGATGGATCTTTAGATATTGGTTTTTCTGGATATGATTTATTAAAGGAAAGCGAAATTAATATTCAAAAAAAGGTGATTGTAAAAAAAAGGTACGATTTTGGAGAGGCTACATTGGTAGTTGCAATTCCAGATGATTGGATAGATGTACAGACAATGCCTGATCTAGAAGAAATAGCTTTTGAATTTAAAGACAAAAAAAGAAATAGATTGCGTATAGCTACAAAATATCCAAATCTAACTACGGAGTTTATGTTCTCTAGAGGAGTTACACAATTTAAACTGGTAAAGAGTCTTGGTGCTACCGAGATATATCCATTTACCGGATCATCAGAAATTATTACTGATATAACTTCAACAGGAGCAACCTTAAAAGCTAATAAATTAAGGATATTAAAAGATGGAATAATACTTAATTCTCAGGCTTGTTTAATGACATCGAAAAAAAATAAAACAGTAAAGAGTGTTAATAGTATTATTTATACGCTTAAAAATTAATCTTAAAGTTTTAGCTTAATTTAATTTATCTTTATCTTCCTCAGGATCTGTGACATCTGAAATAGACGCTTGCTCAGATAGTATTTCAGGAATTTGTTTACCAGGTATAACGCCGTGTTCATCTTCAAGTTTTTTTATTTGCTTTTCTAATCCTTGTGAGCCCCATGATTTTGTGACTAAACTTTGTAATTGATTTGCATGAGTTTTGTACGATTGTAAAGCTCCTTTGATAGCTGTTTTAACATCTGAATATTTATCAAATATTTTGCTTGCGGATGTTATTATTTTACTAATATTTTCTATTTGTTTTTTTTCACTTTTAATCTGTTCAAAAATCTTAATCATATTTAGTAAATCAGTAGGAGATGATAAAATGAAGTTAGCTTTTAAAGCTTCAGTCTGAAGAGTTTTATCAGCATCAAGTGTTATCGAATATAAATTAGATGCTGGAAAAAAAACAATAATCGATTGTAATGATTTAATTCCATATAGTTTATTGTAATTTTTCTTAATAAGGCCCTTTGGTCCAAATAAGTGATTTCTAACCGAAGCCAAGTGATCTTTTAGATACTGTTTTTTTTGTTTTTCATCTTTCTCATTAATATATTTTGTCCAATGGGTTAAAGACACTTTAGCATCAACTATATAATTTCTCTCTGGAAATTTTAAAAGCATATCTGGAATAACATCTTTATCTTTATTGTCATCAATATCATAAGTTGTCTGTTTTTTTTGGGGAAAGAAATCTCTGTCTTTGACAAGATTTGCGCTTGTTAAAAGATTTTCTAAAATCTCTTGATTAAATTTTCCTTGATAAGTGATATTTGTCGTAAGTTTTTCCCACCAATTTGTATGACGCGCTATTGCTTCATCATGTTTATTTATTGCTTTTTCAGATATAGATTTGTATTCAGTTACACCCTTTGTAATTTCATCAACCTTTTCGTAAAGATCTTTTACTTCATCCTTTTTTTCCTCAAGTTGACTAGTTAAATTTTGTTTAGCTTCAACAGCAGCCTTTATTTCTGCTTCTCTTGTAGCTAAATCAATTTGAGATTTTTTTAGTTCTTCTTCTTTTATCTTTAACTCTGCAGAAGATGTTTGGTCATTTTTTGGTCTCAATAAAAAAAACCAAATAATACCAAATGCTATAAAGCCTACTATTGTTCCTAATATTGCTTCCATAATTACTAGATAATCATTAAACTAAATAGTACAAGTAAAAATATATTAATGAAATGGAATAATAAATTTAATTATCCCAAGTCTTCAAGATCAATAGAGGATGGATACAGAAAGTATTTGTTAGGAGAAAATAAATTACCAAGCGTAACAACAATTTTATCTGCCACAAAGTCTGAAGAAGAGAAAGCAGCCCTTGCAAATTGGAAAGAAAGGGTTGGAATTAAAGAAGCAAATAGAATTAAAACAGAAGCTTCGTCAAGGGGTACTTCAATGCATTCTTACATAGAAGATTACTTGAGGGGAAGAATTAATGAGAGTTTTTTTGAAAGCAATGAGCAATATAAAAATATGGCTAAAGAAATTATTCAAAAAGGAATTAGTGGTAGACTTAATGAAGTATATGGAATGGAAGAAACTTTATATTATCCAGATCAATATGCTGGAACAGCTGACATGATAGCATTATACGAAGGTAAAGATGTTATAGTAGATTTTAAACAGTCTAATAAACCAAAAAAAGTAGAATACATTCAAGATTATTTTTTACAATTAGGAGCCTATACATTAGCTCATGATGTTGTTCATGGAACTAAGATGAAAGCAGGAATAATATTATTATGTACAAAAGATATTTTGTTCCAAGAATTTAAAATTGAGGGAGCTGAATTAGAAATGTATCAAAATTTATTTTTAGGAAGGGTTAAAAAGTTTTACGAATTGAATAATATATCTTGACTTTACTTAACCTATCCATAAAAGAGTTATTAATACCTGAGCTAATCGTTTATATGCTAATGGTTAAGTCTTTAAAAAACTTTCCAAAAACCCATAAAATATTAGCTAATTTAAGGATAAAATTATGAATTTAGCAATTTGGGATATAGAATCATCAAGTGCAAGCACGGACTTTGGGAGTATAATTGAAATTGGCGGGGTTTTAGTTGATGAGAATTTTAAAGAGAAAGACAGATTTAATTTAAGATGCAGCTTACCTGAAGGAGAAATCTTTCAGGCTATGGCACTTATTGTAAATAAAACGTCAATAAAGCAATTAACTCAAACTAATCTTTCTCACTATCAAATGTTAGCAGAGGTTGAAAAAATATTTAAAAAATGGAGCCCAGCTGTATTTCTTGGTTGGTCTAATATTGGATTCGATGATGAAATGATAAGAAAAGAGTTTTTTAAAGGGATTAGGTATCCATATTTAACGAATGCTGCTCCAAACAAAAGACATGATGGTATTAATATTGCTCGTGCAGCTTATGCAATTGACCCTTCAATTTTAGAAGTAGAATTTAATGAAAAAAACAATGCAGTATTTAAATTAGAATCGTTAGCTAGAATGCAAGGTATAGATTCAACTGATGCTCATAGCGCATTAAGTGATAGTATAATGACTACTAAAGTTTTAAACATTGTCAAAAAAAAACAGCCAGAGACTTGGGAGTCTTTTTTTAAAACTGCAAATAAATCTGATACTGAAACCATAATTAAGAAAGGGGAAATTATTACATTAAATGAATATTATTATGGTAAATCTAGACTTCATCTAGTTGCGCCTCTTCATCAAAAATATTGTATGCATCCAATATATGCTGGCTGGTATTATGCTTTCGACTTGAGGATCGATATTGAGCCTTTATTAAATTTATCAATAAATGAACTTAAAGTTGAAATGAAAAAGTCTCCTAAGTTCTTAAGAACTATTAGATCTAATAAGGCCCCAATTATTGTTGATGCAAAATACGGCATGAAAGCAGAACCATATAGTGCTATGGATAAGTCTTTAATTAATAAACGGGCAGATATTGTCAAAAATAATGAAAAATTTTCTCAAAATATACTTCATGCATTACGCGAGGTAGCTGAAGAGAAAGAGCAATCTAAAACACAAGAAGATATATATGCTGAAGAAAGCATTTACACTAAATTTACATCCAACAAAGATACTGCTTTATTTCCCACATGGCATGCAGCTTCTTGGAAAGATAAACTTAAATTACTAGATAAATTTGATGATAATCGTTTAGTAGGATTTGGAAAAAAAATTATATATCAAGAGGCACCCGAAGTTCTGCCCGATAGCATGCTTAAATCAATTAAACGAGAAATAGCAAAGCGAATTTTGAGTGAAAAGAAAGAAAAATGGTGGACAATTCCAACTCTTTACACAGAAATTGATACTTTGAGAGAAAAATATACCAATGAGAATGATTCTGAAAAGCTTGCATTACTCGATGAATTTAATGAATATGCAATGTCAATACAGAAAAAGTATGAAAATGTTTAATGTGGATAATTTTAACATTTTTTTTTTAACTGTTGATAAAAAAATTTTTGTTTATATATAAAGCTAATGGCAACATTAAAAGTTACAGACGAAAAATTTGAAGAACAAGTTTTAAAAAATGAGAAACCTGTTTTAGTAGACTTTTGGGCTGAATGGTGCGGACCTTGTAAAATGGTTGGACCAATCTTAGAAGAAATTTCGGAGGAAATGGCAAATGATGTTGTCATTGCGAAACATGACATAGACTCAGAACCTAACATGCCTACTAAGTATGGTGTTAGAGGAATTCCTACAATGCTTTTATTTAAAGGTGGCGAATTAAAAGCAACTAAAGTTGGAGCTACACCGAAGAGCGATATAGTTGCTTTTATAAAAGAAAATATTTAATTCAAATTTAGTAGCTCACCAGCGAGATATAAAGATCCAGTTATCATTATCAAATCGTCTTTCTCTGGATTTACGGAAATAAGAGCTTCTTCAATAGATTTTTTGTAACTAACATTGGTATATTTATTTAATTTTTTCTTTAGATCTATTCCTTTGATAGCATTCGGTTGGTTAGGAATATCAATTGTTGTTATGGAAGATATATTATTAAATTTGCTTAAATATTCTTCGTGATCTTTATTAGACATCATTCCAAGAATTAAATGTTTTTTACAATCAAGAGTATTTAAATATTCATTAAGAGCTTTTGCACCTAAAGGATTATGTGAGCCATCTAAATATAATCTATTATCCTTACAAATATTTTTAAGCTTTCCAGATTTAATTTCTTGAAGTCTTGCAATACTTTTTATCCTAGTAATACCTTCTTTAATATTTTCATCTTTTACTCCCAGTTGTAAATTTCTTACTGTAGCAATAGCTGTCGCACAATTGTCAATTTGAAAATTACCTAATAGGTTTGGTTTTGGTAATTTTAAACCACCATATTCATCCTCATAATAAATAAAACCATTCTCACTTAATGAATAATTAAAATCATCTTTATAAATGATTTTTTTTGATTGATTATTATTAATTGTTTTTTTTATTAAATTTAAGGTTTCATCCGAGCTTTGTTTGCTAACTACAATACTAGAATTTAATAGGGATGAGGTTTTTTCATAAACAATTTTTTCAATATTTTTCTCATTTTTTGGCAACCAGTCTAAATGATCTAAACCTATTGAAGTAACAATACTAGATAAATTAGTATCAATAATATTTGTTGCATCAAATCTATGAAATAGACCACTTTCTATAATATTTATTTTGTCTTTGAATTTACTTGCATGATAAAAATATGCTGCAGTTAATATTTCGAAGTAAGTTATTTGTTCTCCATTATTAACATTTTCAACTTCTATTAATAACTTAGACAAGTTATCGTCAGATATTTCTTCGTCATTAAAAATAAATCTCTCATTAATTTTTTGAATATGTGGACTAGTATAAATATTACAATCTATATTAGCTGTTTTTAAAATCGATCTTACTACCTGTATAGTTGAATACTTTCCATTTGTTCCAACTACAGATATGTATTTTAATTTTTTTTGAGGATCACCTAATTTTTTACAAAGATTTTTAACTCTATCTAGACTTAGGTCGATTTCTTTAGGATGCAGCTTTTGCAAGCGGTTCAATATTGTCTGAAGTTTCATTTGTTTGCTTTTCATTTACCGCGTTATCTTTTTTTAACAATATTGATAATAGTAAGCTTATTTCAGTTTTTAAATCTTTTCGTTCAACTATTCTGTCGACAAATCCATGCTTTTCGACGAACTCAGATGTTTGAAAGTCTGAACTAAGTTCTTCTTTTACTGTTGCTTGTATAACTCTTTTTCCCGCAAAGGCTATTAAACACCCAGGTTCAGCAAAATGAATGTCACCTAACATTGCAAAAGATGCAGTAATTCCACCAGCTGTTGGGTCTGTAAAACAAACTAAATAAGGAAGATTATTTTTTTTGAGCTCATTAATAGCGAGTGTAGTTCTTGTCATATTTGCAAGTGCAATAGGAGACTCAAACATTCTTTGTCCACCACCACAAGGAAAGAAAACAAATGGTGTTTGATTATCAATAGCGTGTTGAACACCATAAATAATTGCTTCACCTTCTGCAGCTCCAACAGAACCACCAATAAACTCGAAATTTATTGCTCCAGCTGTTACTTCGACACCATTTATTCTTCCTTTAGCAATCATCACTGCTGAATTTTGATTAGTTTTCTTTCGCGCAGATTTCAATCTATCTTTATAAGATTTTGTATCTACCCATCCAAGGGGATCTTCTACAGGAATTGGCGTATCAAGTATTTCGTAAGCATTTCTTCCAAAAATAATATCAAATCTTTGTCGACAATTAATTCTATGATGTTTTCCACACGAGTTGCAAACCCATAAATTTTCTTCAAGATCTTTTTTTAATATCGGGCCTTTACAACAACTTGTCCAGTCTGAGTTTGCTATATCCTCTTTTGATGGTCTTTTTTTTAAAACTCTTTTAATTTTTTCACCAAAACTTAAAGCTTTTGTAATCCAGTTCATAGAATTTTACTTTTTAATTTTTTTACTAGCTTACTTACATTTGTGACAGGATTTTGTCTATGCTCTAAACTCTTGCTAATTTCCTTACAAATAGCACTTCCAACAACTACTCCATCTGCAGATTTGAGTTTGCCAATTGTTTTTTCAGTGATTCCAAAACCAATAACAATTTCTTTCTTTGGATCAATTTTTTTTATTTTGGTATAATTTTTTAATATATCATTAGGTGAAACTTTTAGTTTACCACCAGTTGTACTCAACATTGATATAAAATAATTCATAGGATGTGAATCTTTTATAATTTTTTTAAGCCTTTTTTTCGTTGTTGTTGGTGATAAAAGCTGAATAAAATAAATAGATTTTTTTTTACATTTCTTAGCAAAATCCTTATTTTCTGGCCAAGGCAAGTCTACAACTATTAATCCATTTACACCTGAAGAATTACATTTATTTAAAAATTTATTTTCTCCATATTGAAAAATCATATTAAAATATCCCATCAATATAATTGGTTTATTTTTATTTGATTTTTTAAAGTCTTTTACGATTTTAAAAATATCATTCATTCTAATCCCATTTTTAATCGCTCTATATGAACTTGTTTGGATTTGACTACCATCTGCTACTGGAGTGTTGTGCGGCACACCCAATTCTAAAATATCTGCGCTTTTTGAAATTGAATTTAATATATCTAATGATTGTTTTTTTGAACTATCTCCTGCAACAGTATAGGTTAATAGAGCGGCTCTATTTTCTTGTTTCGCTTTTTTAAAAGCAAGACTAATCGGGTTAGACATATTTTTTTCCCAATCTTTTTTTTAAAATTTCTCTATCCTTATACGCATCACCACAACTATTAACTACCACTATAGTATCTTTACTCAATTTTTTTGCCTCTTTTATAGCGACTGAAAAAGCATGACTTGGTTCAAGAGAAGGTCTTAGTTTTTCAAACTTAGTAACAATTTTATAGGCGCTTAAAGCTTCTTCATCGCTTGCTGCAGTGTATCTTGCACGTTTCGTATCTTTTAAAAAACAATGAAGTGGAGATATTCCAGGATAATCAAGTCCTGCAGAAATTGACTCAGTTTCTTCTATCTGTCCATCCGGGTCTTGATTAACATATTGAGCTGCACCATGAAGAATTCCAATTTTTGAACCATAAGTTAAAGGTGCTGCATGTTTTTTACTTTTTGCTGGTCCACCAGCTTCCACGCCAATAAATTCGCACTTTTTTTTATCATAATCCATAAATTCGTTCCAAAAACCAAAACTAGAGCTTCCACCACCAACACAATTATAAAGTTTTAATTTTTTTGGTATTGATCCAAACTCGTCAATTAATTGTACTTTTAACTCTCTTGAAATTTGACTAGTACTCCATCCACAAATACGAACAAACACAGCTGGTCCTACCGTGCTCCCAACACACATTGCCGTCGTATCACAATTGGCAACCCAGAATCTCATACATTCTGAAACAGCATCAACAAGTGTTTGACTCCCTGAGTATACAGGTATTACTTCAGCTCCATTTTTTTTCATAGCTTTTACGTTGGGTTGTTGTCTCGCAATATCTTTTGCACCCATAAAAATCTTGCATTTTAAACCAAACTTTTTAGCAGCCATGCTCAACATTTTACCTGCATAACCAGCGCCAGTATCCCCAATAATAAATTTTTTACCAGATCGTTTGGCAAGCAGACAATGTACAGTAGCATTGTATATTTTGTGTGCCCCTCCATTTGCATCTGATACAACTTTAGACCAAATTTGAGCCCCTCCTACATGATTTGTTAGATTTTCTAACTTTATAAATCGAGTAGGAGTACCAACCCAATTCTTAAAATATTTATCTCTTTCAGCAATGAACCTTTTGTCATTTTTCAACTTATTGAATAGAATTTCTAGATCCTCTATTGGTTTTTTTAATGTTTCAGGAACATAGTTGCCCCCAAACTTTCCACCCCAAAAACCAAGTTTGCTAGCCTGATCTATTAGTGGAATCTTTTTTTTAATTTTCATATTTTTTTAAATAAATTTAACAATTTCTCAATTTTATTTATATCTTTTTTTCCATTAGAATCTTCTATTGATCCACTCAGGTCTATAATGAAGTTTTTATTTTTAAAATTAGAAATATCTTCTATTTGTATATTACCTGCAATCATTTTATTTAATTCATTTGGCACAATATCTATCAGTTTATGATCAAAACCTTCGGATTTATGATATCCTTTTGAGTCAAATAAAATTATATCTGATATCTCTAAGTAATTTTTATATTTAATTACGTCATCTTTTCCAGAAACTGTAATTGCAGTTATTATTTTTATTCCATATTTTATTTTAATTTCTTTCGTTCTTTCAGGGTCCACGTCATAGAGTTGATAGTAATCAAAATTTAAATTTTTTATTTTTTCTAAAACTTGATCAGATGGATTTACAAGTACTGAAACAAAATTTATTTGTTTTTTGTCAACATTAATTAAGTCTTTTAATTTGCTGTACTCAACAAATCTTTTACTTTTTTCGTAATTAGTTATAAAGCCAATAAATTTTGGTGGATAAGGATGATTTAATATGTAGTTTAAAGTTTTAGGTTCAGAGATACCACAAATCTTTAAACCCTTAATCATTGATTTAGATGATTAATTAATGATTGAATATTTTTTTTGATATTCCCTTTTGTTATATTTCTACCTATAACACACCAGTCAGCCCCGTTTTCATAAGCTTTTTTTGGAGTTAATATTCTCTTCTGGTCATCATTTCTTGAACTAAATCTAATCCCAGGTGTTATGATCTCTCCTTTGAATACACGTTTCACTATTTTAATTTCTTGTCCGCTGCAAACAATAGCGTCTAGCTTTGCTTTATTTGCTAATCTAGCTTGATGAAGTACTAATTTTTTTACATCTTTGTTGTATCCAATTTCTTTTAACGATTTATTATTTAATGAAGTCAATATTGTTACACCTATCAGTTTAGTTGTTTTAGAAACTTTTTTTGCTGCCCTCAAAGCATCTAAGCCAGAACTTATATGAACTGTTAGATAATTAAAGTTCAAATCACTGACAGCTCTTATTGCTGATGAGCAAGTGTTTGGAATATCTGAAAATTTATAATCACCAAATGTGGTTTGGTTTTTTAATGATTTTATATATTTTCTCCCATTTTTTGAGTTTAAAAACTCCAATCCAAATTTATAACCAAAAAATAATTTCGTATTTTGAGTTTCCTTTATAATCTCTTTAATTTTTCTAATATCCGTCGTATCACAAGCAACAAAAACTTTATTTTTTATCATTTATTTTTTTTGACCAATATTTAGATGATTTAAAATTAATACTATATTTCTCTTCGATAAAAATTCTCTCATTTGTTTTTGGATTTCTTGCATATTTAGATTTTTGTAATTTTGGTTCTAATGAAAAAACATCTCTCAATTCAACTCTTTCTTTTCTTTTCAAAGAATTTTTAATTTCAATTACAAAAATATTTATAAGTTTGAGTAAATCTTTTCTAAAAAAATTTGGATAGTTATCTGATAGTTGGTCTAATAGGTCTGACTTTTTTGTTGGCAACTATTTACTCTTCGTCCTTTTTATTGTTTTTTTTATCATCTAATTTTTCAGATAAAGACGAAAAAGGCAAGTTTTTGCCACTTAAAGGACTAGAAAATTTTGACACTGCCTCTTTATTTTGCAACTCCTCAAGTAGTTTAATGCTCAAGCTTACTTTTCTCTTATCTTTATTCAGCTCAGCTATAGCTGCATCAATTCTTTCTCCACCAACAAACCTTGATGGTCTTGCATCTGATGAATTTACTGCAATGTTCGATTTTTTAATTAGAAATTCGAGCTCGCAATTTTCTGGTTTGACTACTAATCCTTTATTATCTGAGGAAATAACAAGCACTGTTATTATATCATTTATTTTTTTATTACTAAACCAATCAAAAGGATCTTTGCCTAACTGTTTAAGTCCAACCCTAACTTTTTGCTCATCTTTTTTAATTTCAAGAATCTTAACTTTTAATTTATCACCTTTTTTAAATTTCTTTAATTCTTCTTCCGGATTGTTTGTATAACTCAAATCATTTGCATGTAAGAATCCATCGATTTCAAAATCATCAAGTTTAACATATAGAGCATATTCGTTTGAGCTTGAAACAATACCATCAACCTCACTACCTTCTGGATATTTGTTTTCAAATGTGACGTAGGGATTTTCTATTGTTAATTTATGTGAAATTGCAATTCTTCTTTTTTCTTTATCAATCTCAGTAATCACACAGTCAATCATGTCACCTACTTTAAATAATTTTTTCGGTATTATATTTCTCTTCGTCCAGCTCATTTCACTACTATGTAATAAAGTGCTAAGACCTGGCTCTAGAGAGCAAAAACATCCATAATCAGTTATTTTATCAACCTTAACTTTATATTTTTCACCAATTCTGTAATTACTAATATGCTCAAATGGGTCAGGAGATAATTGTTTTATTGAACAACCAATTTGTAATTTTTCATTATCAATAGAGATAACTTTTAAATCGTGTTTTTCACCAATGTTAAATATTTCATCGGGGTGATTAACTCTTGAATAAGAAATTTCTTGTAAATGGACCAAAACATCAATCTCGTTATTAACTTCAAAAAAACATCCAAAGGAAGAGTATCCTTTAACTACAGCGTCTTTGATAATATCTCCAACCTTAAATTTTTCAATTATTTTTGCTTTATCTTCCCTCTTGTTAGAAGAAACAATTTGTCGTCTCGAAACACATGCATTTCCTCTTAGTTTGTCTAATTTTATAATTGCAAATTTTTGCTCTACTCCTATTAAATGATCTATACTTTTTAGAGGCTTGTCACTGATTTGGGATCCCGGACAAAACATCAAAGAGCCAGTTTCGCTATGCTCAACTATAACTCCGCCCTTGCATTTGCTAGTAATTTTACCCACTATAGATTCATTATTCTCGTACGCTTTCTCTAATTCGTACCATCCTTTAATCTTTTGAGCTTTTATCGCAGATACAACCACTTCTCCATTCTTATCTTCAATTTTTTCTAATAAAACTGGTATATTCTCTCCGACTAAAATCCTATCTTTTAAACCAATTATTTTTAGTTCATTTATATCCACAATTGGTTCACTTTTTAATCCAGGTATAAAAACGAATACAAACTTTTCAGTTATTTTAGTAATTTTACCATCTATAATTTTTCCCTCTTCTATTTTATTTTTTGATAGTTGAGAGTTTAGTAGTTTTTCAAAATGCTGAATTTCTGGTGACTTTAGATCTTTGTAAATTTCCATTAAGTATTTATTTCGTTATCAATTATTTCCTTTATTTTAATAAAGCACGCTTTCTTACTTAATTTAGAAGTATTAATCAAGATTGAATCTTGTGTTTTTTTCAATGGACTATGCTTTCTATTTTTATCCAAATAGTCGCGTTTTCTCAGGCTTTTTAGAACTTCTTTATAACTAATCTTTTTTTTTAATTTTTTAAATTCTTTATACCTACGTTTTGCCCTAATTTTTAAATTTGCAGTAATATAAAATTTAAACATCGCATCTTTCATAATTACAGAAGTGATATCTCTTCCGTCAAGAACAGATCCAGAATATTTTTTTGGAGGATTGTAAGCACAATTTAATTGAAATTTTTTTACTAATTTTCTTATATTGTTATCTTTAGCAACAATCGATGCACATTTTGCTATATCGTCTGAAATTAATTTTGTGTTATTCAGCTGACTAATTTTAATTTTGCTAATTTTTTTTTTAATAAAACTGTGATTGAATTTTTTACCAGCAGTTAATTTTATTTTACCGATAAGTCTATAAATTTTTCCGGTATCTAAATACAACAAATTATATTCCTTTGCTATAAATTTAGCTTGTGTTCCAGCACCAGCTGCGGCTGGTGAGTCGATTGCGACAGTAATAATATTTTTTCTTTTATTCAATTTATCTTAGCACCAAGTTTTTTTATTAATTTCAAAAATTTTGGGAAAGAAGAATTTATGGAATCTTTATCATAAATTTTCCATTTACCCCCAAGAGTTAATGCAGCTATACAAGACATCATAAAAACTCTGTGATCCTTTTTGAAATTGTTGATAATAAATTTACCACTTAACTCTAGCTTAGAATTACCATATATCTTAATATCATCATTATTTCTTATTACCTTTATCCCAATTCTTTTTAAAAAACTTACTGCTATATCTAATCTAGGACTTTCTTTTTTATTTAATTCAGTCAAATTTTTAAAAGATGAAATTCCTTTAGATTTTGCAGCTACTAAAAAAATTAATAGAAACTCGTCAATTGCTGAACTGTTTAAACTTTTTGGGCATCTTATACCCTTAAGATTATTTTTGCTTTTTATATAAATATCTGAAACTGCTTCACCTTTGTATATCTTTTTATTCTTTAAAAGTATATTTGCATTCATCATATTTAAAATCTTAATAATTCCTGTTCTTGATTTGTTTACATTGACATTCTTTATTTTCAATTTTGACTCTTTAGACAAAAGAGTTAAAACTAAAAAAAATGCAGATGAACTAATATCTCCGGGAACGGTGTATTCAAATCCTTTAAAATTATTTTGTCCATTAATCTCTATAAAATCAAAATTTTTTTTCCGATTAACTTTTATTGGAAAACCTAAGTTTTTTAAGAGTAACTCTGTATGGTCTCTTGATTTTTTTGCTTTTATTTTTGTTACACCTGGGGTTTTTATAGCAGCTAGAATTACGGCGCTTTTACACTGTGCACTTCCTAATTTTTCTTCATAATTAATTGGTCTTAAAAAATTTGTACCATTTATTTTGACTGGTAAATTATTTTTATTTGAACTTATGATTGCTCCAAATTTTTTTAGAGGCTCTGTCACTCTAGAAAAATCTCTAATTGAAAGACTTTTATCTCCTATTATTTTAATTTCATTATTAGCATTAACAAGTAAACCTAGAATTAACCTTGCAAAAGTACCAGAGTTTCCAGCATTGAGACTAATTTTCTTATTTGTATTAAATCCATTTGGACCAAGCCCTTTTATTAGGTAATAGTTACTTATCTTTTTATAATTTATTCCTAATTTTTTAATAGACTTTAATGAATTTATTACGTCCTCGGACTCCAGTAAATTATATATTTTTGATGAACCAATGCCTTGAGAGGCTAATAGTACACACCTTATTGATATACTTTTATCCCCACTTACATTAATCGCATTATTAAAACTCTTAATTTTTTTTTTTATTATTACGTAATTTTTCATTGATGAATTAGCTTATATTAAATTCATCTCCAAAATACATCGTCTTAGCATCTTTGTTACTTATCACCTCGTTTGGACTTCCTGATGCAATTACTTTTCCATTAGAAAGTATAATTGCCCTATCTACACAATTTAAAAGATCTCTAGCTTGGTGATCGCAAACAACTATGGAAATTTCTTGAGAAGACTGCAAATTAAGTATTATTTCTTGTAGCATTTTAATTGTTAAAATATCTAAAGCCGCGAAAGGTTCGTCTAAAAGTAAAATTTTTGGATCATTAATTAATGCCATTGCAATTACCAATTTTTTCTTTTGACCACCTGATAAATTTTTTGATTTTATCTTCAATAAAGACTCAAACTCAAATTGACTTATCAATTTATTAACTTTATGCTCTCTTAATTCTTTA
Source organism: uncultured Pelagibacteraceae bacterium (assembly GCA_902521075.1). Taxonomy (GTDB): domain Bacteria; phylum Pseudomonadota; class Alphaproteobacteria; order Pelagibacterales; family Pelagibacteraceae; genus Pelagibacter. Next base: position 27,315 of record CABYQM010000008.1, read on the forward strand.
TCTTTAATATGTATTTCGGAGACTAGATTTAAATTATCATTTAAAGTTAAATCATGTATTAAACCACCATATTGTGGAACTAGACCTAATTTAAATTTTGTAAAACGTTCATTAATTGGAAGTTTTGTGGATTTTGTTCCATCAATATATATTTCTCCATAATTTGGGTCTTTCAAGCCAGTAATCAGATTAAATATAGTTGATTTACCAACTCCATTTGGACCCAGCATACCTAGTATTTCTTGCTTATTTATTTTTAAATTTAAATTATCTATGATTTGCCTTTTATTATAAAATACTGAAATATTCTTTAATTCAACAATAGGTAAAGATGTTTTATAACTTTGTATTCGAAATTTTTTAATTAATGCCATTAATTTGTCGTTATCTCAATTTTATTGTCAGAATTTATACTTATATCTTTAGTTAACATATTCATAGTGATTTTATTTGCTTTCATAAAGGAATTATTGTCTTCAACAGTAACATTGTTGTATCCAACTGCAATATTATCAATAATATTTAAATCTAAATTATCACATTTAATAATTTTATTATCATACTTAATTTTAACATTTTTATAAAATTTAGAGTTTCTATTAGAATAGTTGTATTCGGCATAAATTGATGAAATGTATATATCTGGTCGATCAGCAGATACAATTGAACCATCAACATTCACAAGATCTAAAATATTACTATCTTGCAAATTAGTTTTTCCATACTCAGCTATAATTTTAAAGACATCACCATTTTTATTGGTAGTTACATATTCAATATTTTTTGTGAAATTTTCTAAATTTTTATTAGTCTTTTCTTTGTTTGAAAATTCTTTATTTTTTTCTTCCTTAATTGAATTTTTACTCTTATTGAAATTTTCTTTAGAAATATCAACGACTTTCTCGATTTCTTTATTTTGTTTAGTATTAATTCCTTCTAATATTTCTTGGGTTGCTATAATTTCCTTTTTATTTTCAGATTTTTGTAAATCAAGTTCATTTACAACAACTTCTTTATTTTTAATCGGTCCAGAATAAAAATATAAAAAATAAATACCCCCAATTATTATAATGATTAATAAAAATAATATTACTTGAAGCAGTGATTTTATAGACATTAATTTATATTTGATCTTAAAATGTCATGCATATGTAATAATCCGATTGTTTTTTTTTTTAATTTTTTCTTATGCACACATAAAGATGTAATCTTTTTTAAGTTCATCAGAGACAATGCAGAAGCAGCTAATGTATTCTCATTTATACTTAGTGGATTTTTTTTCATAACCTTTTTTACTTCAATACTATCAAAGTTAGAGTATTTCTGAGCTATTCTTTTAATGTCACCATCAGTTATTATCCCACATGTATGCCCATTTTTTTTTGTTATAATTAATACTCCTAGTTTTTTGCTATTTATTATTTTGATGGCTTTTCTCATAATAGTATTTTCCTTTATTTTAGGAATTTTGTTTCCTTTTATCATTAAATCACCCGCAGTTTTAAGTTTTATAGATAATGATCCGCTAGGGTGAAATTTTTTAAAATCTAATTTGGTAAAATTTTTGTTTTTCATGCAGGCTATTGCTATTGCATCTCCCAAAGCTAATTGCGCCGTTGTTGAGGATGTTGGTACTATATTTTCTAGACCTGCCTCTTTTATATTTGGCAACAGAAAAGAAGCATCAGAATTTTTATACAAAACTGAATCTTTTTTTGATGTAATTCCAATTAATTTAATATTCCTATTTCTTGAAGTATATTGAATAATATTTTTTAGTTCATCACTTTCCCCACTATTACTTATTAATATAACTAAATCTTTTGATGTTATTTGTCCCATATCTCCATGACTAGCACTAGATGCATCTAAAAAGAAAGCAGGAGTTCCAGTTGATGACAACGTTGCTGCCCATTTTTTTCCTATAATACCACTTTTTCCAACTCCAGATATAATAACTTTTCCCTCCTTACAATTAAGTATTATTTTTAATATTTTATTAAAATTAATTCCTATATGTTTTTTTAAATTTTTTAGAGCGTCAATTTCAAACTGAATTACGCTTTTGCCAATTTCTTGAATTTTTTTGTTATTCATTCAGTGAGACCAAATATCAGTAGTAAAAGATGCAATATCTAAATTAACTCTAGTGTTAATAAATTCTACAGTTTCATAATACAATTTATCTCTTTTTTCTCTAATCAATATTTTTTCTAAAGAATAAAATATTTTGTGTAAGAAAACCACATCTTTAGCACAATATTGCAATTGCTTTTCAGATAAGTCTCCTCCAAAATCGGATGATTGCAAATTTTTACTGATATCATTTCCAGTAAACTCTTTGATTAAATCTTTTAGACCATGTTTATCGCTGTAACTTCTTGCAATTTTGCTCATTATCTTGGTGCAATTAACGTTTACAACATCAACATTAAGATATTTTTTAATAAATAATAAATCAGCTCTTGCATAGTGAAATATTTTATTAATGTTTTTATTTTTTAGAATGCTTTTTAGATTAGGTGCATTATATGTTTCTCTATTTAATTTGACAATATGAGCATCATTGTTACCTGTTGAAATTTGAACAAGGCACAGACTATCCCTCTCAACATTCAGGCCCATAAATTCACAATCTACTGCTATTTTGTCACCTAAAGCTAATTGATCTGGCAAATCATCTTTGTGTAATTTAATATCTAAAGTCATTTAATAAATATATATATGAAACAAAAAGAAATTCTACTTTTCGGTGCATCTGGCCAAATAGGCAGAAATCTAATAAGAAAGCTCACTAAAAATAACTATAAGATTACTGCAGTCACCCGCAATATACACCGAACTGGCTATATATTAAAAACTCAAGCAAATCCAGGATACTTAAAATTAGTAGAATTGAAAAATTTTAACGGCGATAAAATAGATGAATTAATGAAGAGTGTATCAATCTGCATTAACTTAATTGGTATATTATATGAGAAAAGCAAAGGTCAGTTTAAATTAATTCACACAGATTTACCTGACTTGCTATCACAAAAAGCTAAAAAATATTCTTTAGAAAAGTTCATACATTTGTCAGCTTTGGGAATTGAAGAATCTAGAGATAGCAAATATGCAAATAGTAAACTTATTGGCGAAAAAAAAATAATCAAAAATTTTAAGAACCATATAATACTTAAACCATCAATTGTTTATTCGGTTGATGATAATTTTACCACAAATTTTATGTCCTTGCTTAATATTCTACCTATAATGCCCATATACTATAATGGAAAAACAAAATTTGCACCTATCCATGTAACTGATCTAGTTGATATAATTTATAATTTAATTGAAAGTCAAAATAAAAGTATAATAATGGAATGTGTAGGTCCTGAGGTTTTATCTTTTAAAGAAATAATGCAAAAATTGTTAAATGCAATTGATAAGAAAAGATTTTTACTCCCATTGCCTTTGCCAATTGCAAAACTTTCAGCTAAAATATTACAATTATTTCCTAAACCGTTACTTACCGAAGATCAACTTAATTTACTAAAATATGATAATTGTAGTTCAGGAATTTATAAAACCAATTATGATTTGGGTTTTCAAACAACTAGAAAATTTGATTTAGAAGTAGAAAAATATTCTTATAATTGGAGATCGGGTGGACAATATGCTAAAGATAATAATTTAAAAAAAACAAAATGACATATTTAGTTATAGGAATCTGTGCTTTTTTATTAATAGCAGTAATATTTATTGCAGCAAAACCAATTAGTATGGGGATCGAGGCAAGAAGAAATACTAATGACAGCACTAACAATAAAGAAGAGCTTGAAAATAATGATGCTTACGAAATTGATGAAAATAATTTAAAAATATCGGATGAAATTAATAAACTCAACAATTTGAGAAAAGAAGGAACTATATCAGATGAGGAATTCGATAGAGCTAAAAAAAAATTATTAGATTAAGCTGTTTTAATTTTTTTTTGAATAAATTTTGGCATATCTTCATCTTTCTCAACCAATTCCTCTTTTTTTCCTTTAGGCTGAAATACAATCATTAAATGCAAGGGACAATAAGAAAATTTCTCTACGTTTTTTCTTCCACAAAAGCTTGCATCTTTTTCATTTGGATTTCCTTCCATATATTTGCAAGTATCATCAGTAAGTTGCTCTAAACTAAGATTTTTTGCAGGTTCGAAATCCTTGTTTAAGAGAAGTGACTTGAACTTTCCCCTTCTTCCTTTGAAACTGGTTTCATTATTTACTCTAAAAGCGTTTTTATTTTTGTTCGATACTGTTTTTGTTTTTATTTTTAATGAGAGATTTAGACGGTGAGCTTTTCCAATAACTGCATTTCTAGAAACTCCACCAATTATCTCAGCAATTTGACTAGCTGTTTGACCTTTACCCCAAAGTTCTTTTAATTTATTTACTTTTTCGTCAGTCCAACTCATAAATAATACTACATTTAGTGTTAATCTAATTATAAATAACATGATCTTGCATATTCTAGATTTAAAACAAGTATTTTTTAATATTTTTCAACAAAAAAACTAGATTTATAACTTGTGGTTGCAAATTAAACTTTCAAATGTATTAAAAAAAAATATAAGTAAATATGAGCGCTTTAGCACCTAATTATAAAAGAAAAAATTTATCATTTGTAAGAGGCAAAGGTAGTTTTCTTATAACAGCTAAAGGTAGAAAATATCTAGATTTTGTTCAAGGCATTGCAGTCAATTCTTTAGGGCACTCAAATAAAAAACTTATTAATGCAATTAATAAACAATCAAAAAAACTTTGGCATGTATCTAATGCCTTTAAAATACCAGAGGGAGAAAAATTAGCTAGCAGATTGGTTAAAAAAACTTTTGCAGACTCTGTTATTTTTCAGAATAGCGGTGCGGAAGCTACAGAAGCAGCGATTAAAGTTGCTAGAAGATATTTCTACTCAATTGGAAAAGAAAATAAAAATAGAATAATTTGTATAAAAAATTCATTTCATGGGAGAACAATTGCTGCAATTCATGCAAGTGGCTCCAAAAAAATGACACAAGGATTTGGGCCAAAAATACCTGGTTTTGATCATTTTGACTTTGGAGATCATAAGAAACTAAAAAAGTTAATTAATAAAAATACTGCTGCTATTATGATTGAAACTGTCATGGGAGAAGGAGGCATTAAAGTAATACCTAGTTGGTGCGTCAAAGCTATAAGAAAATTATGTAACCAAAAAGGAATACTTTTAATACTAGATGAAGTTCAATGTGGCATTGGAAGATCTGGCAAATTTTTTGCTTTTGAATACTCAAAAGTTAAACCAGATATAGTGCCTATAGCAAAAGGAATTGGTGGAGGTTTTCCTATTGGGGCAGTTTTGATGACAAAAAAAGTTGCTAAATCTATGATACCAGGTACTCATGGTTCTACATTTGGTGGAAATCCTCTTGCAATGGCTGTAGGCAATGCTGTTTTAGATCAAATTAACAATAATTTACTCAATAACGTAAACAAAATGTCAAATTATTTTATAACTAATTTGGAGAAATTAAAAAAAAAATACCCCAAACTTATTAAAGAAGTAAGGGGAGTTGGTTTGTTAATAGGCCTTCAACTTTTTGATGATCAAACGTTTTTTATTAAAAAATTAATGGAAAATAAATTATTAACAATTAGGGCAGCAGAAAATGTTGTAAGAATACTTCCACCATTAAACGTAAAAAAAAGTGAAATCGACATAGCTCTTAAAGTGATTAACAAAGTTTGTAATGAATTAAATTAAAATGAAACATTTTATTAATTTGAAAGATATTCCCTCAAAAGATTTAAGAAGGATAATTGCTGATGCAAAAAAAAGAAAAAAACTAAGGAAAAAATTAAGTACTCTAGAAGTAGATAAAGGAGCTCCTTTAAAAGGAAAAATGTTAGTCCAAATGTTTGAGAAGCCTAGTTCAAGGACTAGAATAAGCTTTTATTTAGCAATAAAACAGCTTGGAGGAGGAACATTGACACTTAGATCTAACGAACTTCATCTTGGACAAGGTGGTGAGACGATTGCTGATACTGCTAAAATTTTATCTAAATATGGTGATGGTTTCATGTTGAGAACTGATGATGATAGAAAAATTGAAGACTTTCAGAAGCATCTAACTATCCCAATAATTAACGGTTTAAGTCCATCATCTCATCCAACTCAAGCACTATCAGATATTTTTACTGTTGAGGAAATAAAAAAAAAACCAATATCAAAATTAAAAATTTGTTGGATTGGAGACTCCAATAATGTTTTGGATAGCTTAATCGCTGCATCTGTTAAATTTTCATTTAGATTAAGTATTGGGTGTCCAAAAAAATTTGCACCAGGTAAGAAGGTTAAAAATTGGGTAAGAAAAAATAAGAAAAAAATCTTTATTTATCATGATCCAAAAAAAGCGGCTATGAATGCAGATGTAATTTTTTCTGACAAAGTAATATCTCTAAATGATAAAGTGAACAAAAAAAGAAAAAAACAACAGTTTCAAAAATTCAAAATTAAAAAAGAGATATTTAAATATACAAAAAAAAATTGTATTTTTTTGCATTGCTTACCAAGAGGAGATGAAGTTGAGGAGAGTGTATTTTTAGGAAAAAATTCTCATGTTTGGCAACAAGCATTGAACAGAGTTCATGTTCAAAAAAGTATTCTATTGTATTGTTTTGGCAAACTAAGGTAAAGGTAGAGGATTATCTGAATTTTGATTAAGATACAAAATTACTGATGCCCTGTCTCTTTCTTTTCTTAATCCAGCAAATGCCATCTTAGTTCCCTTAATATAACTTTGCGGTTTTTTTAAATAACCATTCATCTCTTCAAATGTCCAATTTTTGTCATATGCCGCCATTGCTTTTGAATATTTATAATCTTGTTTTGATGCAACTTTTCTTCCTATTACACCATACAAAGCAGGTCCGATTTTATTCTCTCCTCCCTTATTTACTAAATGGCAAGCAGAACATTTTTTGAAAACTTTCTCTCCATGAGAAACATCTCCTAATGCAAGTAATGCAGATATATCAACTTTTTCCTCAATTTTTTCTGCTGTTGAATTTGAAATTTGGCTGCTTTCCTGAATATCTACTTTGTAAGCCGATTTATCTGGTTTATCTACGTGAAAAGCAATATCTGAAATTTTGCCAATTCCAATCACAAGTAATGCTATAAGAAGTACAGCAGCAATAATTTTGTTTATTTCAAATGAATCCATTATTTTTTTTTAATATGGTCGTATAACATGTTAAACAAAATTTATAAGAAATTTAATTTATAAATTTGCGTCTCAAAGACGCATAAAATATGAATATATGAGTAATTCAATTATAATAATTCCCTCAAGATTAGCATCAACAAGACTCCCTCAGAAGCCATTAATAAAAATTAATAACAAAACTCTAATTATGCATGTATATGAAAAAGCTATACAAAGCCAAATAGGAGAAGTTTATGTAGCAACATGTGACGAGGCAATTGCTTCGGAAGTAAAAAAAAATGGGGGTAAAGTTATAATGACAGACATAAATCACACAACTGGAACAGATAGAGTATTTGAAGCTTCCCAGAAACTAGATTTAAAAGATATAGATTTTATTATGAATGTCCAAGGCGATGAACCAATGATTAATCCTTTAGATATTAGAAACTTAAATAAATTATCAAAAGAAAATAACTTCAATATTTCAACATTGGCATTCAACATTGAAAAAAAAGAAGATTATGATGACGAAAACATTGTAAAAGTTATTACAAAAGATAAAATATCTTATAATTCAGCATCAGAAGCTTTAAATTTTCATAGAGTAATTAAAGAAAATAGCTCTAGCAACATTTATCATCATTTTGGAATATATCTATATAAGTATTCAGCTTTAAAAAAATTTGTAAATTTTGAAAAAACCGAAAATGAAACTAAAGAAAAACTGGAGCAGCATAGAGCTACTGATAATAATATGAAAATCAATGTAATATTGGCAAACTATTTTTCTAGTGGTATTGACACAAAAAAAGATCTAGAAGATTACATAAAATCTTTTAAAAAATAATATAATGAAGATAGTTTATCAGGGCATTGCAGGAAGTTATAGTGAGAGTTGCGCCAAATATCTGCATCCAACCATAGAGACCATTCCCTGTAAAACATTTGATGAATGTTTTGAGAGGGCAAGTAAAAACAGTAATATAAGAGCGATTATACCCGAATCAAACAAAACAACAGGAAACATTGGAGTAGAATATTTAATATTTAAATACAGACTGAACATTTATGAAGAAATCTTTTATCCAATTAATCACAATCTAATAGGCATTAAAGGTTCTAAATTAAAGGATATCAAAAATGTTTACTCTCATGCTCAAGCATTGAGCCAAGCTTCTGAATTTTTAAAAAAAAGTAACTTATCAGGTAACGTAAGAGCAGATACAGCAGGATCTGCCAAATATATTTCAGAGGCAAAAGATAAAAGTAAAGCTGCAATAGCATCAAAACTAAGTGCTGAAATATATAATCTTGAAATTTTAAAAGAGAATATTCAAGACGATAATGAAAATTATACAAGATTCTTAATAATGGGGAAAGATATCGTGCAGCCTGAGATTGATAAAAATAAATATATCACTTCTCTTTTGTTTAAATTAAGAGAGAGACCTGCTGCTTTATATTCAGCTCTATCAGGGTTCGCAATTAATGGAGTGAATATGACTAAGCTTCAAAGTTTTCCTGAAAAAAATTCTTTCTCATCGTTCTTTTTTTTATGTGATATTGACGGACATTTAGATGAAATAAAAATTAAAAATTCTTTAGAAGAATTGGCTTTTCACTGTGAAGATATGCACGTGCTAGGTGTTTATAAGGCTCACAATTTCAGAGAAAAAAAATAATTAACTTTATTGTAGATTAGAAAAAATTATTGTTATAATACATTTGGAGGCCTTCCAGGTGGGATTACCATGAACTCCCCCAGACTTGAAAAAGAGCAAGGGTAATGAGTTTTTTCCAGGTTGGTAGGTCTCCTATTATGACAAAAAAATCTCAAGTTCTGGCATTAAAATATAGACCTCAAGTATTTAAAGATTTGATTGGTCATCAGGAAATTGCCACTACAATTTATAATTCTATTAAAAATAATAATCCAGCTAATGCTTTTTTATTTACTGGTATGAGGGGAATTGGAAAGACTACATTTGCAAGAATTGTTGCTAAAGCATTGAATTGTGAACATTCAATTGAAGGTATGTGTGAAAAAAAATGCAATCAATGCGATCCCATAGCTAATTCTAATCATATTGATGTTCTTGAAATGGATGCAGCAAGTAAAACAGGCGTTGATGATGTCAGGGAACTAATAGAATTTTCTAGATATCCACCATCAGTAGCGAAGTTTAAAATTTTTATTGTTGATGAAGTGCACATGCTAAGTAAGCAAGCATTTAATGCATTACTCAAGACATTAGAAGAACCTCCTAAATATTTAAAATTCATTTTTGCAACCACTGAGGTAAAAAAAATTCCTATTACTGTAATATCAAGGTGTCAAAGGTATGATTTATCAAGAATTAAGTCTGAAGAACTATTCAATTATTTAAAAAATGTAACAACAAAAGAAAAAAAGGATATCGAGGATAATGCGATTAGATTAATAGTTAAATTATCAGAGGGTTCTGTAAGAGATGCATTGTCTTTGCTAGATAGAGCAATTATTTCCAACAATGAAAAATCTCTGACATTTGAAGATACTCAAAAGATTTTTGGCTATGTCAATAAAAGTTCATATTTAGATTTATTAGAAATAGTTTTTTTAGGAAATGAAGAAAAAATAATAAACCATTATAGAAAATTGTATAATTCAGGCATTGAACCTGAAACATTCTTAAATGATTTCTTAGAAATACTATATTATTTGAAGAATATATCACATATTGAAAATGAAGGAAATAATTTTTCATTGAATGACAGTGATTATAAAAAAATAGCTTCTTTATCAAAAGAATTAGATCCAAATGCAATATTATTATTTTGGGAATTTACTTTAAAAACTTTAAAAGAAATAAAAATAGTTGCCAACCCAAATTTATTAATTGAGATGTTTCTTATCCAATTAATTTATTTAAAAAAAAAAAATGTAAAACAAAATAATGAACAAAATAAACTAAAAAATATTTCAATAAAAAATGTAGATGCGAAAAATGCTATAAATAAGGAAGCAATTAATCAGATTAAAAACATAAAACAAGAAGACGAAAAAACTGAAAAGAAAAATACTTTAGAAATCAAAAATTTAGAAGATTTAATAGAAATATGTGTCCAAAAAAAAGAGATGAAACTAAAATACGAATTAGAAAATAATGTAAATTTAGTTTCTTTTTCAAATACCAATATAGAAATTTCTTTTAATGATAAATTAAATAAGAGTTTTGTAAAAGATTTATCTGAAAAATTATATGATTGGACCAAAAACCGTTGGCTGATTTCTTTTACAAAGGAAAAAGGTGAAATGAGTGAAAAAGAGAAAAAAAATAGTTTAAAAAAGAAAAAAATATCAGAGTACAAAAGCTCAAATGAATATAAAAATTTGTTGGAGACATTTCCTGATATTGAGTTAATTGATATTGAAAAAAACGATGACTGATTTTAATAAAATTTTAGAAAAAGCAAAAGAAATAGAAAAAAAAATGAAAGAAAGTCAGGAGAACCTTAAAAAGATAGAAGTTAATGGTGTGTCTGGAGGAGACGTAGTTAAAATTACACTTAACGGTGACGGGGAGATGACTAAAATTTTGTTAAGCGACAAAGTGTTGAAAGAAGATAAAGAGATAATTCAAGATTTAATCACTGCCGCTCACAATGATGCCAAAAATAAATTAAAATCAAAAACCTCTGAAGAAATATCAAAAGCAACTGGGGGATTAGGTGTACCCGGGTTTAAGTGGCCTTTATAATTAAATGCAAAATCTGACTGAAATAGATAATTTAATTAAACTAATATCTAAATTGCCAGGTCTTGGACCTAAGTCTGCGAAAAGAATAATTTTAAAAATGATTAATAATCGACAAGAAATACTTAAACCTTTGACTAATAATTTAAGTGATGTGTTTAAAAATATAGAACGTTGTAAAATTTGTGGCACATTAAAATCTAATAACAATCCTTGCAATAACTGTGAAGATAAAAGTAAAAAATATAGCAAAATATGTGTAGTTGAAAATATTTCAGACCAATGGGCAATAGAAAGTTCATCAATTTTTCAGGGCTATTATCATATTCTAGGAGGCACTATCTCTGACAGCAATAACAGCAATAATAGAGAAAATTTGCTCATAAACTCTCTGATAGAAAGAATAAAAAATGATAATATCGATGAGGTAATTTTAGCAACTAGTGCTACTGTTGAAGGACAAACTACTGCTTTTTATATTCAAGACAGTCTAAAAAACACCAATGTAAAAATTTCAAAATTAGCCCAAGGTTTACCTGTTGGCGGAGAAATCGAAAATTCAGATGATGGAACACTTATATCTGCGTTTAAAAATAGAAGAGACTTATAAATTTGTAAATTAACTTTTTTTAATTAATCTATTTAAATGTAATAGAGGTTCTGTATAACCTGATGGTTGTGATTTGCCGTGGAAAATTAGCTCACATGCTGCTTTAAATGAGATTGACTTGTCGTAATTTGGAGACATGTTTTGATATTCTGGATCTCCTTCATTTTGTTTATCAACTATCTTTGCCATTTTCTTAAGAATTTCTAAAACTTGTCTATTTGAGCAAATACCATGATGTAGCCAGTTGGCTATATGTTGTGAAGATATTCTAAGTGTTGCTCTATCCTCCATTAATCCAACATTATTTATATCTGGAACTTTGGAGCATCCTATTCCTTGGTCAACCCATCTAACAACATATCCTAATATTGTTTGAGCTGAGTTACATAACTCGTTATTTATTTCTTCTTTACTCCAGTTAGGTCTATCTGCTATTGGAATTGTTAATAAGCTATCAATATACTTTATATTATTATCATTTAATTTTTTGTGCTTTTCAAAAATGTTTAACTTATGGTAATGCATTGCATGCAAAGAGGCTGCCGTTGGAGATGGTACCCACGCGCAATTTGCACCAGCTTCAAGATGTGATATTTTTTGATCTATCATGTCTTTCATTTTATCTGGCATAGCCCACATACCTTTACCTATTTGTGCAACACCTGAAAATCCACATTTTAAACCAACATCAACATTGTTGTCTTCATAAGCAGCTATCCATTTTGATTTTTTCATGTCACCTTTTTTTATCATTGGACCTGCTTCCATTGATGTATGCATTTCATCTCCAGTTCTGTCTAAAAAACCTGTATTGATGAAAAAAACCCTGCTTTTTAATGTTCTAATACATTCTTTTAAATTTATAGATGTCCGTCTTTCTTCATCCATAATACCGCATTTAATTGTATTTTTTTCAAGTTTTAAAACTTCTTCAACTCTAGTAAATATTTTATCTGTAAAAGCAGTTTCTTCTGGACCATGCATTTTTGGTTTTACAATATATATAGAACCTGTTCTTGAATTACCTTTTCTTTTTAAATCATGAATTGCTGCTGCAGTTGTAATAAATGCATCCATAATGCCCTCTGGGATTTCAGAACCATCTCCTAATATAATTGCTGAATTGGTCATGAGATGACCAACATTCCTAATCAATAGCAAGCTTCTACCATGTAACTTTTCTTTTTTATTATATTTTGAAATATAACTTCTATCTGGATTGAGTTTTCTTTCTAAAGTTTTCCCATCTTTTTCGAAGACAGATTTTAGAGTTCCTTTCATCAAACCTAGCCAATTTCTGTAACATAAAATTTTATCTTCCGAGTCTACTGCTGCAACACTATCTTCGTTATCACATATTGTTGATATTGCAGACTCTATAATTATGTCACTTATTCCAGCAGCATCTTGAACAGCGCTAAAAGCTTTAGGGTTAATTATTATCTCAATTTTTAAATTATTGTTTTCTAAAATTATGGTTGTAGGATTATCAGGTTCTCCTCTGTATCCAATAAATTTATTTTTATCTGTTAGCTCAAACTCTTTATTGTCTTTTAGTATTTTTAAGATAATGCCCTCTATTTTAAATCCACTTACATCTTTCCAATGAATTCCATTGATAGAGAAGTGATCATTTAGAAAATTACGAGCATATTTAATTACCTCCTGTCCTCTAAGAGGGTCATATTTTTGACTACCCGTTTCTTCAGACTCAATTAAATCTGTTCCATATAAACTATCATAAAGACTTACCCATCTTGCATTAGCAGCATTTAAAGTGTATCTAGAGTTCATTATAGGAACCACAAGCTGAGGTCCTGCAATGCTTGAAATTTCACTATCAAGATTTTTTGTATCTATTTTAAAATCACTTCCCTCATCTATTAAATATCTAATTTCTTTCAAAAAATTCTTATACTCTTGATGATTAAATTCTCCATTTCTATTTTTTTTTAACCATAAATCAATTTCAGATTGAAGAGTTTCACGTGTTTCTAATAATTTTTTATTGATTGGTGCAAGTTCATTAATACTTTTATCAAATCCATCCCAGAAATCTTTTTCTTTAACATCTAATCCTGCAAGGAGTTCATTTTTTACAAAATCAGCTAAATTTTTAGAAACAGATAAACTGTTAATTTTAATAAATGAATCACTCATAATTTTTATAAATTGGAAGTCGTTGTATATGATAATCGGTAAAATATGTCATTAGTTTATTTTAAAAAATGTTATTTTTTATCTTAGAAAAAATATAATTCTTATAATTTGATCATTTTATCGCCTAAAAATAATATATAATAAATTAATGAAAAATTATTTAAATTTTGAGACTGATATAAAAAATCTAGAGATAGAATTAGATAAATTAAAAGATCCATACAATCAAGATGGTCTCTCAGAGGTAGATACTAGTAAAATAACTGATTTACAAAATGAGATAGATAAAAAACTCAAAGATGTATATTCAAACCTTGATGCATGGCAAACAACATTGGTTGCAAGACATGAGGATAGACCTAAATCAAAATTTTTTATAGATAATCTATTTGATGAATTTATTTCACTTTCAGGAGATAGATTTTATGGAGAGGATAAATCTGTAATATGTGGTTTTGGTAAATTTAATTCTAAGTCAGTTTTAGTAATAGGACAGGAAAAAGGAGAAAATTTAGACTCAAGGATTGAGAGAAATTTTGGGATGATGAGGCCAGAAGGCTATAGGAAAACAATTAGATTAATGAATCTGGCTAATAAATTTAAAATACCAATTATTAATTTTGTTGATACCCCAGGTGCTTACCCAGGAGTTGGAGCTGAAGAAAGAGGGCAAGCTGAAGCAATTGCAAAGTCAATTGAATGTTCTATGCAATTGACTGTTCCTACTTTATCTATAATAATAGGTGAAGGTGGCTCCGGAGGAGCGATTGCACTAGCTTCCTCCAGTAAAGTATTGATGTTAGAGAATGCAATATATTCAGTAATATCTCCAGAGGGATGCGCAACTATACTTTGGCGAGATCCGACAAAGACTTTAGAAGCTGCAAAAGCAATGAAGCTATCGGCGAAAGATCTTTTAAAACTAGAAATAATTGATGAGATAATACCTGAACCTTTAGGGGGCGCACATCGAGATAAAGATCTGATTTTAGACAATGTCCGTAATGCTATTGATAGAAACTTAAGTAAATTTCTCACATTAAATGAGGAAGAAATATTAAATCAAAGAAAGAACAAGTTTTTAGATATTGGCAGGAATAAAGGTTTCAGTACAAATGCAGCTCATCAAGATAAACTTACTATTAAACAAAATTTCCTTCAAAATTTAATTTCAAATATTAAATTGAATAAAAAATTATTTATTTCAACTACATCAATTCTTTTGTTATTAATTTTATTAACAATGATTTTTTAATTTATAAAGTACCGCAGCAATGCTTATATTTTTTCCCAGATCCACATGGGCAAGGTTCATTTCTTCCAATTTTACTTTTTGCAATAGATTTTAAGTTTTCTTTCACTTTATTTTGAGAGTTATCTTCCTCTTCTTTTTGTATTATTTTTAAATTTAAAAGCATTGTTACAAGATCAGTTTTTAATTTTCCTAATAAATTTTCAAATAATAGAAAAGCTTCTTTTTTGTACTCCACTAAAGGATCTCTTTGTCCATAAGATCTTAAGCCAATTACTTGTCTTAATTGCTCTAGGTATTGAATATGTGATTTCCAATTTTGATCTATAATTTGTACCAATATTCTTTTTTCAATTTCTTTTCCTTGTTCAACGCCTAATAAATTATTTCTTTCATCTCTGTTATTTATAAATTTATCCTTTATTATTTTTTCCATTGTTTTGAGATCTGAATTTAAAATTTCACCCAACTCATCATCAGTTATTGATTTACCTAAAGTCTGCTTTAAAGCTTTTGGAAATTCTTTAGAATTAGGAGATTTTTCATGTAATATTTTTTGTCTTTTTAAATTTTCTAAAACTTCTTCAAGGAAAATATCTGAATAATTCACATCTTCTTTACCATCTATTACATTTTTTCGTTGTTCAAAAATTACATGTCTTTGGTCATTAAGAACATTATCAAATTTAATAAGCGTTTTTCTTATATCAAAGTTTCTTGCTTCAACTTTTTGTTGGGCTCTTTCAATCGCTTTATTTATCCAAGGATGATCAATGCTTTCACCATCTTTAAGACCAAGCTTTTCTAGCATTGAATTCATGGTTTCTGAGCCAAACAATCTCATCAAGTCATCTTCTAAACTTACAAAAAATATTGAACTGCCTTCATCTCCCTGTCTTCCAGATCGACCTCTTGCTTGATTGTCAACTCTTCTACTTTCCATTCTTTCTGTTCCAATAACAAATAACCCCCCCCTTTTTTTAACATCCTCTTTTTCAGATTGATCTTGTCCACCTAACTTAATATCAACACCTCTTCCCGATATACTTGTTGTAATAATTACTGAATTTGTTTTGCCTGCGTTTGCAATAATTTCTGCTTCTTTCTCATGATTTTTAGCATTTAAAACAATATGTTTAATTTTCTCTTTTTCTAACAAATTCGAGTAATGCTCAGATTTATTTATGCTAGATGTGAAAACCAACAGTGGTTGTCCAATTTCATTACATTCTTTTATTTTTTGAATGATTGCATTGTCTTTTTCTAAACTTGTTCTAAAGATTTGGTCATTAAGATCGTTTCTTATCATTTCTTTATTGGTAGGTATCTGTAAAACAGGCAAGTTATAAATTTCAAAAAATTCTGCAGACTCTGTTTGTGCTGTCCCTGTACAACCTGCTAATTTATCGTACAATTTAAAAAAATTTTGATAGGTTATTGATGCCAGTGTTTGATTTTCAGCTTTAACTTCTATTTTTTCTTTAGCCTCTAAACTCTGATGAAGTCCATCACCAAATCTTCTACCTGGCAGTTGCCTACCTGTTTGCTCATCAATTATAATTATTTCGTTATCTTTAACTATATAATCTCGTCCATTCTCAAATAAATAATTTGCCCTTAATGCTTGGTTTACATGATGAACTAAATATAAATTTTCCGGGTCATAAAAATTGTTATTTTTTAAAATACCAGCATCAGAAAATATTTTTTCAACATTATCTATTCCCTCATTTGTTAAGAGTATATTTTTTTCTTTTTCATCTAAGTCAAAGTCTGTTTGTTTCAAATTTTTAATTAATTTATCTACAGCAATATATTGCATAGTTTTATCCTCTGCTGCCCCAGAAATAACCAAAGGAGTTCTTGCCTCATCTATTAAACAAGAGTCAATCTCATCAACTATCGCGAAGTTATGCTTCCTCAAGACCATATCATTTTTTGAATATTTCATATTATCTCTTAAAAAATCAAAGCCTAATTCACTGTTAGTGGCATAAGTTATATCTTTATTATAATTTTCTTTGCGTTCCTCATCTGACTGATTTGAGTTTATATATCCACAGCTCAAACCCAAAAAATTGTAAATTTTACCCATATTTATACTATCTCTTTTTGCGAGGTAATCATTTACAGTAACTATATGAACACCTTTTTTTTCTAATGCGTTAAGGTATGCAGCAAGAACTATAGTAAGTGTTTTGCCTTCACCCGTTTTCATCTCTGCAATCTTATTCTCATGTAAAGCAATACCGCCAATTAGCTGAACATCAAAGTGTCTCTCATTGTTAATTCTTTTTGAAGCTTCTCTTACCAATGCAAATGCCTCTGGTAATAAATCGTTTAATTTTTCTCCTTCTTTTAATCTAGAGATAAATTCATTTGTTCTTAAAGGAAATTCATTATCCTCAAGTTTACTAACCTCACTTTCTTTAATATTAATCTCTTCTACAATTTTTTGAATTCTGTCTAATTCCTTTTGATTGCCACTTTTTATAAATTTACTAATAATGTTTAAAGGATTAAGCATATTTTTGATGTTTTAATAGTTATAAATTATATAGTTATTTATTTAAAAAATTAAATAGCATGGATTTTGGTATAAACAACTTTTTTGATAAGAAACACAAGGACTCTAAAATAGGACATTTTCAAGATCTTGAACATATTGATGGATTATCTATCTCAACAATTAGCTGTGGTCTTTATAACAAAAAAAGAGACGACTTAGTTTTATTTTATTTTAGGGATGGAGCAAGTTATGCAAATGTATATACAAAATCTAGTTTAGTATCTGAAAATATAAAATGGAATAAAAAAATAAAAGATAAAAAAATTTATGGCATTTTAATCAATACAAGAAACGCAAATGCCTTAACAGGAAATGATGGCTATAACTCTCTTAAAAAAATTTCCTTAAATTTATCAAAATTATTAACTTCAAAACAAATAGAAGATGAGGAAAAGCCAAGAGAAATTAAACCAAACCAATTACTATTTGCTTGCACAGGCACCATAGGGGAAAAATTTCCTGAAAATGAAATTTTAAGTAACACTAAAAACTTAATTGATAAAATAAAATACAATCAAAATAAATTAATTTGGATCAAAGCAGCTCTTGGGATTATGACAACAGACACTAAACCAAAATTATCAATGGCAGAATGTAAGATAGCTGGTTCCGATGTAAAAATATATGGAATTGCAAAAGGATCAGGAATGATCTTTCCAAATATGGCAACAACTTTAGGATTTATTTTTACTGATGCCAATATTTCTTCATCAATTTTGAAACAGATACTTAATCTAAATATTAAGACTACTTTTAATGCTATAACTTGCGATGGGGATACTAGTACAAATGACATGGTTTCAATATTTTCAACAGCCAAAGCAAACAACAAAGAGATAAAAAGTTTTAAAGATCCAAAATTAAAGCAATTCATTAGTAGCGTTCACCAGGTCATGCTAAATTTAGCAAAAAGAGTTGCAAGTGATGGAGAGGGAGCAACAAAATTTGTTACCATCAAATGCATTAATAGCAAAACCGAGAAAGATGCAAAAAATATTTGTTTCTCAATAGCTAACTCACCATTAGTTAAAACAGCAATATTTGGAGAAGATCCTAATTGGGGTAGAATTGCGATGGCAATCGGAAAAAGCGGTGTAACTGTTAAACAAGAAAAATTATCTATATTAATGGGATCTAACATGATCCTTAAAGATGGAAAATTAGATAAAAATTATAACGAAAATATCCTTAGTGATTATATGAAAAATGAGAATATAGAGATAACAATTGATCTATCCAATGGAAGTAAAAAATTTACAGCGTATACCATGGATTTATCTAAGGAATATATTGAAATTAATTCTGATTACAGATCTTAGGTATTGAAATCCTATAAAATGTAATTAAGTCATTTCAATGATTAAGTATTTATTAAATTGTAAAAATTGCAGTCTTGAGTTTGAAAGTTGGTTTGCTAGCTCAAAAGAATTTGATAAATTAAAAAAATTAAAACTTCTTAGTTGTCAGCAGTGTAATTCTCAAAAGATTGAAAAGTCTTTGATGAAACCAAATTTAGCTAATTCTACTTTCAAACAAGATAAAGCTTATAAGAATTATAAAAATGTTAAAAAAAAATTAAGAGAATATCAAAAATTTGTAAAAGAAAACTTTGAATATGTTGGAGAAAATTTTGCTTATGAAGCTAGATCTATTCATTACAGCAAAAAAAAGAATAAAAAAAATATTTTTGGCAAAGCATCAATTGAAGACGTTAAGGAACTAAAAGAAGAAGGTATAGAGACGTCAACTATTCCATGGATTGAAGATAAGGAAAATTAGGCCTTTTTATATTTTGTGATGTAATTTACGGACTTATCATTTGAAAGTTTCCACTTATTTAAAATTGGATTAAATTTAACTCCATCTATACTCTTTAATATTAGTGAATTTTTGTTACAAATATTTTCTAGATTTTTAGGTTTTACAAATTTATTCCAATCATGTGTTCCGACTGGAAGCCATCTTAAAATATATTCAGCGCCTATAATCGCAAATACATAAGATTTCAAAGTTTGGTTTAATGTAGCAATAAACATAAAACCATTATCTTTTAAAAATTTAGTACTTTGATTTATAAATTTAGGTATATCCTCAACATGTTCAACTATTTCCATATTAAGAATTACATCAAATTTTTTTTCATAATTAAAATTCTCTGGAGACTTATCATAATACTCAATTTTTAAGTTACTTATTTTTAAATGATGTTTTGCAATATCAATATTTTTTTTGGACGCATCAATACCCACAACCTCTGCCCCAAGTCTTGCCAAAGGTTCAGATAATAAACCACCTCCACATCCAATATCAAGAATACTTATTCCTTTTAGTGGTTTGTGATTTGATGAAATGTTAAAATCTTTAATAATATTGTTTTTTATGTACTCTATTCTTATTGGATTAAATTTATGAAGTGGTTTAAATTTTCCATTAGGATTCCACCATTCTTCAGCGATTTTGTTAAATTTTTCGATTTCTTCTTTGTTTATAGTATTATTATTCATTCTTTATTGACATTATAAATAAGATGTATTTTATCAATATTATAAAGCTTGTAAATAAAACTACCAATGAAAATTATTGTATTAAAGTTTGGCGGTACCTCAATCGGTTCAATTCAAAGAATTAAGAAAGTATCTAAAATAATTAAATCTTACTCAAAAAAATATAAGGTAATAGTTTTGTCATCTGCAATGAGTGGCACCACTAATAAGTTGATAAATATGTCAAAACAAATAAGCGAAAATTTTCCTGATAATGAATATGATACTTTAGTTTCAGCAGGTGAGCAGATTTCGTGTTCGTTGTTAGCGGGTCATCTAGTGGCAAATGGCCTGAATTCTAAATCTTGGATGGCTTGGCAAATACCAATTTTAACAGAGGGAAAACATAAATATTCTAGAATTAAGTACATAAATAAATCTAAAATTTTAAAATTTTTAAAATCTGGAGGAATTCCTATTATTGCTGGATTTCAGGGTATAGATAAAAATTTAAATATTACAACTATTGGCAGAGGAGGATCTGACTCAAGTGCAATTATGGTTGCAAAGTTTTTTAAAGCTGATCGATGTGTCATTTACACAGATGTTGAGGGAGTATATACGACAGATCCAAATAAACTTAATTCTGCAAAAAAAATTATAAATATATCCTATGAAGAAATGTTAGAAATGGCCTCATTAGGATCAAAAGTAATGCAGCCAGACTCAATACAGGATGCAAGATTAAATAGGATAAATATCGAGGTAAAATCATCATTTATTGATAGATCTGGTACATTAATAACAAAACGGAAAAATATTATTAATAATAAAATTATCACTGGAATTTCTTCTACAGATAACGATGCAAAAGTAACTTTAATAGGAGTTAAAGATAGGCCAGGTATAGCAGCTTCGATATTTAAACCACTCTCACAAAATTCGATAAACGTAGATATGGTAGTTCAAAATATATCTGCTGATGGTAAGCAAACAGATTTAACATTTACAATTAAGTCTAATGATTTGAATAAAACAAAAAAAATTATAAACAAAAATAAAAATATAGTTTTTAAAAAATTAATATTTGATAAAAATGTATCAAAAGTATCAATAATAGGCGTTGGAATGATTACTACTCCAGGCGTGACATTTAGAATGTTTCAAGCACTTGCAAGAAAAAATATAAATATACAGGTTATCTCTACTTCAGAAATTAAAATATCAGTTTTAATTAAAAGCACAAATGCCTTTAAAGCTGTAAAATGTTTACATAAAGAATTTAAATTAGACAAATGACATCTGAAATTAGACCATTTAGAAAAATTAATAGGAAGAAGACTAAAGAGATAAGTGTAGGTAAAATCAAAGTTGGTGGAAATAATCCAATCACTGTTCAGACAATGACCAATACATTGACAACTGATCATAAATCTACAATAGAACAGATTCATAAAGTTACTGAAGCCGGTGCAGATATAGTAAGAGTTTCATGCCCTGATAGTAAATCAACAGAAGCTTTGAAAACAATAACTAAGCATGTAGATGTTCCTATAGTTGCAGATATCCATTTTCATTATAAGAGAGCAATTGAAGCCGCAGAGAATGGCGCAGATTGTCTTAGAATAAATCCTGGAAATATTGGAGATATAAAAAGAGTTAGAGAAATTGTTTCTGCTGCAAAAAACAACAACTGCTCAATTAGAATTGGTGTAAATGCTGGATCACTTGAAAAAGATATCCTAGAAAAATATAAGGAACCTTGTCCTGAGGCTTTAGTAGATAGTGCTTTGAGAAATATACGAATAATAGAGGATATGGATTTTTCAAATTTTAAAATAAGTGTTAAATCCTCAGATGTCTTTTTATCTATAGCGGCATACAGGTTATTATCAAAAAAAACAGATTATCCCCTTCACCTAGGAATAACCGAAGCAGGTAGCTTTTTGCCTGGCAGTATTAAAACTTCTATAGGATTTGGTAATTTAATATTAGATGGGATAGGAGATACCATAAGAGTATCGCTATCGGACGATCCAGTTGAAGAAATTAATGTTGGAAATGAAATTTTAAAATCTCTGAATTTAAGGAACAGGGGAGTAAAAATAATTTCTTGCCCATCTTGTGCTCGACAAGCTTTTCAAGTAATTGAAACTGTAAAACAATTAGAAAAAAGACTTTCACATATTAAAAAGCCAATAACTCTATCAATTATAGGATGTGTTGTTAATGGACCGGGAGAAGCCAAACAAACCGAAATAGGTATTACTGGAGGTGGAAAAGATAACCACATGTTATATTTAAATGGTTTAGAAACAGAAAAAGTAATGACAAAAGATATGATAAATAAGATTGTTACTTTGGTTGAAGAAAAAGCTTCAGATTTATAACAAAGTATCAAATGCTCCCACTAGAAAAAGTTCAAAATTTAATCGATAGACACCTTAAGCTTGAGAAAGAACTTTCCTCAGGCGAGATTGATAAAAAAAAGTTTGCTTCAATTTCAAAAGAGTACTCTGATTTAAATGATATTATAAAACAGGCTAAAGAATATTTAAGCTATCAAAAAGATACTGACGATTTGAAAAATATAATAAATGATAATAAATCAGACTCAGAAATGAAAGAATTTGCAAATAATGAACTTGAAAATTTAAAGAAGAATTATCAAATCAATGAAAAAAAAATTAAATTATTTCTACTTCCAAAGGATCTTGCAGATAGTAAAAATGCTATAATTGAAATTAGAGCTGGCACAGGAGGTTTAGAGGCTAGTTTGTTTGCATCAGATTTATATAAAATGTATGAAAAAGTCAGTCAAAAAAAAAAATGGGTAGTTGAAATTATTTCAATATCCAAAAGTGATGCTGGTGGACTAAAAGAGATTATTGCCTTGATCAAGGGAGAAAATATTTACTCCTCTCTAAAATATGAAAGTGGTGTTCATAGGGTACAAAGAGTCCCTGATACAGAAACTCAGGGCAGAGTTCATACTTCAGCAGCAACGGTTGCAGTTTTGCCAGAAGCCGAGGACTTAGATATTCAGCTAGAAGAAAAGGATTTAAGAATTGATGTATTTAGAAGTAGTGGACCGGGTGGACAGAGCGTTAACACAACTGACTCTGCTGTAAGAATCACTCATATACCAACAGGAATAGTCGTAAGCCAACAAGATGAAAAATCTCAAATTCGGAATAAAGAAAAAGGTTTGAAAATACTTAGATCTAGAATCTACGACTATGAAAGACAAAAAATAGATCAAGAGAGATCAAAAGATAGAAAAAGCAAAATTGGAACAGGTGATAGATCTGAAAGGATAAGAACTTATAATTTTCCACAAGGAAGAGTTACTGATCACAGAATTAATTTAACTCTTCATAAACTAGAGGAATTTATGGAAGGTGAAATATTTGATGAAATGATAGAAAGTTTAAGTCTACAAGCCCAAATGGATGAACTAAAAAAATTAAACTCGTGAATTATTTTCAAACCCTTAAATTTGGAAGTAATAAACTTAAGTTAAATAATATAAATACTCACATATTAGATAGTGAATTACTACTATCTTATACTTTAAATTTACCAAGAGAAAAGGTTTTAACAAATTTAGATGCTAAAATAAAAAAAAGTATATTTAATTCTTTTAAAAAACTTCTACATAGAAGAGAAAAAAAAGAGCCAATTGCTTATATTATAAATAATAAAGAATTTTGGAAAAATAATTTCTATATAAACAAGGATGTTTTAATTCCTAGGCCTGAGACTGAAATAATTGTTGAAGAAGTTTTAAAAATTATAAAGCCTTTTTCATCTAAAAGTTTATTAGATGTAGGAACAGGTTCCGGCTGTATAATTATTTCTATTATAAAAGAAAGGTTAAATTGTCTTGCAACTGCAATTGATATAAGTAAAAAAGCCCTAAATATTGCTAGATTCAATGC
>CABYQM010000009.1 GCA_902521075.1 uncultured Pelagibacteraceae bacterium
TTTTCACGTATTTAAATCTAGAACAGTAGTTGTTTCTGCTGGAGGAGCATCGCACATATTTAAACCAAGAGCAGTTGGTGAAGGCATGGGTAGAACATGGTATGCGCCTTGGAGTAATGGATCTGCTTATGCATTACCTATTCAAGCAGGTGCAAAAATGACTCAAATGGAAAATAGAATTGTACTTTGTAGATTTAAAGATGGTTATGGTCCAGTTGGAGCATATTTCCTTCATTTAAAAACATATACTCAAAATGCTAATGGTGAGAACTATGAAAAGAAATGGTATGAAGCTACTAAAGAATTAGTAGGAGAATATATAGACCATCATCCAACACCAACTTGTTTAAGAAATCACGCATTTATTCAAGAAACAGCTGCAGGTGGTGGACCAATTCACATGGTTACAAAAGAAGCATTCCAAGACCCACACTTAGAAACAGTTGGATGGGAAAATTTCTTAGGAATGACGGTTGGACAAGCGGTAGTTTGGGCATCTCAAAATATTGATCCAAAATACACAAATCCTGAATTAACAACTTCAGAACCATATGTAATGGGATCTCATGCTACATGTTCAGGAGCATGGGTTAGTGGTCCAGAAGATATAGCGCCTGATGAATATTTCTGGGGATACAATAGAATGATGACTATCGATGGATTATTTGGAGCAGGAGATGCAGTTGGTGGAAGTGCTCATAAGTTTTCATCTGGTTCATTTACAGAAGGAAGGTTAGCATCTAAAGCTGCTGTTAAATATATTCAAGATAAAAAGGCTGATAATATCGAAGTTTCTGATGCACAATTAGAGAAGCTTAAAGAAGAAATATTTAAGCCAATTGAGAACTATACCGTGGGAAGAAATGAAATTACTGGAGGAACTGTTTCTCCAAGCTATATTTTACCTATACAAGGACTACAAAGACTACAAAAAATTATGGATGAATATTGTGGTGGATTAACAAATAATTACATGACAAATGATAATCTACTTAAAAAAGGCTTAGAACAGCTACAATTACTTCAAGAAGACTTAGATCATGTAGGAGCTGAAGATTATCACCAATTGATGAGAGCATGGGAACTTAAGCATAGAGCTGTAACATCAGAATGTGTTGCTCATCACACTTTATTTAGAGAAGAAACGCGTTGGCCAGGCTATTATTATAGAGGCGATCATATGAAACTTGATGATGAAAACTGGCACTGTTTAACTGTTTCTAGAAGAGATCCTGAAACTGGAAAATTTGAAATGGAGAAAAAGCCTGTTTATCATATCGTTGATGATAAAGAGAAGAAGCAAGCTTCCTGACCATTTTAGATGAGTATTGTCGACAAATCAGACGAAGAAATCATTAAAATTGCTGATCCTATCTGGGATAACATGGTCAGATGTTCCAACATGAAGGACTATGGTGGTTTTACCAGGGATTTATCATCACAAATGCTTTATGGAGCCAACGAAGTAGAGCTCGGTAAGCAATGGGCGAGCAATAAGCTGATCTCAAGCCTTAAAGAAGGGTGTAAGGCTATAGGCTGTCTGAGAAGAGGCTTGTACGTAACTGTTATCTATAAACAAAACAGTACAGAGATACCAGGAGACTTTTTAGGCCGACTTGTCCTTGGAGAAGAGGGAGATGAGGTCAAAGTCTTCGGGGCAACTATTTTTTAAATTTAATTAAATATTATTTGCATTTAATAAAACTTGTGGTATTTCGCGGGTATGCTTCAAGCTTTTAATCAAAATATTAAGAAAATCCCTTTATTAGTTTCAAATCAGCTTTCAAAAATAATTAAATCTTTTCTTTATCTTTTTATATTTTTTACTTGGGCAATTATAATACTAGGAACATTTCAAAATTTTATTTAATTTATTCTTATAATCATTGACTTTAGATTATGAGAGGAATAGTTAGATTATATGGAATATTTTCTTCCAATAGCTCAAGTCGAGATTAACATACTCTTTATATTTGGTTTAAGTTTAGCAGTTGGCATTCTTTCAGGATTATTTGGTGTAGGCGGAGGATTTTTAATGACACCGTTTTTAATATTTTTAGGTATTCCACCTGCTTATGCAGTACCAAATGAAGCAAGCAATATTTTAGGTACATCGGTATCTGGTTCAACTACTCATTATTTAAAAGGTACATTAGATTATAAAATGGGATTGATGATTGTAGTCGGAGGAACTATTGGAACTTTACTTGGGATCTTAACTTTTTCTTATTTTCAAGATATTGGAAAAATAAACATCGTTATCTCTTTAGCCTACATGTACATCTTAGCTATACTTGGAACTTTAATGCTTATTCAAGGAGTATCAGAAATTGATAAGGCTAGAAAAAAAATTATTGTTAGAAAAAAATTACATACTCATTATTGGATACATGGACTACCCTTTAGAATGCGTTTTAAAAAATCAAAAGTTTATGAAAGTGCATTTACTCCAATTATTATTGGATTAATTGTTGGTTATATTGCAGCAATTATGGGAGTGGGTGGTGCATTTATATTGGTTCCTGCAATGATTTATATTATTGGAATGCCAACAAAACTAATTCCTGGTACATCTTTGTTTGTTACAATATTTGTTAGTGCAATCGTAACTGTCCTTCATGCTTTTAATTATGGAACAATTGATCTTGTTTTAGTTTTTGTACTTATACTTGGCTCAATTATTGGTGTTCAGTTTGGTCAAAAAATTGGTGAAAAAGTTGATAGCTCAGAATTTAAAACAATCTTAGCAGTACTTTTATTATTAGTTGGAATTGCAATCGCTTATGACACTTTTATTAAAGATGATGTAATTGTTGAAACGGTAGTAAATGGAACTAAAAACCTTGGTAACATTGCACAGTTTATTTTAGATTATTCTAAAGACCTTCCAGTTTTTTATGGACTCACATCAGTTGTATTAGCAGTAGTTCTTGGTATTGGAGCTGCAATTTTAAGAAATTATATTTCTAAGTGGAATAAAGCAAGAGAAGCTAAGCTTAAAGCTTAGGCACTTCTATATAATTTAGTCATAACAAACTCTCTATGACCTAGTGCTTCAGCACAAGTTAATCTTCCGTTTGCAACTCTTATCGTTGCTTTAATTAATTCATCACCTGCTTCATCTAAATTCATTTCTCTTGATAAGATTTTAGAAACATCAACATCAATATGCTCACTCATTGTTCTAGCAGTTAATGGATTAGCAGTTAGTTTAACCACTGGTTCAATCGGGTTTCCAATTATATTCCCTTGTCCAGTTGGAAATAGGTGAAGATTAAATCCTCCTGCAGCTTGTAAAGTTACACATTCTGCAGCAGCTGATGAAGTATCCATAAAGTATAAACCTGGACCTTTAGTTGGTTCTTCTGCCGGTTCTAGTACATCAATAAATTTACATCCACCAATTTTTTGAAAGTTTCCAAATGCTTTTTCTTCAATTGTAGTAAGTCCACCTGCTATGTTTCCAGCTGTTGGTTGACTTTCAGAAAGATCGTCTGTTGCTTCTTTTAATATGAAATCATTATACGAACTCCAAGTTTTTCTAAATTTTTCTTGAGCTTCAGGAGTTTTTCCTCTTTTTTCACATACAGTTTCAGCACCCGTTAATTCAGATGTTTCACCAAAACACAAATGAACACCAAGGGGCTCTAATTTATCCATTAAATTTCCAACCGTCGGATTTGATGCTAATCCAGATGTTGTATCAGACTCTCCACATTTAACTGAAATCCATAAATCACTTATAGGACGCTCTTCTCTTTGTTTTTCTGACGCCCAAATTGAAAATTCTTGAGCTTTCTTTGAAACTCTTGCAATTGTGTCTATATCTCCTACACCTTCTATACTAAAACCTTCAACTGGTTTTCCAGTCGTTGCAATTGCATCAACAATTCTTTTTGTCCATTTAGGCTCAATACCAATTACTATAACTGCTGCAACATTTGGATTTTTTCCTGTTCCAATCATTGTTCTAAAATGAAGCTCTAGGTCAGCTCCAAATTGTAATCTTCCATAAGAATGTGGAAGTGCAATCGTACCTTTAATATTATTAGCTACAGCTTCAGCACAAGCATTTGAAATATCATCAACAGGTAAAATTATTACGTGATTTCTTGTACCTGTTCTTCCATCTTCTCTTTTATATCCTAAAAACGTTTTTGGAATTTCCATTTTACCACTTTTTAGTTTTTACGTTGTGAACATGTACATGCTCACCTTTTTTAATTGATTTTACTACTTTGCCAATATCATGCCCGTACTTTAATATTGTATCTCCCTCGTTAAGATCAGTCATTGCAATTTTATGACCCAAAGGTATTTCATCCATCGATTGAATTTTTACTGATTTATCATTTTCCATAATCCAGCAATCACAGTCTTGTTTAGGAGTAATTTTTTCAATAACTACAACACCTACATTGTCTTTTTCATCGTGGATTATAATATCTGTGCCAGCCATTGTGACGATTTCTTTGTTTGAAATTCGATCCAATTTATATATGAATTGGGCACTTTGACAATTAAAAAATAGAATTAAGAAGGATTAGATATGGCTAAAATGACAACCGAAGAAGCTTTTGTAAAAGTTTTACAAATGCATGGTATCGAACATTCGTTTGGTATTATCGGTTCTGCATTCATGCCTATTTCTGATCTTTTCCCAGAAGCTGGAATAACTTTTTGGGACGTTGCTCATGAAACAAATGGTGGATTGATTGCTGATGGTTACACGAGAGCAACTGGAAAAATGTCAATGGTGATTGCTCAAAATGGTCCAGGTATAACAGGACTTGTTACACCAATTAAAACTGCTTACTGGAATCATACTCCGTTACTTTTAGTTACACCACAAGCTGCAAACAAAACTATGGGCCAAGGTGGTTTTCAAGAAGTAGAGCAAATGAATTTATTTAAAGACATGGTGTGTTATCAAGAAGAAGTTAGAGACCCATCAAGAATGGCAGAAGTTTTAAACAGAGTAATAGAAAAAGCATTTAGAGGTTCAGCGCCTGCGCAAATAAATGTACCAAGAGATTTTTGGACACAAGTTATAGATATAGAATTACCTCCAATTGTAAGATTTGAAAGACAAGGTGGCGGAAAAGATGCTGTTGATAGAGCTGCAAAATTATTATCAGAAGCAAAATTCCCAGTAATTTTATCTGGGGCAGGAGTTGTTATAGGTGATGCGATTGATGATTGTAAAAAATTAGCAGAAAAGCTTGATGCACCTGTATGTAATGGATACCAACACAACGATAGCTTTCCAGGAAGCCATCCATTAGCTGTTGGTCCATTAGGTTACAACGGATCTAAAGCTGCAATGGAGTTAATTTCAAAAGCTGATGTAGTTTTAGCATTAGGAACAAGATTAAATCCATTTTCAACATTACCAGGATACGGAATTGATTACTGGCCAAAAGATGCAACAATTATTCAAGTAGATATGAACCCCGATCGTATTGGTTTAACTAAGAAAGTTACAGTTGGTATTTGCGGTGATGCTAAAATGGTAGCTCAACAAATATTGGAAAAACTTTCATCAAATGCTGGAGATAATGGTAGAGAAGATAGAAAAAATCTAATTCATCAAACAAAATCTGCATGGTTGCAAACTCTCACAAGTTTAGATCATGAGGATGATGATCCAGGAACTGTTTGGAACAAAGAAGCAAGAGAAAGAGATAAAGATAGAATGTCTCCAAGACAAGCATGGAGAGCTATTCAAGCTGGGATGCCAGAAGATGTTATAATTTCAAGTGATATTGGAAATAATTGTGCAATTGGTAACGCATACCCAACATTTGAAAAACCAAGAAAATATTTGGCACCAGGTTTATTTGGACCATGTGGATATGGATTTCCATCTATTCTTGGAGCAAAAATTGGATGTCCAGATACTCCAGTTATAGGTTTTGCTGGTGATGGAGCATTTGGAATAAGTATGAATGAAATGAGCTCATGTGCAAGAGAAGAGTGGCCCGCAATAACGATGGTAATTTTTAGAAATTATCAATGGGGTGCTGAAAAAAGAAATTCAATTTTATGGTTCGATGATAATTTTGTGGGAACAGAGTTAGATCCAGAATTAAGTTATGCAAAAGTTGCTAATGCATGTGGTTTAAAAGGTGTTATTGCAAATACAATGGAAGAAACCACTAAAGCTATTAAACAATCATGTGAAGATCAGAAAAAGGGCATTACTACATTTATAGAAATAATTCTAAATCAAGAATTAGGTGAGCCATTCAGAAGAGATGCTATGAAAAAACCAGTTAAAGTAGCTGGTATAAGCAAGAGTGATATGAGACCTCAAAAGTCTCTTGTTAGTTGATATTAATAAAATTTCATAATAGATATGAAATTTGTCTCTTACAAACACGATAATGTTGAAAAGTTTGGAATAATTGAAAATAATATCATCACCGATCTAACTGGAAAGATAGGTGGAGCTTCAAATTTAAAAGAATTAATAAAGATTAAAAAAATCAAAGAAGCAAAAGAATATGTAGTAAGCAATCCCGGTTCCATAAAAACTGAGGAAATTGAATACTTACCCCTGATTCCTAATCCAGGTAAAATTATATGTGTAGGTTTGAATTACATTGAACATGCAAAAGAAACCAATCGTACTGTTGAAGAAAACCCAGTTATATTTCACAGATTTCCAGAGAGTCAAACAGCTCATATGCAGGCAATCCAAAGACCATCTGTATCCAAAAGTTTAGACTTTGAAGGTGAAATGGCAGTTATTATGGATGAAGGTGGCAAACATATCAAACCAGAGAATGCTTTAAAACACATTGTTGGTTTTTCATGTTATAACGAGGCAACAATTAGAGAGTGGCAAAGACATACTAGACAATTCGGTATGGGAAAAAATTTTGAAAATACAGGAAGTTTTGGTCCTCATATGGTTTTAGCAGAAGATATTCCAGATTATAAAAGTTTAACAATAGAGACGAGGCTTAATGGTGAAGTGATGCAAAATGCTAAATTAAGTCAATTAATTTTCGATTTGCCAATTTTAATTTCTTACGTATCTAAAGCTATGTCTTGGCGAGCAGGAGATGTTTTAGTAACAGGAACTCCCGGTGGAGTAGGATCAAAAAGAAATCCACCTGTATATATGAAACCTGGAGACAATGTTGAAGTTGAAATCTCAAATATTGGAGTTTTGTCTAACACTGTTGAGGATGAAATAATTCATAAATGAGTAATAATTTAAAAGTTTCAATTATTATAATACTTGGAGTTATAGCATTGTATATATCAACTCAGTATTATTCAGGTTTTAATAAAAGCAAAACTATTAAAGCGTGTATAATTGGAAAAGCTGAATTAGATTCGAATAAACCTGAGAGCGAAAGACTCTCTGCTGATGAGGTTAAAAAATTTTGTGAAGATCAAATAAAATGATGAAAAAATCAAAAAGATCAGATGTTGATCCATTTATAGTAATGGATGTAATGGAATCAGCAAGAATTGCAGAGGAAAAAGGTAAAGATATAATTCATATGGAGGTAGGGCAGCCAGGAACACCAGCACCTAAGATCGCAAAAGATTATATTACTAATGAGATAAACAAAAATAATCTAGGTTACACTGTATCACTTGGTCTACCAGCTCTAAGAACAAAAATTTCAAAGCTATATGGAGATTGGTACAATTTAGATTTAAATCCAAATAGAATAGTAGTTACAACAGGGTCTTCCGGAGCCTTTATATTATCTTTTTCGGCATTGTTTGATAGTGGAGACAGAGTTGGAATTGGATCTCCAAGTTATCCTAGCTATAGACAAATACTTAAATCACTAAGTTTGGAAACTGTAGATATTCAAACCAAACTTCAAAATAGATTTCAACCTGTTCCAGAAGATATTACAAATAATAATTTAAATGGAATTCTTGTTGCATCACCTGCAAATCCAACTGGATCTATGCTGGATAAACAATCTTTAGAGAATTTAATTAATACTGCAAATGAGAATAATGTAAGTTTTATTAGTGATGAAATTTATCATGGAATTCAATATGAAAATAATCCAACATCAGCTTTAGAGATTACAGATAATTGCTATGTAATTAATTCTTTTTCAAAATACTTTTCCATGACCGGTTGGAGAATAGGGTGGATGGTTGTACCAGAAGATCATGTCAGACAAGTAGAAAGACTTTCGCAAAATTTATTTGTTTGTCCTCCACACGCAAGTCAAGTTACAGCTCTTGCCTCTTTAGATGCAAATGAGGAGTTACAATCAAATGTAGAAGTATATAAAAAAAATAGAGAGATACTATTAGAGGAATTACCTAAGGCAGGATTAAAAAAGTTTTCACCACCTGATGGAGCTTTTTACATCTATGTTGATATATCTGAATATTCAAATGATAGCTTAGCTTTTTGTAAAAAAGTTTTAGATGAAGCAAATGTTGCAATAACACCAGGAATTGATTTTGATCAAAAAAGAGGAAATTCTACTATCCGATTCTCATATGCCAGAAGCACAAAAGATATAATTGAAGGTGCTAAGAGAATTAAAGATTTTATGTCTAAAAATTATTAAAAGGGGTCAGCTCAATTGGTTATTACCAAAAGAGCTCCCCTTTTTTATGCCATTTTGGCCAAATCCATCAAATGGATTTAGTTTGTGTTATTTTTAATATGTGATATCTCACCAGCTAAGTGTCAGGTGGCGTTATTCTAAGCATTTGCACCTCCTTCACTTATAAAAATAAGTTTTAGGTAGGTTGTATTCAACAAATTTATTTCTATTTTTTATAAATATATTATTTGAATACAACCTGTCTCTATAGTAGATTCTCGATATCAAATTAATCTAAATATTCCCAAACTCTTAAATGAAACTTATGTCACAGAGACAGATAATAAATATATTTGTAATTAAAATCGCATGAAGACTATATTTGTTATTGGATCAAAAAAACATACTCTTAAATACACAAGAAAAATGCCTGAGGGTGAAGTTAAGAAAATGAAATCTTTTGTTACAAACAAAGGACAAAAACTTGAAAAAACTTCAAAATTTAAAATTTTAAAAGTATCAGACGATAAAACTTCAAGAACTTTCAAAATCAGTCTTTAATTATTAAAAATGAACAAAATCGTATGGTTCAGGAACGATCTACGTGTATCTAATAATGATGCATTTAACGAAGCTGCAAAATCAGGAAAGATTTTACCAATTTACATATTTGATAAAGAATATCACAAATTACCTACATCAAGCTCATTTCATCTAGATTTTTTAAAATCATCATTAGAAGACTTAAAAAAAACATTGAGTGAAAAATATAATGCTAAACTCAATATATATTACGGAGATACATTAGAAATTTTAAGTCATTTAACTAATAAATTTAAAATAAATGAGGTTTATTCAAATATAATATTCAAAAACATTTATATAACTAATTTAGATAAAGAAGTTAGTTTTTTATTTAAAGAAAAAAATATTAATTGGAAAATATCAAATCAATTTGGTGTTCAATTAAATCATAGAATAAGAAATAAATGGTCATATAATTGGAATAAATTTATAGATAGTGAAAGCGTAAATTCAAATTTAAATTGCGAGTTTATTTCAGATAATTATGTAGAAGATTTATCAAAAATAGAAACAAATAATTTAGAAAATGGAAAAATTCAAATTGGTGGAAGACAAAATGCACTTCAACTTTTAGATTCTTTCCTTAATGATAGATCAGAAAATTACCAAAAAGAAATGTCTTCACCAATAACAGGAGAAAATTCTTGTTCTAGATTAAGCCCTCATATTGCATTTGGAAATATTTCTATTAAAGAAATTTTTAAAAAAACTAATGATAAGTTAAAATCCAATTTATCTTTTTCAAAAAAGAAATCCTTAATTGCTTTTAAAAGTCGATTAGCCTGGCACTGTCACTTTATTCAAAAGTTATATGATGAACCAGAAATTGAATTTAGAAATATGAACAGCGCTTACAATGGAATAAGAGAAAATGATTTTAATGAAGAATATCACTCAGCATGGAAAAATGGAACTACTGGTTATCCATTTGTTGATGCTTGCATGAGGTACCTCAGAACTAATGGATGGATTAATTTTAGAATGAGAGCAATGTTAGTTTCATTTGCGTCTTATCAATTATGGCTTGATTGGAAAAAAACATCAAAACATTTAGCAAAATTATTTACAGATTATGAGCCAGGTATTCACTATTCACAGTTTCAAATGCAATCAGGAACAACAGGAATAAATTCAATAAGAATTTACAATCCAATTAAACAATCAATTGATCAAGATTCCACAGGAGATTTTATAAAAAAATGGGTTCCAGAATTAAAAAATGTTCCTGGAAAGTTAGTTCACGAACCATGGAAATTAACATTCATTGAACAAAAGGGTATAAATTTAGAAATTGGTAAAGATTATCCATCACCAATAGTTGATAATAAAATATCTACTAAAACTGCTAAGGAAAAAATCTGGAATGTTAAGAAAACAACAGAAGCAAAAATTATTTCAGCTGAAGTATTAAGTAAACACGCTAGTTTATCTCAAAGAAGATAAAATTTAATTACCGTAAGGTATTCCAACTAATTTTCCATTTTCATTATAAAAATAAAAATAGTTTGGATTTAGTGTCCTTGGCTTTTTTGACAGCGTTTTAGATTTATTTTCTGATTTATTTTTTTTTAATTTACGTCTCACTATTTCTTAGTACTAAAAAAAATTAGGTAAACTATTGATAACTTTTCAACCCAGATATGCATTTATTCTTAATCAATAAATTCAAATTAAGTATATCTATTCATTTTACTTATGAAATTATCTGAATTATTTGAGCAAAATGGCTTTGATTTAGGAAATCTAAAAGAATCCTTTGGACTAATAGATGGAATATCAGATCACATAATAGCTGAAAGTGATAAAGTTTTAGCAAAGCAGCATCAAATTTCAGAAAAAATTTATTTTTTAATTAAAGGCAAAGCTACATTTACCAAGTATTTTGAAACTAAATCTATAACCTTTGCAAAAATAACAAAGCCTGCAACACCATTAGGTATATCTGGACTTAATCAACCTAATAGATTTATGGGTGAAATATTTATTGAAGGTGGAACAGAATATATCTCAATAAAACTAGATGATTTAAGAGACTTACAACAAAAAAATAGTAAACTTATATCAACATTATACTCAGCCATTTCTTTTTTTTCTTTCCAACTTCTTGTGTCTTCGAGAAATTTAAACACTTTGTATAAAGATGATGAAATACAAATTTCTCCAGGCATCCCATCAGAAAAAAGTATTACAAATATACATAGAATTAAATCTGCTACTTTTTTTTCAACACTTACTGATGATGAC
This sequence comes from uncultured Pelagibacteraceae bacterium, assembly GCA_902521075.1. Classification (GTDB taxonomy): domain Bacteria; phylum Pseudomonadota; class Alphaproteobacteria; order Pelagibacterales; family Pelagibacteraceae; genus Pelagibacter. The sequence continues at coordinate 11,373 of CABYQM010000009.1, forward strand.
TTAGAAAAGTTTATTAAATTAGGTAATATTAAGATGTATTCATCAAATCAATATATAGTTAAAGAGGGAGATGTTTCTAAAGGTTTAAAGATCTTATTAAGTGGTAAAGTTGACGGCTTATTCCACAACTTTATTAATGGAAAAATAAGAAGAAATTTTAGAACTCTAACTAGAGCTGGTATTGCTCTAACTTTATCTTCTGGAAAAGGAGATTTTTTTAATCCATATACAATTAAATCTACTAGGGATACGAAAGTTTTACATATTTCTAACGAAGCCCTTGAAAATCTGATTATTTCTGATCCTGAATTATCAATAAAGATTTTCAAAAGACAATTGTGGCAGTTAGGACGTTTCCAACAAAGTGCAACTGGTCTAACAAAATATTCAGCAGAAAACGAATTAGAATTTGTTAATTTATTATTGAAAGATAATACCGCAAGAATACCAGCTAGTTCTAAGTTATATAGTATTCCACATTTATTGAAGAGTGCTCATACTTATGCAATGGCATTTGATGTTGTTTACGAACTAATTATTAAAGGAAATGAGATAGAAAAATCATTATCTAGTTTAATAAAAGATACCTTAAATAATTTAGAAAGAGAGTCTCGTTTCCACAGCCAATTAAATATTATTTATAACAGAGTTTCAAATTCTTCTAGTAATTCAGATAAAACAAAATTAAGAGAGTTAACCAATTCAAATTTCACCAAAGCTTTTGATAATGTTAAATATGTAATTAAGGGTTGGGAAAATTTGCCAGATGAACCAACAAATATATTTTTTTACAATCACCTAGCAGCTATAGATGATAATCAGCTTGCAAATGGGCATTCATTTTCAATCGACAGTCATTTCATCAGTTCAAAAATATTACATCCAAAATATAATGATGGAGGCCAACGTATCGTTAGAACAAGTCGGAACACAGAATTTTGGAGATATAATTACTATGAAAATTTAGATTACATTTTTGTTCATACCCCAGAGTCTGATAAGTTGGACGAAAACGAAGAGGAAAAGAAATTAAGAAAACAAAAGCTTTTTGATGAAGCTCAAAAGGTATTTAATCAAAAACAACCGATTGTAATTGCTCCTGAAGGAACATCAGAAACAGAAGATAATAAAACAATAACATCTCCAGGACCATTTAAAGCTGGTGCATTTAATCTTGCATTTAAACTTAATCCTAAACCAAAACTAATTCCAATTGCCCTTGCTAATTTTGATTATCCAGTTTCTAAAACAATATATTCAGCAGTTATTAAGGAGCCAATAACTATAAGTGATCATGTCAAAGATCCAGAAAATCAAGAGGAAATGAAAAGCTTCTTAGAAAATTACAGAACCAAATTTAGATCTTATGTAGAAGAAGCTATTGATTTAGCTAAAAATGTTCAAGACAACATAGATAAAATAGAAAATTTAAAAACTAACGTAAATTTAGTTAGTCCAGTTGAAGAAGAGTTTGAATTGGATGTTAGAGAATTAGAGCACAATTCTTTTCAACAGACAAAAACAAATAACAGTGTTGCTTTGTATGGAAGTTCAACTTTTAAAATGTGGGATAATGCCAAAAATGATTTATCAATAAGTAATCTTTATAATTTAGGCTTTGGGGGTTCAACCTTAGTATCTTGTAGAAGATATTTTGATAGATTGGTTGCTCCTTTAAACCCATCTAATCTTTTCTTTTATGCTGGAGATAATGATATTGGTTATGGAATGGATAGTGATGAACTATTAAAAGAATTTTTATTATTTTCAAACCAAGTTGAAGAAAAACTACCAAAAGCGAAATGTTTTTTTATTTCAATAAAACCCAGTCCTTTTAGAAGGGACCTTATGACAACAATTTTAGATGCTAATTCAAAGATAAAAAAACACTTAACCAATTTAAAAATGTGGGATTATATTGATATTACAACACCCATGATAAATGCAGGTTATGATAAGTTTTATGATGAAGATCCACTACATATGAACGAACTTGGATATAGTTTGTTAAGTAAGCTTGTAAGAGACAAAATTTACAATTAATATTTTTAATGAGTTTTAAAAAATATCTATGGAAATGTAGATTGTTAGTCCTCAATACACCTAATTACAGTCATCCAGAATATAAAAGATCAAAAGATCTGTATCAAAAAGAAATTAAAGGCTTTCACAAAAGGTATATAAAATTAGTTACAAAATTAGATAAATCAAAAAAATTTAAAGTTATTTTAATTGGTTTTGATGGGACAAATAAATCTGAGTTAGATAAAATTTATACAAAAAAAATCTTTGAGGTAGTTGATAAAATGCCAATGAATAAATTAATTAAAGATAAAAAATTTAAACCTTTAAATCTTTCTTTGTTTTCAGATTATAAACCAGAGACAACCTTAAAAGGTTTAGGATTTAAAGATAAGGAAAAAGCATTGTTTACTGTTTCCGCTATAAAAAAAAGACCAATAAAATATCAAGTGAATGTTATTGCAACTATGCTAGGTAGAGCTAAAAATCATCCAAATAAAACAAAAGATATGAATGATGCTATAGTAGTTTTTAAAAAATGGATGGAAAATTACAAAACAAATAAAAAATGAAAAATAAAGGATTTACACTTATAGAACTCCTAGTCGTAGTAGCTATTATTGGTATTCTTGCTGCAGTCGGTGTAGTTGCTTATAGTGGTTATACTAGTGGAGCTAAAAAACAAACTATGTTGAATAACCAAAAGTTAATACAAAAATTCGCTATGGCAGAAATATTAAAGTGTCAAGCAGGTACAAATCTTACGCAGGGATCTGACTCTAGTAAACATATAACAAATTGTTCAACGGGAGGAGCTGGAAGTTTATCAAGTAATACATGGGCTCAATATTTTATAAATGTATTCCAAGATGAAATAAAAAATCCATATGGCACAACTCCAAATAACCCAAGTGGTTTATTAAATAGTGGACCTACTAGAAATGCAGGTGAAATTGTATTAGTAGGATGGAATCAATGTAAAATTGATCCTTGTTTTTTAATTGATGCAGCTTATGACGACAAAGGAACTAAAAAATCACTAGATCCAATGTTGCAAGTGCCAACCGGATTTTAATTGTGAACAGAAAGGGTTTTACTTTAATAGAACTATTAGTTGTTGTAGCTATCATAGGTATTTTGGCTGCAGTAGGTGTTGTTGCTTATAGCGGTTATACCAGTAGTGCAAAAGCAAATTCATCGAGAGAAAATATGACAGTGGTTTACAAAACATGGTTAAATGAAAAATATCTTTGTGAAACAAAAGAGAGTAATGATCAAGCTTTATGGGGCAAAACACAGTGTCATGTTTTATTGAGTTCTTCTAACAGTGATATAGCTAGGGTGGCTGGAATTATTTCAAATTATTTCGGTGCAAATAATAATTATGGTTTTGGACAACCAATACTAAATGTTTATAAACCACAAGGAAATTTTTTCACAACACAGTGTTTTATTAATACGACACAAGATCAATATGTTGGTCAAGTTACAGCTTGCTGGGACAGCAATAGAGGAGATCTCGTATTCAATGGTTGTTTTAAAACTCCATGCTCAGATGCAAAAAATAGATTTCAAAAAAGAATTGGTTATTAATGAAACAAAAAGGATTTAACTTTAATGATTGAATTTTTATTTAAGGTATCACTGCTAATTCTAGGCTTAATAGTAATCAGATTTGGCATTATTCAGATCAGAAAGTATAAAAAGGGAGAAATTAGATCTAAGAATAATATTTTTAGTCAAATTTCATTTTTAATTTTTTTTGCTGCAATTATAGGGTTAGTTATTTATTCAATTCTAGGTTTACTTGAGTAAGCTAATTTATCTCATATTATAATTTTTATATTCTAATAAAGAGCTTGAGTATGAAAAAAATTATCTTCACTTTTCTCAGTATTTTATCAGTATTTAATTATGCTAATGCTAAAGATTTTTTTTTAAATATAACTGATCAAATAGCAGAAAATGAGTTTCGATTGAGTTATGGAGTTTCAGTTACCGATGTAAACAAGGATAATAAATATGATTTTGTGGTAACTGGCTTTGGTTTTAAAAATCTAGCTCTTTCTCATAAAGATGGAAAATTAATAAATATAGTTAATGAAAAAATATTTACAGATGAAGAAAGAAGAACAATTGGTGTCGCTGCATGTGATATCGATCAAGATGGCTATGAGGAAATATATTTTTTAAATACTGATACATATAGCGGATCAAAAATTTATTCTGATCGACTAATAGATTTAAATAACAATAAATTTGAGGATTTATTTGAAAAAGAAATCAATCAAAGTGAATTAAACTTAACAGCTGGAAGGTCAGTAGTTTGTGTAGATAGAAAAGGTGACGGTGCATATGGTATTTATGTTGCAAATTATGGAGGTCCTACTCGATTTTATGAGTTAATTAGAGATCGAATAAAAGACCAAGCTAAATCATTATCAATTGATAAAATTACTGGAGGTAGAGCCATAGTTTCTGGACACATTCTTTCAGATAGATCTGATATTTTTGCAGCAAATGAAAGAGGAGATAACTTTTTATACTATAATTCTAAAGGCTCATTCCAAGATGTTGCTAAAGAGTATGCAGTTCAAGATAGATTTGAAAATGGTAGAGGAACAGCTCTGAGTGATCTTTTATATAGAGGAAGATTAGATATTTTATCCTCTAACTGGGATGGAATGCATAGAGCATACGTTTTAGATGGAGATAAATTTAAAGATATATCAACATCTCCATACAATGATCCTACTAAAATAAGAACAGTCATTTCTGCTGACTTTGATAATGACGGGTATGATGAAATTTTTATGAATAATATTGGAGAACCAAATAAACTTTTCAAAGTTTTAGAGGGTGGAGTATTTAAAGAAATTAAAATGGAAAATGGTTTAGAGACCGTTGGTCTTGGAACTGGTGCAGCTGTTGCAGACGTTGATGGCGATGGAATATTAGAACTATTAGTTTCACATGGTGAGTCAGGCTTTCAACCGTTAACTTTATATAAAGCAGATGTACAAAATTTTAATTATCTACGTATTAAACCACTTAATCAGTATGGAGCTCCTGCAAGAGGTGCAACAGTAACAATGAAATCTAATAAAAGAATTCACTCAAAAACAATAGATGCTGGCTCAGGATATCTTTGTCAGATGGAACCCGTAGCTCATTACGGAATAAGACAAGGTGAAAAAGACTTTAAAGTTGAAATTAAATGGACTGATGGATCAATAGAATCATTTGATATCGACGAATTAAATAAAACTTACGAATTTAGACAAAAATTATAGGACAATACTACTCATTATATAGTGTTGAAAAATTATAAAGCTTTTATATATCAAACTCATGACTATTTGTTCTTTATCATTATTGGCATTATTTGTTTCAGGAATTGTAATGTATCTTTTTAGAGATCCATCTGAGGAAGAAATAAAAAAATTCAATAGCAAAACTCAAGACCGAAGTAACTGGTCAAATATGGGTTTTTAAATCATTAATTAATGTACAGTATTAAAAATATAATTAGTCTTATTATATTTGTTATTTTTTTTTCAATTCCAATAAACTCCTCAAATTCTCAAGAAAAAAACTATTATCAAGATATTGTTAATGACTGGAATAAAATTTTCCCAGACAGAAATAGAAATGCAGCAGGTCCTAAATTTTTTAAATATATAATTGATAAAGATATCTCTTATGAAGATTTTGTAGAATATAACAAACTATACTGTGCGGTATCAGGTTCTTTAATAAGTCCAAATGCTGTTCCAGAATATGTTTATTTAGCTGAAAACAATACAGGCAAAAAGATATGTGGTGAATATTATAGATGCTGCATACCGTGTTCCTGCGATTTAATGAAATATTCAAAAACTACTAAAATGAAACATAAATTTAAAGGCATAGAAAAAGAATTTTATGTTTTCACAATTGAAAATCCTTGTGGGAAAACAGATTTTCCTGAAAGGGTAAACAAAAAATATTTTTGTAACGGAAATCATTTAGATACGAAACAAGTTTCAGTAGTAGATGGAAAACTAGTCATTGGTTTATTACATAAAGCCAAAACCTGCACTCAATATAATGTTAATGCCATAGACAGGCACCAGGTGACAGGCAGATATTGCACTCTTCGAAACAATACTCCATTAGATCAGCTTCAGTCAGGCATGGGAGATATATTCATTAAACTTGCAAGATAATACCAAGATTATATATTCATCAAAATGGTATTGTATAACGAAAAAATTAAACACCTTAGTTGTTCTGATTTAAGGGTATTTTTGAAAAGATTGGTCAAGGATAAGATAGAAAAAGAATGGACCGAGGACTTCATTGATAATATGAACCTCGTAATAATCCCAAGAATGACAATAAAAAGACGTTATGAGAATAAGGGTATAGATATGTCAAGACTGATTGATAATCCTACCTACTATCAGCATGTCAAAAAGAGTGTCGACTCTAGAGGCAATCTTGAATTTAAAGATCGATAATTTTTTTCCGATACGCCAATTTAATCCCTAGCACTGCATCCATATTTTCTGTAAGCTGTTTTAAAAAAACAAACTTAAGAGGGAAATATGAACAAATATTTTAAGATAATTGTTGTTTTATTATCGTCTCTATTTTTAAGTTTCTCAGCAAATTCAACTGAAGTAAAATTTGGACACGTAGGAAAACCTGGATCTTTATTTTCTGCATCAGTTGATCATTTTGCTAAACTTGCAAATGAGAGATTAGGCAGCAAAGGAAAAGTAACTGTTTTTGGTTCTTCGCAACTTGGTAAAGACAAACAAGGAATGCAAAAACTAAAATTAGGTACAGTTAACATGTGGTTACCTTCATCAGTAATGGCGTCTATTCATGACGAGTTCGGTGTATTTGATATGCCTTTCATTATTAAAGACAGAAATCACATGAATAAAGTTGAAAGCCAAGTTTTACCAGGAATGTTTAAAAATCTTGAAGATAAAACTGGATACAAAGTTATTGCTGTTTGGGAAAATGGATTTAGACATATCACAAACAACACTAGACCAATTAACACTCCAGGTGACTTAAAAGGAATTAAATTAAGAACACCTAAATCAAAATGGAGAGTTAAAATGTTCCAATCATATGGTGCAAACCCAACTCCAATGTCTTTCTCAGAAGTATTTACTGCTTTGAAAACAGGAACTATGGATGGACAAGAAAACCCATATGCTCAGATTGCTAGTGCTAAATTCCAAGAAGTTCAAAAATATTTATCAATCACAGGTCACGTTTACACTCCTGCTTATGTAACAGTACATAAAGACCACTGGAGCAAACTTCCTGCAGATGTACAAAGTATTTTAGAGCAAGCTGCTAAAGATACACAAAAATTTGTGTACGCTGAAGCTGCTAATCTTGAAAAATCTTTATTGGGAGTTATCAAATCAGCTGGAGTTCAAGTTAACGAAGCTGACAAAGGTGCTTTCATTAGTGCAAGTAAAGGAATATACGATCAATTCGCGTCAGAAGTACCAACTGGTGGTGCGTTAATTGATAAAGTATCGTCTTTAGCAAATTAACATAATTTGTAACAGGCCCTCTACCAGAGGGCCTGAAAAAAAAATGAAATTGCAAAAATTTATAAATTCTTACGAAAAAATATTAAAACTAATACTGTTTATAATGATGGTAGCATTAGCAGTAACAGTTTTGCTTGGTGTTACTTTTCGTTTTGCTGGTAGCGCTTTAGTTTGGTATGACGAGGTTGCAGCTGTTCAGCTTGCTTGGATAACTTATTATGGTTCAGCCTATGCGGCTTTAAAAGGTTCTCATATAAGTGTTCCAAGTATTTTCAAAGCCTTTCCATTAGCACTTAGAAAAATTTTCTTTGTAGTGTCAAAATTAGTTGTTTATGGTTTTTTAATATTATTGGCTTACTATGGTTATTTAGTTTTAACTCTTATAACAGGAGAAACCTTAGTAACATTAGAGTGGGTTCCACAACCTTTTGTGCAATCAGTTATTCCAATTGCATCATGTTTATTTATTTTATCTGAAACTTTAAGAATTCCTGAAGATTATAAAAATTTAGTTCTTCAAACAACAGGTGACGAGCAAACAGGAGATATTTAATGATAATTCTTACAATGTTTGCAGTTCTTCTACTTCTTTTATCTATAAATGTACCTATCGCTATTGGCCTTGCAGTAACAACAATTATTGCAATGGTATTGAAGACAGGAACAAGTTTTTTAATTGATACAGCGATCGTAATGTTTGATGGATCAATGAAGTTTCCATTGATTGCTATTCCATTATTTATCTTAGCTGGATCAATAATGAATAGTGCAGGTATTTCTAGAAGATTAATTGCTTTTGCTTCAGCGCTTGTTGGATTTATCAAGGGTGGTTTAAGTATGATTAACATTGCTACCTCTATGTTTTTTGCAGAAATCTCTGGCTCTGCAGTTGCAGATGTTGCTGCACTTGGATCTATTTTAATTCCAGCGATGAAGAAAAAAGGATACCCTGGTCCTTTCGCTGCTGCAGTAACTTCATCTTCAGCGTCTTTGGCGATAATTATTCCACCTTCAATACCAATGATTGTTTATGCGGTAATGGCTCAAAGTTCAGTAGTACAATTGTTTGTAGCTGGAATTGTTCCAGGAGTAATAGGTGGCTTCTTCTTAATGTTAGCAGCATATATTACTGCAAGACGTAAAAATTTTCCTGTTGAGGAAACATTTAATATTCCAAATGTTAAGAAAACTGCAAAAGATGCAGCATTAGCATTTTTATTACCAATTATTATCTTAGGTGGAATTTTTGGAGGAGTTGTAACTGCAACTGAAGGAGCAGGTTTAGCGGTTGTAGCATCATTAGTTATTGGATTTATTTATAAAGAAATAGATTTTAAAAGATTATACGAGTCAGCTTGTGAAGGAGCAATTCAAACAGCTTCAGTAATGTTATTAGTAGCTGCATCTGTATTACTTGGTGAATTTTTAACAATTGAACAAATCCCACAAAAAGTTGCAGAGTCAATTATTGATTTTACAAATAATAAATATGCAGTCTTAGGAATACTTAATGTATTTCTTTTAGTAATAGGTTTCTTTTTACATTCAGTTGCCGCAATAATTTTAACAGTTCCAATTGTAATGCCATTAGTTAATGCTGTAGGTATTGATCCAGTTCACTTTGGTATAATTGTAACTTTAAATTTAGCAATTGGACAACAAACACCGCCAGTAGCAAGTGTACTCGTTACAGCTTGTTCCGTTGCAAAAGCAGACATATGGGATGTAACAAGATCGAACATATCCTTTATATGTGTATTATTAGTATTGTTAATGTTAGTAACTTATGTTCCAGCTATACCAATGACTTTAGTTGAATTTTTTTATAGGAGCTAAATGAGCAAATTAATTAAAGTAAATAAAAAAAATAAACATTTAGTTGAAGTTGTTATCAATAGACCAGAAAAACTAAATGCAATGACTAAACCAATGTGGATTGATCTTGGCAAAGTTTTCAAAAAGTTATCTAAAAATAAAAATTTAAGATGTATCATTATAAGAGGAGAGGGTGGTAAATCTTTTTCACCAGGAAATGATATTGGAGAATTTAAAAAACAAAGATCTTCATCCAAATTAGCAAAATCTTATGGTAAATTTTTACACGGAACACTAGGAGCAATTTTTGACTGTCCAATACCAACAATTGCTTTGATTGAAGGAATATGTGTTGGAGGTGGATTAGAAATAGCAGGATGTTGTGACATAAGAATTTGTGGCAAAAGCTCTAGGTTTGGAGTTCCAATTAAAAGATTGGGCTTAACAATGGCTGCAAAAGAACTTGAGGTACTTTTAAAAGTAACCAATTACACAACTGCAATGGAAATATTATTTGAAGGAAGAGTATTTGGAGCTGAAGAAGCATTTCAGAAGAGGCTAGTTAACAGAGTAGTTAATGATAAAGATGTCGAAAAAGAAGCTTATAAATCAGCTGAACTAATATGTGAAGGTGCTCCAAAAGTTACAAGGTGGCACAAACAATTTGCAAGAAACATCTTAAAAAATGGAAAAGTCACAGAAAAAATAAATAATCTAGGTTACAAATGTTATGATACCCAAGACTTTAAAATTGGATATCAATCTTTCTTAAATAAAACAAAACCAAAATTCAAAAATAAGTAATAGATGACTGCATCATTAAAAGGCATTCGTGTACTTGAAATGGCACAAATAATGGCTGGTCCTACATGTGGATTACTATTAGCTGATCTTGGAGCAGAGGTAATTAAAATAGAAAAGACACCAGGTGGAGATGATACCAGAAATTTCTTGCCACCAGAAATTAATGGTGAGTCCGCAGCTTTCATGATGATGAATAGAAACAAGAAAGGTATCGCATTAAATTTAAAAGACAAAGATGGAATAGAGATATTTAAAACGATGGTAAAAAATTCTGATGTGGTTTTGGAGAATTTTAGAAAAGGGACATTAGAAAAATTAGGAGTTGGATATGATGTTATGTCAGAAATTAATCCTAAAATCATTTTATGTGAAATATCTGGATACGGTAGAACTGGTCCTTATGCAGATAAAGGAGGATTTGATCTAGTCGCGCAAGGAATGAGTGGATTAATGAGTATTACTGGCGAAAGCAAAGATAAACCACCAATGAAAGTAGGTGCACCTATTACAGATATAACAGCTGGTTTACTTGCGGCTAGTGGAATTTTAGCAGCATTAGTTCATAGAGAAAAAACAGGTGAAGGACAAAAAGTTGATACTTCTTTATATGAAGCTGGTATTGTTCATACTTACTGGCAGTCTGCTATTGCAGGTGCAACTGGTGAGTCGCCTGGACCTTTAGGTTCAGCACATCCTTTAACAGCTCCTTATCAAGCATTTAAAACAAAAGATAAATGGATTACAGTAGGTGCTTCAAATCAAAACACTTGGTTGATGTTACTTAAAGCAATTGGTCGTGAAGACTTGCAAGAAAATGAAAAATTTTCATTAAATTTAAATCGAAAACAAAATTTAAAAGAATTAGTTGATATTCTTAACGAAGAACTAATTAAAAAAACTTCTAGTGAATGGTTAAAAATCTTTGATGATAATGGATTACCATGCGGACCTATTAACTCTATAACAGAAATGTTTAAAGATCCTCAAACAATTGAAAGAGAAATGGTTATTGAAGTAGATAATAAAAAAGCTGGTAAAAGTACAGCTATTGGTATGCCAATTAAATTTTCAAAAAGTAAAACAGAAAAATCAAAAGGTGCTCCAAACTTAGGAGAACATACAAAAGAAGTTATGCAAATCTTTGGTTACAAAGATGATCAAATTGAAGATTTTTATAACAGAAAAGTAATTCTTTAATTAACAGTTTCAAAAATTTTAAATAATAATTCTGAGACATGCTTGCCTTTTTTCTCAGATAAGTCAGATATTTGATGTCTACAGCTCGTACCATTTGCAACTATAAAATCTTTTTCACTACTATTATTGATTGCAGGTATTAAAGAAAGATTAGCCATTTTTTTGGAGACTTCATAAGTTTTACTGTCATAACCAAATGAGCCAGCCATTCCACAACAACTAGACTCTATCATTTTATTATTAATGTTTAATTCTGATAAAAGATTAGTTAGACCCTTCATTCTATCTTGTGATTTTTGATGACAGTGCCCATGGATTAATACATTTTGATCAAACTTATTAGCTTTAATATTATTGTTATTTCTTATTTGTTCTAAAATAAATTCCTCAAGTAGATAAAATTTATTTTTAATTTGTTCTCTATTATTTACATTCTTTAAAGTCTGATACTCGTCGTTAAATGTTAATAAACAGGATGGTTCAATACCTACAACTGGTAAATCAATGTAATTATTTTGGATAACGTAATCATTAAATCTATTTAGCTCTTCAGATGCTTTGTCTAATTGCCCGTAAGAAATATAAGTTCTGCCACAACAAAGGGGTCTCTTTAATTTATCTTTACCAAAACTTGATATAACTGCCTGATAACCAAATTTATTTAGTACTTTAATTGCATAAACCAAATTTTCATTTTCAAAGTTAATATTAAATGTATCTGCAAACAAAATTACTTTATTTTCTGATACTGTCTGACTGTCGTAAATTTCTCTTAATGCATTCTGGTTTTGAACTTCAGGCATAGACCTTGCTGTTGCAAAACCAAACCTTTCAACGATTGTTGAGATTAGTGGTAGGTTTTTAACCTTGTTGAATATAGGAGCAACAATCTTTAATAACCAAATAAGTCTTGGCATATCCGAGATGACTCTATCTTTAATTCGCATACTAAATTTTTTATAGTAATGAGAGAGAAACTCAGATTTCATCTTAGCCATATCAACCGACATAGGACATTCTCTTTGACAAGCTTTACAGCTCACACATAACTCCATAGTTTCATACATTTCTTTTGATGCAAATGAACCCTCTGGAAGTTGATTAGATAAAGCTAATCTTAAAGTATTTGCTCTACCTCGAACTAAATCTTTTTCTTCTTTAGTTACTCTGTATGATGGACACATCACACCAGAATCTAATTTTCTACAAGCTCCATTGTTATTACACATCTCAACAGCATCAGAGAATTGACCCCAATTAGACCAATCATAATGTGTATCTATATTTTCTGTTTGATAACCTGATTTGTATCTCATTAGAGATCTATCATTTGATTTAAATGGACGAACAATTTTTCCAGGATTTAAAAGGTTTTTACTATCGAACGTATCTTTTATTTCTTCAAATGCATTTGTGATTTTTTTACCAAACATCATTTCATGAAATTCTGATCTAACAATTCCATCACCATGTTCACCAGAATGAGAACCTTTATAATCTTTAACCATTTCAAAAGCTTCTTCAGATATAGATCTCATGTTTTGTATATCTTTGTCTGATTTCATATTTAAAACTGGTCTTACGTGAAGAGTTCCAACAGATGCATGAGCATAAAACATTCCACTTGTTCCATATTTTTTAAATATTTCTTTTAATCTAGCTGTGTAGTCAGCTAAGTGTTCTAAAGAAACTGCACAATCTTCAATGAAGGCAACTGGTTTTCTATCACCTTTCATTGACATCAAAATATTTAATCCAGCTTTTCTTATTTCAAAAACTTCTTTCTGCTCTGATAGATCTGAATAAAATGAAAATTCGTTTTTTTTGTTTTGGTTTAAAACTAAATATTCTAGATCCTTTATCTTTTTTTCATATACACTTTTCTCGGTATCTATAAATTCTACCATCAAAACAGCTTCAGGATTTCCTTTGATATATTTTTTTATACCTCCAGCATATATTGGTATTTCTTTTGCCAAATTTAATAAATTTTGATCCATTAACTCTACACAAGTTGGTTTTAATTTTACAATCTCTTTTGATAATTCCATTGCTTGATGGAAATTATCAAAGTAGCAGACACCTAAAATTTTATTCTTTGGAATTTCAGATAATTTTAATTTTATTTTATTAAATAAAGACAATGTTCCTTCAGAACCAACAAGAAGATTTGATGAATTAAATCCTTCTGGATCAATTAAATCAATGTTATATCCCCCAACTCTTCTTTGTGTTGTTGGCCAATTAGCGTCAATTTCACCTCCAACCTGTTTTCTCACATCTATGAATTTATCTATGATTTTATAAAGTCTGTCTTGGTTGTTCTTTGTAGCTAAATAATTCTTATTTATCTGGTCAAAATTAAATATAGAACCATCATCTAATATTGCTTCAATAGCTAATACATTATGAACCATGTTGCCATAATATAAAGATCTTGATCCACAGGAATTGTTAGCTGACATTCCTCCAATAGTTGCTCTACTGCTTGTTGAAACGTCTACTGGAAACCAGAGACCATAAGGCTTCAAATAAGCATTTAGATGATCTAATACGACACCTGGCTGAACCCACACATATTTTTCTTCAACATTAAGTTCTAAAATTTTATTTTGATGTTTGCTGTAATCGAGTACAACACTTTCGCCAACAGTCTGACCACATTGAGAACTACCACCTCCTCTGGCTAATAAAGGAACAGAATTCTTTTGTGAATACTCCATTAAATTTAAAACATCATTGGTATCTTTTGGAAGAACTACACCAAGAGGTTTAATTTGATATACAGAAGCATCGGTACTGTATCTTCCTCTTGAGAATTCATCGAATAAAGTTTTTCCATCAACTTTACTGCTAATTTCTTTACCAATCTTTTGTATCTGATCTGAATTAAACCGCATAAAACTTAATTAAAGGTTTATTTATTTTTGTAAACCAGTTTACCGAACTTTTTTAACGCGGTCTCTGAAATCTCTAAACCTAAACCAGGTTTTTCATTTAAATGTATCCATCCATCACTCATTTTGTGTGGATTTTCAAATAATTGAGCCTGCAAAGGATCTCTTTCATCATCAAATGACTCGACAATTCTTCCTGCTGGAGTTGATGCTACTAATGGTGCATGGATATAACAATCATGATGTGGTGCTACATCAATATGGTTTAATTCGCATAAAGCTGAAAGTTTTTTTCCATTAGTAAACCCACCAAACATTGTGCAATCAAATTGCAAAATTTGTATTGCATCTTCTTCAATCATGGACCTACATCCAAAAATAGTTATTTCACTTTCACCACCTGATAATGGAATTTTAGTTTGTTTTGATAAAAGTTTTAAAGTCCTTCTGTCATCTTCCCATCTAACAGGTTCTTCAATCCATGTCGGATTAAATCTTTCAAATTCTTTTACACCCTCAATTGCTGTTTTTAGATCCCATGCTCTATTGACATCAATCATTAAATCTTTTTGATCTCCAATTTCATCTCTAATAATTTCTAATCTCTCAGCGTCTTCTTTGATACTAAGTCCTCCAACTTTAACTTTAAAACTTTGATGACCAATATTTACTAATTTTTTAATTTCATCTCTTAGTTCTTTTTCATCTTTACCATCTCTGTAGTAAGCACATGTAACATAAACAGGAATTTTATTTCTGTATCCTCCAAATAATTTGTACAATGGGATATTTGATGCCTTTCCTATCAAATCCCAACAAGCAATATCTAAAGCTGCTGAAATTCTGATTAATGCTTCTCTGCTCCAACCTTTTTCGCTACTGGTTCGAGTATCAGTTAATTTGAAAATTTTTTCATAAATTTTTTCAGGGCAAAATGGATCTTCTCCAATTATTAAATCTTGTAAGCCATTTGAAAATGGTTTGATGATAGGAGCAATATCAGTGTAGCTTGTTGCTAAACCAAAGCCTGAATGACCATCTTTAGTTTTAATTTTAATTAAGAGTTCATTAGCTGTTGGTACAATAAAGTGACTAACCCAATGTGGCTTTACTTCATCTGGATTATTAAGAACATAAACTTCTAAGCTATCAATTAAATTACTACTATTTGTCATACATTATAAATTTGCTTATATAATTTCTTTAGCATATACAGCGGTATGGCAATTTCAAATAATATAAGACCTGGTCGACATTTTTTACAAATTCCAGGACCAACAAACGTACCAGATAGAGTTCTAAGGGCTATGGATTATCCAACTATAGATCACAGAGGTCCTGACTTTGCTGAACTTGGATTAAGAGTTTTAGATCGAATAAAATTAATTTTCAAAACTTCTGAACCTGTAATAATTTTTCCAGCATCAGGAACAGGAGCTTGGGAAGCTGCACTTGTAAACACTTTAAGTGCTGGTGATAAAATCTTGATGTTTGAAACTGGTCATTTCTCAACACTTTGGTGGGATATTGCTCAAAAATTTAAAATTGAAGTAGACTTTGTTGAAGGTGATTGGAGAACAGGTGTTGATCCAAACATTGTTGAACAAAAATTAAAAGAAGACAAAGATAAAAAAATTAAAGCAGTTTGTGCTGTACATAATGAAACTTCTACTGGTGTTACAAGTAGAATTGGAGAAATTAGAAAAGCTATGGATAATGCGGAACATCCAGCTTTATTATTTGTTGATACTATATCTTCATTAGGCTCTATTGATTATAGACATGAAGAATGGAAAGTTGATGTAACTGTTGGTGGTTCTCAAAAAGGATTACTATTACCACCAGGACTTTCTTTCAATGCAATAAGTTCTAAAGCTTTAGAGGCATATAAAACATCTGAATTACCAAAATCGTATTGGGATTGGGGACCGATGTTAGAAAATAATAAAAAAGGTTACTTTCCTTACACACCAGCTACAAATTTATTTTATGGTTTGGATGAAGCAATCAATATGCTTACAGAAGAAGGTTTAGATAATGTTTTCAAAAGACACAAAAGATTTGCAGAAGCCACAAGAGTTGCAGTTAATTCGTGGGGATTAGAAATACTTTGTAAAAACCCTGAAGAATACTCAGATTCATTAACAGCAGTAATGGTTCCAGACGGTCATGATGCTGATTTTTTAAGAAAAACTATTTTAGATCATTACAATATGTCATTAGGTACAGGACTTGCAAAAGTTGCAGGTAAAATTTTCAGAATTGGACACTTAGGTGATTTTAATGAACTAATGTTAGCTGGAACATTAGCAGGTGTTGAAATGGGTTTAATGAAATCTAAAATACCTTATAAAAAAGGTGGAATACTTAAGGCACTAGAATTTTTGTGCTAATTATAAATAGAATAAATTTTCAAATTTCTTTACGATAATAGCTAATACGATATATTCTTAAAATGAAACTTACTAGACTATTTACAATATTAATAATTTACTTTCTTGGGTTAAATAACTCACATGCTTTTAGAGCAGGAAGCGGTGATCTTTTTTTATCAGATTATGCCATTGAAAGATTTATAGAATACGTCAAATTAAAAGGAGGAAAAAAACCTTATATTTTCGTTATAGACCACGGTGGCAATGTATCAAATTATTATTTTTGTCCCCAAGGCACATGTCAAGGAGGGGAGGGAGCCGCTATTCAAGAATGTGAAGTTTGGTCAAAAAAATATGCAAATGGAGATAAATGTAGTTTGTTTGCAAGATATAGAACAATCAAGTGGACAAATGGAATAAATAAGGGGAAAGGTAAGTTATCTAAAATAAGCAGTAAACTTTCTGATGAAGAAATAATTAACAGATTATATGAGCTCGGTTTTATAGGAAATTCTGAATCAACAAATCAAACAAGTATCGACAATCAAGAAACAACAAAAAAAACTAATGAAGGATATGAATTGTCTGGGAAAAGATCGATAGCATTAAATTGGCAAAATTATAATGATTTAATTGCTGGTACAATCGAGTTTGATGAAAAAAATTATTCAGGAAAAATAATTCTTCCATTACCTAATAAAGATGGAAATTGTACAGGCTCATACAGTTTACAAAAAAACGGTAAAGGAACCTGGCAAATTTCCTGCACAAATAATATGGGCGCCGCTGGAACCTTGAAATGGATTAAAGATGGTGGAGTTACTGGAAAAGGAAGAGATTACAACGATAACAAAGTAAAATTTACAGTTTCATCACAAGGGTAAAATCCTTTATTAATCATGCTTGATTTTTGCATCATAGGATCAGGAATTTCTGGATCAACAATCGCAAACTTATTAAATAAAAAATATTCTGTTGAGCTTTATGATAAAGCAAGAGGTTTTGGTGGAAGAAGTTCATTTAAAAAATATAAAGATAAAATTGGATTTGATCATGGACTTCAATATATCTCTCCAAAATCTACAAAATTTAAAACTTTTACTAATCAACTTATTAAAAAAAGAGTTTTAAAAAAGTGGGGAGGAAATCATTTATTTCTGCATAAAACAGTCAAAGAAATTAAAAATCATTTAAAATTAATTGGAACAAAAGGAAACAACTCTATTAGCAAATATTTATTAAAGAAAATTAAATGTAATTTTGAACATGAACTAATAAATATAGAGAGATTAAACAACTATTGGGAATTAACATTCAAAAATGATGTAAAACAAAAATGTATAAATCTTATTTTGACTTGCCCATTTCCTCAAAGTAAGAAATTAGGAAAAAAATACTTAAATAAATCCTATTTAAATCAAAAAATTAAAATGGATGCTAATTTAACAGTAATGATTGTTACCAATAAACTTAAACAATCTAATAGTAGTTACTTTTTTAATGATGATATGCTCGGTTGGGCTGCATATGAAAATAGTAAGAAAAGATTTAATTATAAGTATGATTTATGGACACTTCAAAGCACTTATAAATACGGCAATAAATTCACAAAAGATTATAGAAATAAAAGAAAATATTATACCAATCAGCTTGTTAAAAAATTTGAAAAATTAACAAAGTTAAAAATCAAAAAAATTCATCATTCGAGAATTCATGGCTGGATGTATTCATCCAATTCAAAACCACTTAAGCAATTATCTGTTTGGAATAAGTCTTTAAAATTAGGTTTATGTGGTGATTATTTTGGAGGACCAAGACTAGAAAATGGGTGGCTAAGTGCACAAGACTTATTTAAAAAAATATAATAAGTTTAATTTATGAAACGAAATGGTTTTACTTTAATAGAGCTTTTAGTTGTTGTAGCTATCATAGGCATTTTAGCTGCGGTAGGGGTTGTTGCTTATAGTGGATATACAGCAGCTGCCAAAAAAAATGCCGTGTGGTCTAATCATGCTAAATTTATTAAGTGGGTAAATACCACTTATATGAAATGTGCGATTGACCAATCAGATAAAATTGAATTAGCTCAAGGCGGAAAATCCGATGGCAATGGCGGTTTTACAAATTTTAGTCCAATACAAACATCCTGCTCAGATATTTATAATGGTAGATATACATCTCATACAAACAATATTTGGAAGTATTGGTATCATCAAGTTGGAACGAGAAATTCTTTTGGAGCAATGGTCAATGGAAATATGGGGATAGGACATGGTGATTCAGAAAATTGGTGTAAAACGCGTATGTCTAGATGTGCAGGCTATAATGATTATCATTGTAACTCAGCATCAGACTGTAAGTTGTGTGGCTACGATGGTGAAAAAATTAAATGTACAAAATTTAGTCTAGATCTTAGGTAATTTAATTTAAATGAAAATTATATTCTCAATAATAATATCTCTTTTTTTGTCATCAATTAGTTATTCCAAAAATACTGATATCATCCATGATTTTAAGATTACATTTGATTGTAAATTAGAAAAAATAATGATCAAAAATAAAGATTTTAATTATCAAACTTTTACTGCAGATAATATTGAAGTTGATAAAAACAAAATATTAAAAGTTGTTGCAGAACAACCCAACGTATTAACAATTAATGGTTTATCAGAATTTATAGATACTTATTCAGATATAAGTAAAGACGATGTTAGAATTGCAAAAAACGACACAATTTTATTTAAAAATATAGATATTAAAAAAAAATACTCGGAATCAGTATTTTTAAATAGATCAACTGGTGAACTAATTCACGAAGTTACAAAAAATATGAATACTAAAGATAATGAAAAATACATTTCTTTCTTTGGGTGTATTAAAGAATTATAATAATGATTCAATTAGTTAATGATAAAATTTTTAGTAAAGCTACCTATTTTAAAAAGATTAATTCCTTCTCTTGGTGTTAGATTATTAAGTATTCTAAAAAAAAATAGAGGTTATTTTAAAATTAATAACATCAAAATGTTCTTAGATTTCCTAGATCCTATTGATAGACAAATTATATTAACTGAAGAATATGAACATGAAGAATTTGTAATTTTTTCGAAATTTATAAAAGACAACTCTATAGATAATTTCATTGATATAGGTGCAAATTGTGGTTTTTACACATTTCATCTATCAAACTTTTTAAATGTATTCGCTTTTGAACCTAATCTTGAAGCTTATGAAAAATTAGAGAAAACATTAAAAAAAAATACTACTTTTAAAGATAAGGTTAAATTATATCCATTTGGCATATCTGACAAAAACTCAGTCTTAAAGATGAAAACTAAAGTAAAATTTGGATATGTTCAAACTGGAGGATCAAGTGTTTCAAATCCAACAGAGGAAGACGGGCATGAGTTGTTTGAGGCAGATTTTAAAATAGGTGATGAAATTTTAAAGTTAAATAATCAGAAATTAGCAATTAAAATAGATGTAGAGAGACATGAGCTTAGTGTTTTAAAAGGTTTCTTAAATTTATTAAATAATAATGATTGCTTGATACAAATAGAGATTTTTGAAAAGAATTTTAAAGAAGTTAATCAATTTTTGAAAGATAATAAATTTAGTAAAATTTCAAGCTTTGATGAAAGATCAAATTACTTTTATTCTAATTTTATAAATTTATAAGATTACTAAATCTTGTTTTTGTTTTCCTAATCTTTCATTGCCTTTTTCAGTAACAAGATAAGTTTCTCCTAAATTCATGGCTAATTGATTTTCAGAGTCCATCAATATCATGTGCATAAAAAATATATTTCCTGGCTGAATCTCATATGGATTTCCTGCATATAACATTGGCCAATCCATCCAGTTGGGAGAAAAAGTTGCTCCTAATGAGTAACCGCATGCATTCATTCTTGAATTTTTAAAGCCACGATCATCAAAAGTTTTTGCATGAACATCAAAAACTTCTCCAATTTTATTTCCTGGCTTTAATTTATTTTCACAATTTACAAGAGCTTCAACACAAGCTTCATGCATTTTATGATGTTTAGGATCTGCTTTTCCTATGGGTATTGTTCTAAACATTGCTGAATGATAGTGCCTATAGGTTCCAGCCCATTCAATGGTTAACTGATCTTGATTATTAAGTATTTGTTTTTCTGCTTGATATCGACAGAGTAGGGCATTCTTTCCAGACCCTATAATAAATTCATTAGCAGGATAATCTCCACCTCCTTCAAATATAACTCTGTTCATTTCAGCTAAAATTTTAGACTCACTTACTCCTGTTTTTGCATGCTTCCAAACTTCATCTAAAGCTTTGTCAGCTAAACTTGCTGCTTTTTTTACATAACTAATTTCTTCATCAGATTTTATTACTCTTAGTTTTGTTATTAATTCTGACTTATCTTCAATTGAGCAATAGTTTTGTAAAACTGTATTAAGTCTTAATGCATTTCTTCCTGTTAGCCCGTATGCTTCATATTCAATGCCAATTTTTTTTCCTTTTAAATTTAATTCATCTAAAATAATTTTGAGATCATCAGCAGGATTAGCACCATCTTTATCAACCCAAATTCTAATATCACTAATATTTGATGTGTTTTGAGCTTGCCTTAAATCAGGGGCTCTAGTTAATAATATTACATTACCTTTTTGATCTAGAACCAATGATTGAAAAAAAACATATCCGAAAGTGTCATAACCAGTGAGCCAATACATAGACTCTTGTCTAAACATAATAAGGGCATCTATACCCTCATTTTTCATAGAGTTTAGTGTCTTTTCTTTTCTATTTAAGAATTCTTCTTTACTAAAATGAAGACCCATTAACGAATGTTAACACTAACAGAACCAATTTTATCAACTGTTCCTTTGTATAATCCTTTTCCTTTAAATGGAACAACCCCCACAGTTGAGCCTGTGAAAACATAAAAATCTTTATTTAAATTAATCTTTTCTTTCTTAATTTTATTTAAAACAAATCTTAAAGAATTTAATGGATTAATATAAACAATATTTGTATTTCCACTTACTTTTACTCCATTTTTTTTACTTACTAATGAAGTTTTTAAATTATTTAAATTTAATTTTTTAAATTTTGTTTTTCGTCCAACAACAAACTTTATGTTAAACCCGAAATCTCCACATATATCTCCTAAATATGTAAACTTCTTATTTCTTTGTCTAAATCCAACTATTTCAAAACAAGGCCCCATAAATTTAATAAATTTTGTTATATTTGATTTTGTAACTTTTCCTTTAAAATCAAAGAAAGATTTTTTGATAAAGTAATAAACTTCAACCTCTATACCTTTAGTGTGTTGGTTTATTTTTACTTTTTGACCTGATTTAACTAATCTTTTTTTAAATACTTTTGCTGTAAAAGGTTCTTTTTCTTTTAATTTTTTTAAAGCTTGAATTCCAGTTCCACCAGCTTTTATTCCAATTGTTTCATCTTTAATTTGATCTTCACACAATTTTCTAAGTTTGTTGGCTAAATTAATATTTTTACAATATTTTAATGGAATAGGATTAATGACAGTGTTTGTGTTGTAAGCTTTAACTAAACTACCAGCAATACGATTAATTTCATTTTTCATAGCCAGAACTTATTGAAGAATGCTCATTGGATCAAGTCTAGTTTGAAACCAATTTATCCTAAAATCTAAATGAGGCCCAGTTGATCTTCCAGTAGATCCAACAGTGCCTATAATTTCTCCTTGTTTAACTTCATCACCAACTTTAACCATTACATTTTCTAGATGTGAATATATTGTTGAAATTCCATGTCCGTGGTCCATTATTACGGTACCACCCGTATAATAAAGATCATCTTCTGCCATAGTCACTATTCCAGTTCCAGATGATTTGATTTCAGTTCCTTGTTTAGCTGCAATATCAATTCCGTAGTGAGGCCATTTAGGTTTACCATTAAGAATTCTTTGGCTACCGTAAACTCCACTAATTATTCCTTTAACTGGCATAATAAATTGTTCAGTAAAGAAAGTTAAATCTGAATTTATAGCTCTTGCTTTTCCTATTCTTCCATTTTCTTCTTTAATTCTTTTATAAACAGACTCTGGTGGTGTAACTTTACTTTCAGGGAGACCATCTATTCTTTGAATATTATATTTTCTTTTAAAAACTTTTTTTATAATTTTGTTTTTTTTACCATTATTTATTTCAGTAATAGCTACATCAAATTTTCGATCTCTATCAATTCCAAATACAAAATATCCATCCTCAGATACTTTAACTTGCGTTTTATCTACAAATACTTTTGATCCAGCTTCTGCTTTACCTAAAATAAAATGTCCTTGTAAAAATTTACCTTGAAACTCTAAAGCATGAGAGTGTGTAGAAAATATAATTGCTAAAAAAAGCAACAATTTTTTCATTATTTTGCTGTCCAACCCCCATCAATTACAATTGATGTCCCCGTTATCATACTTGCTGCATCTGAAGCTAAAAAACATACTGCTGTAGCTACATCAGACTCTGTTGCAACTTTTCCCATGGGTATATTACTTAAAGCTAGTTGTTTAAATTTTTTATTTTTAAAGAATTTTTTAACCATTGGAGTTTCAACAAATGTAGGTGCAACTGTATTTACTCTTATATTTTTTGTTGCAAGTTCAACTCCCATTCCTTTTGTTAATCCCTCAATTCCAAATTTTGTCATATTGTAAACATTTCTACCTGACATCCCAACATGTCCTAATTGTGAGGACATATTAATAATAGATCCACCTTTTTTTTTATTTTTTAACATTTTTAGGACTACTAATTGTGCAACGTTGAATGCTGCTTTCATATTTAAATCTACAAGATAGTTCATACTTGTTTGTTTAATTTTTTCAAAAGGCTCAGGAATGTTTGTACCAGCATTATTTACAAGAATATCAACTTTCTTAATTTTTTTTAATTTGGAAGAAAGATCTTCATAATCCATTATATCGCAAGTTATCTTAACTAATTTTCCTTTGACTTTTTTTATATCTTTTTGAAGTTTATCAAGATCAGAACCAGTTCTACTTACTCCAAATATAGTTGCACCAGCTTCTGCAAGTGCAATTGAACAAGCTCTACCAATACCTTTCCCCGCACCAGTAACTAAAGCAACTTTATTTTTTAAATTTATCTTTTTTAAATACATTTATAAAAATAGTTTTACGTCTGTATATATTAGCTCTATTGCAACAAATAATATTGCTAATAATCCAACCCATCCTATCCATTTATACTTTTTAATCCACCCAGATATCAAAGTTGCTGCAGTAGCCATTAAAACTATAGATAAAACTAAACCAAATATTAATAGCATATAGTGATCTCTAGCTGCTCCCGCTACTCCTAAGACATTATCTAAACTCATTGTTACATCTGCCAGGATTACAGTTGTTATAGCTTTCATAAATGACGAACTATCTACTTTTTTGATATTTTCTTCAGCATTACTATTCATTTTAATTACATCTACATAAAGTCTGTAACATATATAAAGAAGTAATATTCCACCTATAAGTCTAAGTCCTGTGATTTGTAATAGATAAGCGGTGATCAGAGTAAATATAATTCTTAAAACTACTGCTGCTCCAATTCCCCAAAAAATAATTTTTTTTCTTTGCTCGGTTGGAAATTGAGAAGCAACCATTCCAATAATAATTGCATTATCTCCTGCTAAAACTAAATCGATAAAAACTATTTGAAAAAAAATTACTATTTGTTCGGTCATCTTCTACTATCCTCAATTATCATATCAGCTGCTTTTTCCGCAATCATTATTGTCGGTGCATTTGTATTTCCTGATGTGATATGAGGCATAACAGAAGCATCTACAACTCTTAAATTTTCTAGTCCGTGAGCGACTAATCGATCGTTAACAACAGCATTTTCATCTTTACCCATTCTACATGTGCTTACTGGATGGAAAATAGTATTCGCAAATTTTCCAGCTTCTGTTGCTAATTCTTCATTATCTGTAATATTGATTCCCGGTCTAAGCTCTTCAGGTTGATAATCTTTATAAGCTTTAGACTCCATAACAATTTTTCTTACAATCTTTAATGCTTTTCCAGCAATTTCACGATCTTCATCAGTTGATAAATAATTCATTTTTATTTTAGGTGAAATTCTGGTGTCTGGAGATTTTAATTCTATAGACCCTCTACTAGTTGGTCTTACATTTGTAATTGTTGGAGTGAACGCTGGAAATTTATGTAAAGCTGACTTTCCTAAAAGATCAGTGCTTGCTGGTGAAATATGAAATTGAAGATTTGGAGTTTCTAAATGTTCATCACTTTTAACAAAACCACAAACATAACTAGCTCCAACTGTTAAAGGTCCTTTTCTTAAGAGAAGAAACTTTAAACCAGATAACATTTTTTTAGTAAAGCTGTAGTAAATATCATTTAAAGTTTCTAAATTTTTAATTTTGTAAACAGGTCTTAGCATTAAATGATCAGTTAGATTTCTTCCAACTCCTTGATGATCTTTTAAAACATTAATATTGTTTTCTTTTAGAAGTTCTCCTGGTCCAATACCTGATGCTTGTAATATATGAGGCGAACCAATTGTACCTGCACTTAATATAATTTCTTTATTAGTCTCAACAGAAAACTCTTTTCCATCAATCCAATAATTTACTTTTTTTGCTTTTTTATTCTCAAATTCTATATTTTTAATGTGAGCCTTAGTAATAATTTTTAAATTCTTTCTACTCT
This sequence comes from uncultured Pelagibacteraceae bacterium, assembly GCA_902521075.1. Taxonomy (GTDB): domain Bacteria; phylum Pseudomonadota; class Alphaproteobacteria; order Pelagibacterales; family Pelagibacteraceae; genus Pelagibacter. The sequence continues at coordinate 36,767 of CABYQM010000009.1, forward strand.
TAACTGGATTTAAATAACCTACAGCTGTACTACATCTAAATCCATTTTTAATTGTAAAGGGAAAATATCCCATTCCTTCATTATCGCCGTTGTTAAAATCATCAGTTCTTTTATAACCATGTTCTTCAGCAGCTTCTAAAAATAGATCAAGAACTTTAAATGTAGCTCTAATTTTCTCAACAGCGATAGGGCCTCCAGAACCATGAAACTCATTTTCCCCAAATTGAAAATCTTCAGATTTTTTAAAGTAGGGCAGAACATCATCCCATGACCAACCAACATTACCTAATTGTCTCCAATAATTATAATCATTCGATTGACCTCTAATATAGAGCATTCCATTAATAGAGGAGCTTCCACCTAATGTTTTACCTCTTGGATAAACCATTTGTCTGTTATCGCAGTTTGGTTCTTTCTCAGTATTAAAACACCAATCGGTATCTGGATTGTGCATAGTTTTAAAATAACCACCTGGAATATGGATCCATGGATTAGTGTCTTTACCACCAGCTTCAAGTAAAAGAACTTTAGTATCAGGATTTGCTGTTAATCTATTAGCTAAAACACAGCCAGCTGAACCAGCGCCAATAATTATGTAATCAAATTTATCCATATTTTTTATTAATAATTTTTAATGAATATTTAATGATTTTAAACATTTTTCTCATAAATACTTCGAAATGACGCTTGTATCTGCCTTAGATTTTTGAGAGGATCTTTACATTATAAATAAAAAGAGAGGGATATAATGAAAAAAATCGTTTCAGCGTTGTTTGCTGCTTTCTTAGTATTTGGATTTATTTCAAATGCGAATGCTGCAAAAACGTTAAAGTGTCAGACGGTTATTAGCGCTAAAGGTGATGAAGCGGTAATGTTAAAAGACTTTACTGACAACGTAACAAAACTAACAGGTGGATCTTTAAAATTTGAAATTATGCCAGCAGGAACAGTAGTTGGAGTTAAAGAAACTCTGGATGCTGTTGATAAAGGTTTGATTGATTGCGGATTTGCTTGGACACACTATTGGTCTGGAGAACATCCAGCTGCTATGTTATTTGGTTCGCCAGTAGCAGGTGGTGGTGTAGGAATTGATAACATCGCATTCTTATCATGGTTTTTATATGGTGGTGGAGAACAACTATATGACAGACTTTGGGGAGAAATGAAAAGAGACATTAAAGGTTTCATGCTTCAACCAGTTGGTCCAGAAGCTTTAGGATGGTTCCCAAGAAAAATCAAAGACATGGATGATTTCAGAACATTTAAGTTCAGAACTCCTCCAGGAATTCCAGGTCAAACTTATAAAGATATTGGAATAGCTTCAGTTGCAATGGGTGGTGGAGATATTCTTCCAGCATTGGAAGCAGGAACTATTGATGCTGCTGAGTGGTGTTGTCCTCAACCAGATAAAGTGTTTGGTATACATAAAGTATTAAAACACTACTATCTACAAGGTTTACACCAAGTAGTCGTAAATGCTGACTTTTACTTAAACAAAAGCACTTACGATAAGTTCACTGACCATGAGAAATTTTCAATGAAGATGGCTGCTGATGCATCGTTGATGAGAGCTTTAGCTTATAGAATCAACACTAATGGATTAGCTCTTAAAGATCTAACTGAAAATCATGGCGTGATACTTGAAGATACACCAGCTGATTATTTCCCAGCTTATATGGCTGCAGCGAAAGCAACTTTAGAGAAAAATGCAAAAGAAAACGCATTCTTTAAAGAAGTTTATGATTCAATGATAAGCTTTGCTAATACTGCTGTACCATTCTGGTCTGGTGCACAAACATCGAATGCTAAGCTAGGAATGGCTTATGCTAATTCGTTGAAGAAATAAATAAAGTTATTAAGCGGGCTTTTTTAAGCCCGCTTTTTTTTTCTAAAATTTATATGTCGGATAATCCAAAGTTAGATATTTCAGATGAAATGATAGCCGAAAGGCGATCAGGATCTGGAAAGATGCCAGATGATATGCCAACTTGGATGGCTAAAACTATAGTTAACATAGATAGATTTAGTAAATTAATAGGAAACATAGTTTGCTGGATTACTATCCCGCTAATGCTTGGGATGGTTTATGAGGTTTTAGCAAGAAAATTATTTTTAGCTCCTACAATATGGGCTTATGATATGAGCAGATTTTTTTATGGAGCATTATTTATGTTAGGAGCGGGATACGCTCTTTCAAAAGGTGTTCATATTAGAGCAGATTTTTTATATAGAAATTTTAAAGTTAAAACTCAAGGCAGAATAGATTTTTGGCTTTACTTATTATTTTATTTTCCAGGATTAATAGTTTTTTTGTATATGACAACAGGCTTTGTCCAAGAAAGTATAATGAGAAACGAAAGAGGCATGGATACAACATGGATGCCATATATGTGGCCGATAAAATCTTGTCTATGGATTGGAATTGTTTTCCTTCTAATCCAAGGTGTTTCAGAACTTTTTAAAAGTTATTACGCAGCCGTCAAAGGTAAATGGCCAGGTAGTTAATGCTTTCACATTTAATAGACCCGGCAATTTTAGGTTTCATACTTATAGGTGTGATGTTGTTTGCAATATTTATAGGATTTCCAATTTCATTTACTCTTATTTTTTTAGGTTTCGTTTTTGGTTATTTAGGTTTTGGAAAATTAGTTTTCTACTTAATGACATTACAATTTTCTATGGTGATGACCGAACAAACTCTCGCCGCCGTCCCTTTATTTGTATTTATGGGAATAATGATGGAACAAGCAGGTTTAATGGAAAGATTATTCTCAGCTTTCCAAATGATGTTGGCAAGAGTTAGAGGTTCTTTATACTATGCAGTTTTATTTGTTTCGGTAATATTCGCTGCCGCAACTGGAATAGTTGGTGCATCAGTTACAATTCTTGGAATTATGGCTGCAAAATCAATGAATAGATCAAACTATGATGTAAAATTAGCTGCTGGTACGATTACCGCTGGAGGAACTTTAGGTATTCTAATTCCACCGAGCATTATGCTTGTAGTTATGGGTCCAATTATGGAAATTCCTGTAACTGATTTGTTTGCTGCAGCAATAGTTCCAGGAATATTGTTGGCATGCTTATATGCTGCATATACTACATTCAGATGTATGATGAACCCAAAATTAGGTCCACCCATACCAGAAGAATTAAGAACAACAGATTTAAAAAAATTATGGCTAGAATTTTTCTTAGGATTAGTGCCACCAGCAGCATTAGTATTTGCTGCATTAGGAAGTATTTTATTTGGATTTGCTACCCCAACTGAAGCCGCAGGATGTGGTGCAGGTGGTGCATTATTACTTTCATTAGCTTACAAAAAATTAACTTTAAAAAAATTACAAGATGCTTTAGTTAAAACTTTAGAGATTTCTGCATTAATTATGGTTTTAGTAGCTGCTTCTAATTTCTTTGGAGCAGTGTTTGCAAGACTAGGAACTCCAATGGTTTTAACAGATTTCCTTTTGTCACTTGAGATGAATAAATATTTAATTTTAGGAATAATCATGATTATGATTTTTCTTTTAGGATGGCCATTAGAGTGGGTACCAATTGTTATGATAGTTGTTCCTATTATTTTACCATTAGTAGAAGCATTAGGATTTAATTTAACTTGGTTTGCAATTCTTGTTGCTGTTAATTTACAAACCGCCTGGCTCTCACCCCCCGTAGCGTTATCTGCTTATTTCTTAAAAGGCGTTGTTCCAAGTTGGGATTTAAAAGATATTTACCTTGGAATGATGCAGTTCATGGTTTTGCAGATAATTGGATTAATTATAATCATAGCGTATCCAAAAATAGTACTGTGGTTGCCAACTCTCTTATATGGACAGCAGTAAATAATTGATTAATATCATTTAAGTGAATCAAAGCGAAAAATTTCAATTAAGGAATTGGGAATTAGTTTCAATAAATCCAAATAATAGAGACTGGACTTGGAAGAATTATTTTAACTTTTGGGCGATAAATATTCAAACAATTGTTGGGTTCTCTTTAATATCAGCTTTATATTTATTTTATGATCTTAATTTTTTTGTTGTCTTAACAGGATCATTACTAGCAGGATTATTAGTATTCTTTTTTGCTAACATTATTGGAAAAATTTCTCAAAGTAGTGGTTTAAGTTTTCCAACAATTCTCAGACTTTCAATGGGTTTTACTGGTGCTAGATATGTAGGGATGATCAGAGGATTAGTTGGTTTGTTCATGTTTGGTGTACAAACATTTTTTATATCAAAATCACTAGGTTATATTGCAAGGATCATCATATTTAAAATTGATAATCAACTCTTACAGAATGAAATATTTCTATTATTCTTTTTTGGTTTGAATTTAATTGATTGGGTTTGTTTATTTTTAACTTTAATATTTCAATTTATTCTTTTCACAAAAGGACAGAATTTTTTAAAATCTTTTATTAATTTTTCAGGTCTTTCAATATATTTGGGGTTATCTGTATTATTAATTGTTATTTTATCTGAGTATTACAATGAACTACTAAATGGAATAAAACTAAGCTTAGTCTTTAGCAATTTTGCAATTCAGTCGAATATCGCTCCGATAATATCGATCACAGGAACTCTATTTGCATATTTTGCTATTGTGCTTCTCACTTTTGGAGACTTTTCTAGATACTCAATGAATTATAAAGAAATGACCAAAGGAAACTTAAGTATAATATTGAATTTAATATTCTTTTCTTTTTTCTCAGTATTAATCACACTAGGTTCAGATATTATTCTTGCTAGTAAAGAGTTAAATGCTTCGAGTCTACTTACTAATCCAAATGATATAGTTGGAAAATTTAATAATAATTTTCTAACTTTCTTTTGCTTGATATTTATTATTATCTCTTCGTTATCAACTAATTTGATAGCAAATTATATTCCTTCGCAAAATACATTGATAAATTTTTTCCCTAATTCTTTAACGTTAAAAAAAACAGGAATTGTAATATCAATTATTGGATTAATTATTTCAACATTTTGGCTTTCAATTTTCAGTAAAGCAAATGTTTTAATCTTTGTTGAAGCCGTAGCGACGACTTTTGGGCCAATTTTTGGAGTATTGGTTGCAGATTATTATTTGTTTAAAAAACAACAAATTAATCATAAAGAGCTTTTTTATCCTAAAGAACATACGGAATATATTTATAGCAACGGTTGGAACCTCAAAGCATTGTATGCTCTTTTTATAGGATCAATTTTTTCTTTATCATCTTTGCTAAATGAAAATTTAATACAATATCAATCTTTTGGATGGATTATTGGAGCATTCGCATCCTATATAGTATATTATTTATTAAATAATAAGTAATAATGAAAGCCCTTGTCTACACTGGTGTTGAGGAAATGGAATTCAGAGAAGAAAAAGAACCTTCTGAAAAACCTGGAGAAAGTATTCTTAAAGTTCAAGCATCAGGCATCTGTGGTTCAGATATGCATGCTTACCACGGAAAAGATGAGAGAAGAATTCCACCGTTAATTTTAGGTCATGAAGTAAGTGGTCAAATAATTAATGGTAAGCTTAAAAATCAAATTTCAGTTCTTAATCCATTAATAACTTGTAGAAATTGTGAATACTGTAATAGCGGAAGAGAACATTTATGTCCAGATAGAGTTCTTCTAGGAATGAACAGACCTTATGAAAGACAAGGTGCGTTTGCTGAACTCATTACAGTTCCAGATCATAATATTTTTAAAGTCCCTGAAAAACTTGATGTAAAAGAGGCTGCGGTTGCAGAACCAACAGCAGTTTCATATCACGCAGTATTATTAGCTGTAGATGCATCAAAAAAACCATTAAATGAATGTAGAACGCTTGTTCAGGGTGGTGGAGCAATTGGCCTTTTGTGTGCATTAATTTTATCCAAGATCCAAGGAAATACAAATTTAACTATTTCTGATCCAAATCAAAAAAGATTAAATGAATGTTCAAAATACGTAGATGCAAAAACAGTGTCACCAGATCATAAGGATATTAAAGAGAGCAGCTTTGATTTAGTTTTTGATACTGTTGGACTTGAAGTTTCACGACAACAGGCAATCAGTGTAGTAAAACCAGGCGGAATAATAGTTCATATTGGACTAACTCAGCCTGCAGGATCTTTTAATTTTAGAAAAGCAACTCTACAAGAAGTTACATTTATTGGAACTTATTGTTACACAAATAAAGAATTTGGAGAAACTATTGATATTTTAACTAATAACAAGCTAGGCAAAATAGAGTGGATTGAGTACAGAAATCTTAAAGATGGTTGGGGGGCCTTTAAAGAAATTCATGATGGAACCTGTTCCGCTCCTAAGATAGTACTTCTGCCTTAAATTCTTGGTTTTTTAAGAGGTATTAGTACCTTTTTTTCTCCAAATTTTTCAGAATTTTTTGAAATAACAGGTGCGGTTATAATTATAGACCAATAAATCATCAAACCAAAAAGAACTGTTAATTTCATATCATCCATATAGAGAACAATAATGAATTATGCATGTTTAAATAATGTCAAAATTTTGAATTTGAAAATTATTTTATCTTTTATATAGAAAGAGCATGTTTAGATTTTTATTTAAATTAATTTTAGTTACTGCATTGTTACAAACAATATTGTATGCCGAGGAAGTAAAAATATTTGAGTTTACAGACAAAGAATTATCAGAATTAACTGTGAGAAAAGTAAGAGGGGCAGATAATAAGACTACATATTCAGTTGGATCTAATGAGAATGGTAATTACTTAAAAGCTATTGCAGATAACGCCGCTTCTGGCCTCGGTAAGGAGATTAAAATTGATTTAAATAAAACCCCTTTCATAAATATTACCTGGAAAATTGAGAAAGATATACCAGGGATAGATGAAACAACTAAAAAAGGTCATGACTTTGCAGGAAGAGTATTCGTCATTAAAAAAACTGGAGCAACACCTTTATCGAATAGAGCAATAAATTACGTTTTTTCGAGTAATCAAGAAGTTGGAAGCAACTTTCCAAGCCCATATACTAAAAAGTCCATAGATAATGTCCTTGCTACTACCAAAACAAATTTAAATGAATGGGTAACTGTCAAAGCAAACGTTAAAGAAGATTTCAAAAAATTCCATGATTTAGATGTTAATGAGCTAGATGGTATAGCGATCATGTCAGATACAGATAATTCCAAGAAAAAATCAATTACTTACTATCAAAATATCTATTTTTCTTCACAATAAATTTTATTAATATCAACCGATGAAAATATTTAAGCATAATTTAAAAGTATACTATGAGGATACTGATTTTGGTGGAATAGTTTACCACGCAAATTATTTAAAGTACTTTGAAAGAGCAAGATCTGAGCTTATTTATTCAATAGGATATTCAAATAAAAAGCTATTAGATAAACATAATGTTTTAATAGCTGTAAAAACTTGTAACGTGGATTTTAAAAAACCAGCAAAATTTGAGGATAAAATTACTGTTTTTACAAAAATTAAGTCTAATACTTTGACTACAATTACAATGTCACAAGTAATTAAAAGAAAATTAGATATTTTATGTGATGCAGAGATTAAATTAGTATCTCTAAATAAGTTTGGAAAACCAGTAAAACTTCCAAAAGTATTTATAAATAAATTAAACTAATTCTTTTACTTTTTTAAATAGTTTAGTCATTTGTTTTTCATTAATTCGTCCTGTATTTACATTTCTTGGACTTGGATGATAACAACCCATTAACAACACATTGTTAGGTAACTTATAATATGTTCCATGGCCAAATTTTACTCTTTCAGTGTAATCAAAATTTTCTCTATAAAATTTTATACAAGTATCAAAGGCAATTTTCCCTAAAGCCACAATTATTTTAAGATTTTTAAGTATTTCAAATTCAGATTTAAAATAACCAAAGCAATTTTTTAACTCTTCATTTAATGGTTTATCTCCTGGAGGGACACACTTTAAAGCTGGAGTTATGAAAGTATTTTTTATTTTCAATCCATCATTTAAATGATCTGAATTACTTTGATTAGCAATTTTTACATTGTGTAAGCATTTATATAAAAAGTCTGAGGATTTATCGCCAGTAAAGACCCGACCAGTTCTGGTTCCACCATGGGCTGCTGGTGCAAGTCCTACTATCATTATCTTTCCATTTATATCTCCAAACCCTGTTACTGGTTTCCCCCAATAGATTTGGTCCATATACTGTTTTCTTTTTTCCGTAGATATTTTTTTTCTAAACCTCACAAGTCTAGGGCATTTATTACATTTAATTATTGTTTTTTTTAATTTTTCAAATTTAACGGTCATTAAGTTTAGAGAAGCTTCTTTTTGTGTGTCCATGGACCTTTTTTTGTTTTAGGTAAAAACTTTCTAAGGTCAAAAAGGACTTTTTCAGACAATTTTCTGTAGGTGGTTAGTTTTCCTCCATATATATTCAATAAAGGTAATTTTTTTATAATTTTTAAATCAAAAACATAATCTCTTGTGACTTTTGAAGCTGTATTAAAATCTTCAATTAGAGGTCTTATCCCTGAATAAGTATCTACAATGTCCTTTGTTCTGATTTGTTTTTTTAAGTAATTATTTACTGAACGAATTAAATATGTAATTTCTTTTTTTGATATTCCTTTATTTTCTGGTGATTTAACCTCAACTTCTGTAGTTCCAATTAAAGAAAACTTCCCTTTATAAGGTATCACAAATATTATTCTTTTATCAGTATTTTGAAATGTGAATGCAACATTTTCTTTGTACAATTTTTTTGTAATAATATGACTTCCTTTAACTAATCTTATTTTTTTCTTAGATTTAATTTTTATATTTTTATTTAAGGTTTCGTTTATCCATGGTCCAGATGCATTAATTAAAATTTTTGATTTTACTTTTTCACCTTTTTCAAGACTAATAATCCATTCATTGCCAATAATTTCAGCTTTTTTAACTTTGTTATATTCTAGTATTTTAGCTTTATTTCTTTTTGCATCTTTGGCATTTAGTTTCGTTAATTTTTTATCGTCAATTTGTATGTCAAAATATTGAAAACCAGTTTTGTATTTTTGCTTAAGAATATTTGAAAATTTTTTTGTAAGATCAAACGTTTTTGATTTTGGTATATTGCTTTTGCCACCTAAATTATCATACAAAAATAAACCAATTTTAATTAACCAGGCTGGTCGAATTTTATCTGCATAAGGAATTATAAAAGGAATCGGTTTGGAAATATGTCTGGCAATTTTATAAACTATTTCTCTTTCTTTCAGAGATTCTCTAACTAGTTTGAATTCATAATTTTCTAAATAACGAAGACCACCATGTACTAATTTCGTCGACCAAGATGAGGTTGCTCCTCCAATCTCACCTTTGTCAGCTAAACAAACTGATAAACCTCTACCTGCAGCATCTCTTGCAATACCTGCACCGTTTATACCGCCACCTATTATGAATAAATCAAATTTTTTAGACATTTAAATTATGATTTGTTTTAAAATATACAACCTCTTTTAGAAATTTAAAATTTTTAAATGCAATTATTTACAATTTCATAATATCTTAACATTAATAAATTATTAATAAAAAATTAAATAAACTTAACAGAAGGATAGATATGAAAAAAATACTTAGTGTTTTAACAATTCTATTTACTTTCTCTTTTACATCACACAGTTATTCAAAAACAGAAATTCATTGGTGGTACGGAAACAGTGGTTTTCTTGGTGATGTAATTATTGAAATTGCAAATAGATTTAACGCTTCACAAGATCAATATACGGTCATTCCTACAGGAAAAGGAAGTTATGAAGATAACATGGCGGCAACTATTGCTGCATTTAGAGCAGGCGACCAACCACACTATTCACAGGTTTATGATGCTGGTGCTGCAATCATGGTAGCTCAAGTAAAAAATGGTGTTGTTATCGGTTTTGAAGAAATGGCTAAGAAATATGGCATTGATGTAGATGCTGACAACTATATTCCAGGCATTAAAAATTT
>CABYQM010000010.1 GCA_902521075.1 uncultured Pelagibacteraceae bacterium
AAAATGCAATCTTTAGTTTTGAAAATTTGGAAAGAAACTGGAAAAACAATTATTTTAATTACGCACTCAGTTGAGGAAGCACTACTGCTTGGTGAAAGATTGTACGTAATGGCACCAAGACCAGGTAGGATACATAAAGAATATAATCTTCCATTTGCAGAGATGGGATTAAAAGAAGATTTAAGAGAAATAAAAAAAAATAAAGATTTTTCATCAAAAAGAGAGGAAATTTTATCCATGATTTGGAACATGGAGGAAGAAATTATGGGAAAAGAAAATTAAATGTTTACTCAAATAATAACAATATTAATTCTCGTATCAATTATCGGGTGCATACTTTATGGAAGACGTTTAATAAAAACTGAAAAAGTTGATGCAGTTTTTGGAAATCCAGAAAGAGCAAAAGGTGGAACTCATTGGATAATTGTCGGAAGCAGTGCAATATTGTTAGTTTGGCTTTATTATTCCTGGGATATTGCAAAAGGATTTTATCCAAAATCAGCAAATGAATTATGTCAGGTCGCAAAAATAAATGAGTCTTTACTAGGATTAAAATATCAATTTCCAATTGAAGAAAGAGAATTCAAAAGTACTTCAATAATAAAAATAGAAAATAAAAATCTTAAAAAAATAAGTTTAGAAATTCAAAATTCGCCAGATTTAAGCAACATACAGAAAACTGCATTAGTTGGTTTTATTAATAAAACAAACAAATTAATTCCATTGCTTACTAACGATAATCTAATGGAGATTAATACAAAAATAAAAATAGATGAGATGACTGATGAAATTAGATTGTTAAGCACTGATTTTCAAAAGAAAGATTATCCATTTGAAACACCAGAGCAAAAAAATGAAAGACAAAAGGCAATTGCTGAGCAAGGAAGCTGGGGTATAGTAACTGTAAGTGCCGGCACAGGATCAATAGAAAACACTATTGAAGTACCTTTAGTGCCTGAAACTGATAGAGGGTTAAAATTTCACGCTGCAGCTGAACAATTAAAAAAAATTAATGATAAATTTTTTAAATTAAGAAACCATAATCCTCAATTCAAAAATGCAATAAAAGAACTTAAATCAGAGATAAAATTATATAGAAAAAATTTAGATGACACTGAAGAAGTGGCATCTACTTACGCAAAAAATATTGTAAAAATTGCGAGAAGAATTGAATTTGCAAGTATTTATCCTCCAAATGCTCTTAATGAAATGCAAAATGCAATTATTGAATTTGATAATCTTCAAAAAACTGAGCAAGGGGGTTTAAGATTAATTGATATTCTTTTATTCCCTGCAGGAACTATCGTTGCAAGTGGTCCTAGTTGTTCTGAGCAAGGTTCGGGTAGATGGTTACCAAAACCCTCGGATACACTTAATAAATTTATTTTAATGTCTAAGCCAAGTGTAGGTTACAAAAATATCCCACTTCTTTGGATTGATATGATGGATGTAAGCCAGATAATTGGCTTTATATTGCCTGATTGGATAGCTGATGTTTTGCCTGGAGAATATCCGGTTCACACTAAAGACGGTGTGGTTAAGCAAAATTTTAAAGGTAAAGTTTTAAAAATTGTTACAGGTGATTTTAAATTATTTAAAATTCCTGTTCCTTATGGTCATATTTGGGATTCATTTTTAAGAGTTTTTCTTGGATTAGTTTTTGGAATATTGATCGGTGTACCATTAGGACTTTTCATGGGCTTAAATAGATTTGCTAAAGGTTTCTTTGATCCATTAATTGAACTTTATAGACCGGTACCTCCTCTTGCATGGGCTCCTTTAATAATCTCAGTTTTAGGGATTGATAATACTGGAAAAGTATTTTTATTATTTATGGTTTCATTATCTATAATGATTATTTCAGCCAGAGCTGGAGCATCAGGTACACAGTTATCTAAAATACATGCAGCACATTCTCTTGGTGCTTCTAAAAGACAAATACTTAGATATGTTATTTTTCCAAATTCTTTACCTGAAATTTTAACAGGTATTAGAGTTGCTGTTGGTATGTGTTGGGGGACTTTAGTTGCAGCAGAATTTTTAGCAGGTACAACTGGAATTGGATTTGTTGAAAATGTTGCCAAAAAGTATTTTCAATATGAAGTAATTTGGATCACAATTTTTATAATGGGTATGTTGGGCCTTCTTTTTGACGTAACTTTGAGAAAAATTATAGATAAGACTATACCTTGGAGAGGCAAAGGTTAATCCTTAATCGTCAAGTAACCGTAATTCTTTTTCGTCGAATTTTAAATAAACGTTTTCTCCAACATTAAATATTTCATTTGTATCGCTAGAAACTACGTAAATCTTTCCGACTTTTGAATTTACTATATACTGATAACTATTTCCAACGAATGACGCATTATTAACAGATGCATGTATTGAGTTTTCTTCAGGACTTTTTGAAATAGTTATTTTTTCTGGTCTTAAAGAAACGGAAACTGAACTTTCTAATTTTTGATCACTTTCTATATTAATTTTCATTTCTGCTAATTGGATCTCGTAAATATTATTATTTTGATTAATGATTTCAGCTTTAACAACATTTGCGTCTCCTATGAAATTAGCTACAAATTTAGTTTTAGGAAAGTTATACAATTCTTTTGGGCTTCCTTGTTGAGCAATAATAGCATTGTTCATTACAATTACTTTGTCAGAAATTGCTAATGCTTCCTCTTGATCGTGAGTTACATAAATTGTAGTTACTCCAAGTTTTTGTTGAATTTCTCTAATATCCTCTCTTACTTGTCTTCTTAATTTTGCATCTAAATTAGATAAAGGCTCGTCAAAGAGTAGAACCTTAGGTTTCAGTACAATTGCTCTTGCAACTGCTACTCTTTGCTGCTGACCTCCAGATAGCTCTGAGGGCATCCTATTTTCATAACCTTCTAAATTAACTAACTTCAGAGTTTCTAAAGATTTTTCTGTAAATTCTTCTTTTGGAACATTTATCATCTTTAAACCATACGATACATTTTCAAGCACACTCATATGTGGGAACAAAGCATAAGATTGAAATACCATAGATACATCTCTATCTGTCGCTGGTAATAATGTTACATCTTCATTTTCTACTAAAATTTTACCACTAGTAGCTCTTTCTAGACCAGCAATAATTCTTAAAGAAGTAGTTTTTCCGCATCCAGAGGGACCTAGTAAAGTAGTCAGTGTTCCTGCTTCAAAAGTACAACTCACATTATCAACAGCAACGGTCTCATTAAATTTTTTTGTAATATTTTCAAATTTTACTTCTGCTTTTTTCATTATCCAAAATTTCCTTGTAATATTCCTGCTGTTTCTTCTCTTCTTCCTAATTTTCTTTTACCTATTATTAATTGCATTAATGTTATTGTAAATAACATAACAACAATTAATGCAGATGAATAAACAATTGCTAAACCATAATCATTGTTTTCTAATCTTCCTAATATATATGAGACAGCTAAATCATAATTAGCACTAACAAGGAATATAACAGCACTAATTGCTGTCATTGCTCTAACAAAACTAAAAACTAAAGAAGCAGTAATTGCAGGTTTAAGCAATGGAAGAATTACATTCCTAAATGTTTGAGAACTAGATGCATTCAATGTTGATGATGCTTCATCTAAATGAGGATCTAATTGATTCATTGAAGCTATACCTGCCCTAACCCCAACAGGCATATTTCTAAATACAAAAGCGATTACCAAAATAATTCCTGTTCCTGTAAGTTCAAGTGGCGGAACATTAAACGCAAAAACATAACTCACACCAATAACACTTCCAGGTATTGCAAAACTTAACATTGTGCCGAATTCGAAAGCATTTTTTCCTTTAAATTTGTGTCTTGTAAGAAGATATGCTGTTAAAATACCTATTGCAGCAGTAGGAAATGATGAAATTAATGCTATCGCAAAAGTAGTGTTAAAAGAATTCCACGCGGTACCAGTCCACAAAATTCCTCTTTCTTTAACCCATTCAACACTAAATGCTTCAACATAATGTCTTAACGTAAAACTGTGATCGACACCCCACATCTCTACAAATCCACCAAACATAATCATAATATAAATTATAAATGTAAGGAGCGCCCAAGGTAGAACAGTTGAGTAAATTATCCACTTAGTATTATTTGGTAATTCAGGATGAACTCCACTATCACCTTTCCCAGAAATTGAAATATAAGATTTTTTCCCCAACCATTGATTCTGAAGATAAAACACTACTAGAACAACAGTTAATAAAATCATTGCTAATATTGCAGCTTTAGTTTCATCATACTGTGCACCCACAATTGCAAAGAATATTTCTGTAGATAAAACATCATATTCGGCACCTAGCACTAGTGGATTTCCAAAATCAGCCAAGCTTTCAATAAAGCCAAGCAAAAATGCATTCGCAATTCCAGGTCTCATTAAAGGTAACGTAACAGTTTTAAAAACTTGCCATTTTGAAGCTCTCAATGTTTGTGAAGCCTCTTCCATTGCAGGACTTACACTTTCAACAACTCCTATCAAAACTAAAAAAGCAATAGGTGTAAAAGCAAGAGTTTGTGCAAACCATATTCCTGGTAAACCATAAATCCATCTCGAGGGCTCAATCTCAAATGCCCACTCAAGAAAAGAACTTACAACTCCCGTTCTACCGAATAATATTATTATTGCTAAACCGATTACAAATGGAGGTGTTATGATTGGTAAAACAGATAAAATTCTAATCGTTTTTTTAAATTTAAAACTTGTTCTTGCAATTAATAAAGCAAAACCTAAACCCAAAATTGTTGATGAGAAAGCTGTAAGTGTTCCCATAGTAACAGTGTTCCAAAAAACACCACATGCATAATCACTATATAGACAATCAAGACCCCAAATTCCTTTATTAAATATTTTGGTTGAAAAATTACTAATTTCATATCCACCTTCTGTGCCTTTAAAGGCAACAGCAAACATTCTAAAAATAGGAAAAAAAACGAAAGTTGAAACTAGAATAATTATGCTTCCTATACTTCCTACAATAAAATTATCTCCATTCAACCACCCACGCGAGGATAGCCCATGTGTAATATAAAAAATAAATGTAGAGCATAAAAGAACTGCGCCAGACCCTACTCCAAATTGATTTTCTACATCGCCAAAAATCGATTGAAAGATTTCAAAATTCCACCCTCTTATGCCAACTGAAAACCCCTGAAGAATAAAATAAAAAATACCAAACAATCCTGAGTACAAGAAAATTTTGGAATAAATAGGATTATTCTGATTTAATTTTAAAGTTGATAATGGAAAAAATAAAGGAACAATTAAAGGAAGAAGCCAATATTTTTTATTTATAAATACCTGTGGTAATACAGAACCGTAATCTTCTAAAGAATATTCTAAAATCCAGTTTATAGAGAAAAACCCGTCACCTGTTACATACCATGGAAATATTAGGAAACCCAATACTCCAATGAGCATCCAACAGATAACGAGCCCTCTCATTATAATTCCTTATCGAGGAATTACAGAAACATCGTTATCCCATTTGGATAACAAACTCGCTCTAGTACTTTTATCTCCATAAACTTTAAAATTATAATCAATTAAGTTTATTGTTGATAAGTCTGGAGCATCAGGATCAGCTTTTGCCTTGGTATTAGATGGCACTTGCAAAGATTTTCCTGAAGTGAAAACCATAGTTTGAATAGCAGGACTTAAAGCCCAGTCATAAAACTTTTTAGCTTCCTTCATATTTCTTGCACCTGCAATAATACTCATAGATCCAACTTCATAACCAGTTCCTTCAGCAGGAGAGACGGTAACAACCGGCAAACCTTTCTTCGTTTGTTTAACACCATCGTGTTGGAAACAAATACCAATTAAGTTTTCACCTCTACCAGTTGCCTTAATTGGTGCAGAACCAGATTTAGTGTATGTATTTATGTTTGCATGAAGTTTTTTCATGTAATCCCAACCTTTGTCTTCTCCAAATATTTGAAGAATAGTGGCTAAGGTAGTGTAAGCAGTTCCAGATGAGTTTGGATTTGCTACTTGTATTTCACCTTTATATATTGGTTTTGTTAAATCCATCCATGATTTTGGAGCTGGAAGACCCTTTTTTGCTAAAAGATCTTTGTTGTATCCAAAACCTAATGCACCAACATAAATTCCTACTGATTTAAAATCAGCATTTTTTGCTTGGTTCTGAGCTGCAGGTAATAAATCATTAAAATGAACAGATTTATATTTCTCAGTTAAATTTTCTTGTGCTGCAGTTAAATGTGGATCACCTGTTCCACCAAACCAAACATCTCCTTTTGGATTTGATGCTTCTGCTTTTATTTTCGCAAAAGTTTCACCACTACTTGCTCTTGTCATAGCAACTTTTGTTCCAGTTTCTTTTTCATAAGCTTGTTCAAGCATTTCACAAACGTCTATTTCAACACTGCAATATAATGTTAGTTTTGCAGCTGAAGCTTTATTTGTGATACCGAAAAGTGTTAATGAAAGAACTAGAGCCATAAAAGCTACTTTAAGTATATTTTTCATATATCCCTCACTTTTTTATTAGTTAATGATAATAAATTTAAATGATTAATGTTAATCTTTTGTTAATTTAAATTTAAAGATAATTTTAATAAATAAAAAAAAAATTCAATTTATAGTTTAATTTTCAAATCAATTATGTTTACATAAATTATGAATGAAAAAGAGCTTAAAAATTTAATTATTAAAATTTTTACTAATTTTAAACTAAGTAGAAAACACTCTATAGTTTGCGCAAATGCAATTATCAATGCGGAACTTGTAGGTGCTCCTTCACATGGATTGTCTCGTTTAAAAATGTATTGTGAAAGAATCTCAAAAAAAGTCATTAATCCGAGACCTAAAATAACTGTAAAAAATATATCAAAATCTATATCAATAATTGATGCTGATAATTCTATTGGTTTTGTTGCAGCAGATGAGGCTATTAAAAAAACTATTCAAAATGCAAAAAAAACAGGGATTGGGTTAGTTGGTGTAAAAAACAGCGGACATTATGGTCTATCTGGATACTACGTTGAGCAAGCGGTTAAAAAAAATTTAATAACATTCGCATTTACAAATGCTCCTCCAGCAATTGCTCCTTTCGGTGGAAAAAAATCAGTCTTCGGAACTAATCCAATATGTTTTGGAACTCAAACAAATAGTAAGGTTCCATTTATACTGGACACATCAATGTCTATCATTAATAGAGGTAAAATTAGGATTGCAGAAAAGTTAGGAAAAAAAATACCATATGGAGTTGCTTTAAACAAATTTGGTAAACCAACTACAAATGCAAAAGAAGCTCTTGCTGGGGTACAACTTCCAATAGCTGGATTTAGAGGATCTGGATTAGCCTGGATGGTAGATATTTTAACTGGAGTATTTGTTGGAAGTAATCATGGTGGCAAAGTAAAAGACCCATTTGATGATTTCTCTGGGCCACAAAATATCGGTCACTTATTTTTAGCATTTAAAGATAATCTATTTGTTAAAGATTATAAAAAAGAGATAAAAAAAAATATTAAAAGAATAAAAAAAATACCTAATTTAAATGGACAAAAAATCTTTTATCCAGGCGAGCAAAAGTTTTTAAGAACAAAAACAAACATTAAAAAATCTATAAAAATTCCAAAAAATATTAAAAAGGATTTAGATATTCTCTTAGCTAATTAACCTGCAAAATAACCTAGTATTCCAATAGATAAACAGACTGAAAGTATTATTATTTTTGACTGAAGCGCCTCTTTTTTCTTTTCAGTGATTACTCTTTTCTTTAGAACATCTATATTTACTTTACGAGGGGACATTCGAATTACTCTCGGTTTTTTTTCAGGTATTTCAATATTAGATGTTCTATTTAAGCTTTCAGTACTCATTAAAATATTAAATCATATTGCAAAAAAATTTTACAGAATTTAACTGTTCAAAATGGGTTGACTCAAGTTTTAAAATTGTTCAAATTGGGTTTTGATACATTATGAAGCAGCTACCAAGTGTAAATTCCGAACTAGATGATGAACTGATTGATAAAATTTTCAAAAATCATTTTGATATTTTAAGTCCTTTTTTTTTAAAACTTATGTCTGATTGGACAATCGGTGCTTATAAAGTGTTTAAAGATATAGATACTTACACAATTTTAATTTATTTGATTAGTAAGCAGTTTGATTTTTACAGACGAAATAATTTAAATATTACTTTCAATGATTTTTATAAGGATAAAACATTAGAGATTGATAAAATTAACCTTATAAGAATATCAAAGGATCTTAAAATACCAAAAGAGAGTGTCAGAAGAAAAGTTATATCCCTGGAAAAAAAAGGAATAATTAAAAAAAAGGGCAAGAAGATTACAATAGACAGAAGTGCATACAATTCAACACAGCCAAATGATACATTAAAAAATATATGCACACTTTTATCTGTTTTTAGTCAAATTTTAAAAGAAGAAAAAGTTATAAAAAATGAAATGTCCAGTAATGAAATTAATAACTTAATAAAACATAATTTCTCATTTTGCTGGTATCAATTTTATAAATTTTTATTCCCTTACTGCTTAAGGTGGAAAAATTATTTTGGTGATATGGAAATATTTACTATTTTAGCAACTATAATTTTGAATAATAATTCAAAAATTGGAAGGCAACTTAAAGGAGTTGATAGTTATTTGGATAAATGGAGAGATAAAATTATTAATAAAAAAATAAAAGGAATTAATGCTATGTCTATTTCTGAAATAACAGGAATACCAAGACCAACAGTAGTAAGAAAAATCAAGAAATTAACTAAAAATAAATTTATTTCTTTAGACAAAAATAAATTGATAAATTTTGATGTCAGCAAACAAAATTTTAAAGATATGTCGATAATCCAAGATGAAAATTTAAAATCAATAAATGTTTTTATAAAAAGAACTTACAATCAAATAAATCTTAATTAGAATTTTTAAGAATATATATAAATATAAATCCAGTTATATACATTATTAATGCATAAGCAGCTGTGGGAACCATGTAAGCGACATCATTGAAAATTTGTGTTGCTACAAATACAGCTAAAGTTCCATTTTGCAATCCACATTCTAAAGAAATACATTTTCTCTGTGGTATTCCAGTTGCAAAACCTTTTGCAATGTAAAATGCCGAAGTCATCATAACTACGTTCAATATTAAAACAGCTAAACCCGCTTGACCTAAGTATGATATTATATTTTCTCTTTCCTCAATCCATATTGCTGCAAATACAACAATAAACAAAATACCTGTAATTATATTTACAATATTAATATTAGACGAAATAAAGTTTTCAGCAAATTTTCTAATTATCATTCCTAGAATTACTGGCACAGTTACAACTAGTGCCATTTTAAGAGCAATACCAGTCATTGTAATATCTGAAGATAAATCAGTTACACCTAATAATTTTGCTGAAGTAAAAACAATAAATGGAACAGAAAAAATACTAATTAAACTACCTATTGCTGTTAACGAAATAGATAATGCAACATCTCCATTTGCAAATTTTGTTAAGACATTTGATGTTACTCCTCCAGGAGCAGCAGCAATAATCATTAATCCTAATGCTAATTCAACTGGTAATCTTAATATTAAAAGTAAAATATAAGCGACGATTGGGAGAAGGATTAATTGACAAATTATTCCGACTGTAAAATCTTTTGGATTATTTATAACTCTTAAAAAATCTCTAGTTGATAAGCCCAATCCAAGACCTAACATTATAAGGGCTAACGCTATAGGTGCAATTTTTGTAACTATCTCCATCGTTTGTTCAATTTTAAACTATTTTTATATCGAACGTAATAAAAAATATTGATATTTAGAACCATAACAAATATTTAAACTCATATGTTATCTGATAAATCCACAGTTTGTCCTGTAAATCTACTTAATATAGCTCATCAAAAAAGAGGTGTAAAAGCAGCCATTGTAAATGCAGGTAAAAAATTACCAATGATGTCAGTAATGGATGCTGTCTCTGAAAAATTGATCACCCCAATATTAATAGGTGATAAACAAAAAATACAAGAATGCGCAGATGAGCTTAAATTTGACATATCAAATTTTGAAATAATTAATGAGCCAGTTGAAAATAATACAGCAGGAATTGCAACAAAACTTGCATCAGAAGATAAAGTAAAAATTATCGTAAAAGGACATATCCATACTGATATATTAATGAAAGAAGTTCTTAAGAGAGAGTATAAATTAATCGGAAAAACAAGACTAAGTCATATTTGGCATATGACATTACAAAAAGATGATAAACCATTAATCATAACTGATGGAGCATTGAATGTTTCTCCTAACCTAAAAACTAAAATGCATATTTTAAAAAATGTTATAGATTTTAGTCATAGAATTAATATTCCAAGACCAAAAATTTCTATCCTTTCAGCGACAGAAGAAGTTATTGATAGTGTACAGAGTTCGGTTGAAGCTAAAGAATTAACTGAATTGGCAAGTAAAGAAAATTTTAATGCTGATATTTTTGGACCCTTAGCATTTGACAATAGTATTTCAAAAAAATCTGCTTCTATTAAGGGAATTGAGAATATAGTTGCTGGGGAAGCTGATGTATTATTAGTTCCAAATGTCGAAACTGGAAATGCGCTTGTAAAAATGATGATTTATTTTATGGGAGCATGTGCAGCAGGCGTAGTTGTTGGAGGTAAAGTACCTGTTGTTATAACAAGTAGATCAGATGATGCGACAGCAAGACTTGCTTCTATAGCTGCAGCCGTTGTTGCTTTAGATTAAACTTCTATTGAATAAACATCTTATATAATTTAAACATTTGTAAAATTAGAGAAAAAATAATGGCAATTACTTATATAAAAAAAGCTGAAAAAACTGCATTTACAGGAGAAGATGAAACAAGAACTAAGGTAAGTTCTATTTTAAAAGATTTAGAAAAAACTAAAGATCAAGGTGTTAAAGATATTTTAAAAAAATTTGATAATTATGAAGGTGATATAATTGTTAGCAAAGAAAAAATTGAGGAAATAAATAAAACTTTAGATCAGAAGATTAAAGATGATATTCAGTTCTCTCATGAAAGAGTAAGGAAGTTTGCAGAACATCAACTAGAAAATCTTGGAAAAGACTCAGAAGTTGAATTATCGCCTGGTTTAATAGCTGGGCAAAAATTAATACCTGTAAATACCGTTGGGTGTTACGTGCCCGGTGGAAGATATAACAATATCGCCTCTGCTATAATGAGTGTGACAACTGCAAAAGTTGCTGGAGTAAAAAATGTAATTGCAACAAGTCCGCCGAAAGATTCAAATGGTGCTAACCCAATTATAATTTATACAGCTAACCTTTGTGGTGCAGATGTAATTATGAACATTGGCGGTATAGGAGCAATTGGTGCGCTTGCATATGGTTGCTTTGGTAATCCAGAAGTAGATATGATTGTTGGACCTGGAAATAAATTTGTAGCAGAGTCTAAAAGGATTTTATTTGGAAAAGTTGGAATTGATTTATTTGCAGGACCAACCGAAATAGGCATTATTGCAGATCATACAGCTGACAAAGAAATAATCGCTTATGATTTAGTTGGACAGGCTGAACATGGTCCTGACTCTCCAGCTTGGCTTTACACTACTGATAAATCTTTATGTGATTATGTTATGAAAAGAGTTCCAGAAATTATTCAAGAACTACCTGAACATAACAGAAATAATGCTGATGCTGCATGGAGAGATTATGGAGAAGTAATTATGTGTGATACCAAAGAAGAAATGATGAAAGTGAGTGATGAATATGCACCAGAACATTTAGAGGTTCAAGCTGAAGACTTAGACTGGTATTTAAAAAATCTTAAAAATTATGGTTCTTTATTTTTAGGTGAGGAAACAACAGTTGCGTATGGAGATAAATGCTCTGGACCAAATCATATTCTACCAACAAAAGGTGCAGGAAAATATACTGGAGGCTTATACGTTGGAAAATTTATAAAAACAGTCACTTACCAAAAAATGAATAAAGAATCTAACAAAGAAGTTGGTGCTGCAGCGGCTAGAATTTCTAGATATGAAGGTATGGAAGCTCATGCTAGAACTGGTGATGTAAGACTTCGAAAATATGGTTTTTCAAATTAGAGAACTTTAGTTTTCAAGATTTAAAAATATCAATTCCAATCTGACTTAATATATGCGCTAGATCTATAGGTACCCAATTTTCTCTGATTTTTCCCTCATCATGATGATAAAAATCCATAACTCTCATAGTTACTTTATTTTTATTTGAATTATATCCTAGCCAATCATTTGAATCATACACTGCTTGTATACTGTGCCATCCAGCAGTAAGTGAAAATTTACCATCTCCTAATTCACAATAATGTCCTAATTCCCAGTAATTTCTTTCTTTAAATGTTTTTCTAAAAGGAAGTTGATGATGATCAATGAAACCTTCCAAAGAGCGTGCTGTTCCTATACCGCTAGGTCCATACCAAATCATTTTTTCATGCCAAAAATCTTTTTGTGGGTGATTAATAAGTTTTTCTTTTAAATCAGAGTCAGATGATGCTTCTAATTCTGGTTTAATATTTAAACTTCTTTGCATAGTAAGAGATTGATCTAGAGTGGCTTTTGAAACATCTAAATTGTTTTCGTAAAAATTTACACCATCTGTATTTATTGGTGTCATCCAAATGCCCTCATACCCTCTTGAAGGATTTATTGGAAACTTCCCTACTTGATTTAGAAAATTTATTGTGTCGATTAAAATGTGACTTTCAATAATTTTATCGTTTTTTAATTCGTGTATCTCACAGCATCTTAAATTTACCATTTTAAAATTTGGCTCTACATTTAGCCATTTCTTTTTAAAAATTCCTGATAAGGTAGATATTGTTCCAACTTGAAATTTATCTCTAAAGGCTCCGCCTATAACGAGTTGTTCTCTTCTCTCTAAATCAGGAAACGCATCAAAAAGTGGGGTCCAAAATTTATCCCTAAAATTAGACAAACCTTTAAATTCATTTAATGGAAAAAAACATTTAATATTTACATCTTCGCTAAAATATTTGCTTAAATTTTCTTCTATTTTAGATGGTCCATGCTTGTAAATATTGTTCAAATAATTTCTAACTATTTGTTTATTTTGTTTATTTTCTTCAGCTGTGATTTTTAATTCTTGAAAATTATTTTGATTTTTAAGTCCTGTATCAAATTGTTCTATTTGCATAAATTGCAATTTATATTTAAATAGAGATAAATAACAAGAATATGATTGATAGATTAGCAAAATTTAATGAGCTCGTTCCAAGTAGCCTTCCTTTTGTAGAGGGTAGATTAGAAGGTCATAAAGAAAGAAAAAATTATACAATTATTGGACGTGGAGTTGCTGAAGATACCAAACAACTAATAAAAATACAGTCTTTACATGGGTATAATTTAGGAGCAGTGAGTGCTATGCCAAAAAATGGATCTGGTCTTCATAGTCATACTACGGCTGAAGTATTTGTAATTTACTCAGGTAAATGGAGATTTTATTGGGGTGCTGATGGAAAACAAGAAACAATATTAGAAGCTGGCGATATAATTTCAATGCCTACAAATATGTTCAGAGCATTTGAAAATGTTGGAGATAAAGAAAATTTGATGTTTGTTGTATTAGGCGGAGATGATCCTGGTATAATAACATGGGTTCCAGAAATTTTAAAAAAGGCAAAAGAGACCGGTATGGCATTGCTTGATGATAATTCGTTAATAGATTTAAAAAAGGTTGAAGTGCCTAACGGTAGAAAGATGATAGAGCCTATAACTCAAGATGAATTAGAAAGATTTGATAATTATTTGCCAGAAGAATTAGAAAAAAATATTTATAGAAATAAACAAAACAATATCAGCGATGAAATTAATGGTATTAAATTATATCAAGTATTAGGAAACAAATTTAATAAAAAAACTTATGAACCTTCAATCAAACAAAATACCGGATTTAATTTAACAACATTAAATTCTATATATGGCGAAATTAAAGATATTGAATGTATAAAGCCAACTGTACTTTTTGCTCAAGAAGGTAATTGGAAAATAGTGATAGGAAACTCTAATATAAAATTAGAAAAAGGAGATACTTTTTCAGTTCCTTTGAGTAGCAAAATAAATATCTCTTGTAATAATTCAAAAAACAGTATTTTAAATTTTGTTAGTCAGATCTAATGAAAGGATTTGATAGTAATTATAAAAATTTAACTGATTACATTTTAAAAATTACTAAACAAATTTGGGAAGGGAAAGATGTCGAATCGATATCCAAATATTATTCAGAGAATATCCCTGTAAGATCACCTTTTGGAATAACCTATGGTTTTAAACCTGTTATTGATGCAACTTATAAAACTTTAGACGAATTTCCAGACAGACAATTATTAGGTGAAGATGTAATTTGGAGTGGAAATGACGATGAAGGATATCATTCATCTCACAGAATTCTGAGCAAAGCTACGCATTTAAATGACGGGTATTATGGAAAAAAAACAGGAAACAAAATAGTTTATAGAGTTATTGCTGACTGTGCATGTAAAAATAATCAGGTTTATGATGAGTGGATTGTGAGAGATCAAGGTGCTATGGTTCGCCAGCTAGGTTATACACCTGAGCAATTTGCAAGGCATTTAATTGATAAAGAAGGTGGCGCATCTAAAGCTATCAAAGTTTTTAATAGATCTTCTGATAAAAAGTCAGAGTATATCCCAGTAAAAGTTGATGAAGATTCATCAGGTTATATATATTACAATATTTTAAAGAAAATATTTAATAACGATTATGATTTTGAAGATTATGATAGAGCAGCCAGTCTATTTTGGCCAAGTAATAAAGTTGGAAATGGCAGTGAAGATATAATTAGATATTGGAGATCTTTAAAAAATATATTTTCTGAAATAAAGTTTACAATCGAACATGTTGCATCATTGGATGAAAAAAATAACAATCAAAAAGCTACCATCAGATGGTTTTTAAGTGGTAAGCACTCTAAAGACAGTGAAGAATTTGGGAAAAAGACTGACAAAGATTTATTTATAATGGGTATAAATCATGCAGAATTAAGAGATGATAAAATAATAAGAGAATGGGTATTGTTTGATGAAGTGGCTATTTGGAAACAAATATTAATGTAAAAACTATGGATAAAATTAAAACCACACATGTTGGAAGTCTACCAAGATCAAAAAAGCTATCTGAGATACTTTTTAAAAAAGATAAAAATGAATTATTCGATCAAGGAGAACTTGATAAGATAATTGAAGAAGATGTAAACAAAATTGTAAAAAAACAAATTGATATCGGAATTGACATTATAAGTGACGGCGAAATGTCAAAAATAAGTTACGCTACTTATGTCAAGGATCGATTACATGGCTTTAGTGGTGAAAGCGAGAGAAGAGCTCCTAAAGACTTAGATGATTTTCCATCATATAAAGAAAAAATTGCAAAATCAGGAGGTACGCCTACTTATACAAGACCATGTTGTACTGCTGATTTAAAAATTAAAGATACTAAATCTTTAACTAAAGATATCAGTAATTTAAAATCTGCATTAAAAAAAAATAACCATTCTCAAGGATTTATAAACTCTGCATCACCAGGAGTAATTTCAAATTTCCTTCCAAACAAATTCTATCAAAATGACGATAAGTATTTAGAGGCATTATCAAAAATGATGAAAACTGAATATGATCAAATAACAAATAATGATTTATTATTACAAATTGATTGTCCAGATCTTGCGCTTGCAAGACATATGACCTTTAAAAATGTATCAGATGAAGAATTTTTAGTTAGAGCTGAAAAACAAATCGAATGTCTTAACGAAGCAATCAAAGATATCGATGCCTCTAAGTTGAGAATGCATATCTGCTGGGGAAATTATGAAGGTCCGCATATTCACGATATTGGATTAGAAAAAATATTACCTATTGCTTTAAAAGCAAACATCCAAACTTATTTAATTGAGGCCTCAAATCCAAGGCATGCTCATGAGTGGAAGGTTTTTGAGAACATAAAACTTCCTAATGATAAAGTAATAGTTCCTGGTGTAATAGACTCAACATCAAATTTTGTAGAGCATGAAGAGTTAGTAAAAAATAGAATAATTCAGTATTCAAAAGTAATTGATAAAAATCAATTAATGGCTGGAAGTGATTGTGGATTTAGTACTTTTGCTGGCTTTGGAAATGTGGATGAAAAAATTGTTTACAAAAAATTTGAATCTTTGGTCGCAGGTGCGGAGCTTGCGTCAAATGCGATTTAAAAACTACTTTTAAATTCCCTAAGGAATATATATCCTTTCATCTATAAATTTAAATTTAATGAGGAAAACAAATATGAAAAAAATATTAATATCTTTATTGTTTCTTCTTTTTGGAACTTCTGCTTACGCGGATTGTAACATTAAGAGTGGATCAATAAATATTTTAGCTAACGATTTTCCAGCTTTAAGAACTTTTGTGGAAACAGCTAAAGGATGTAAAGGAAGTGCTGATTTTAAAGTCACACACTCATCTGAGCACAATAAAATTGCTGTGCCAGCTCTAACTGCAAATCCATCAGAGTTTTCTGCAAGAATTGCAGCAAATAGCTCTATAGTTCCTTTGATGAACCAAGACTTAATTAGACCACTTGATGATCTTGTTAAGAAATATGGAAAAGGAATACAAGATTCTCAATTGATAACAATTGATGGGAAAATAATGGCAGTTGCTTTTATGGCAAACACTCAGCACTTATATTACAGAGAAGATGTTTTAAAAGAATTGGGTATAGCTGTTCCTAAAACATATGAGGAAGTAGTAGCGGCATCAGAAAAAATAAGAGCATCTGGTAAAATGCAATATCCTTACGCAGCAGCATACAAAGCTGGTTGGAATTTAGCAGAAGAATTCGTTAACATGTACATTGGACATGGAGGAGAATTCTTTAAAACAGGAACTGCTCAACCAAGCATTAACAATGCAAAAGGTGTAGCGACATTAAATATGCTAAAAAAATTAGCAGGTTTAAGTAACCCAGATTATTTAACTCACGATAGTGAAGCTATTAAAGTTGAATGGGAATCTGGAAATGTTGCATTAATGACTCTTTGGGCATCAAGATCAGGAACATTGCTTGATGATGATGGTGATGCAAAAATTACAGCAGCAACTAAATTAACTGGACCAGCAACGGTTGCTGGAGGAAACATACCAGCGGCGACTTTATGGTGGGACGGTTTCACATTAGCAAAAAATAGATCTGACGCTGATGCTGAAGCAACATTTAGAGCTTTGGCACATGCAGCTGCTAACAAAAAGATGGTTGCAGATGCAGCAGATCAAGCTGTTTGGTTAATTGAAGGTTTTAAACCTGGACCAAAATCAATTGGAGTTATCGAAGCTGTTAAAATGAAAGCTAAACCATATCCAATGTTACCACAAATGGGTTTAATGCATGGTGCATTAGGAAGTGAGATTGTTGAATTTTTACAAGGTAAAGAGACAGCAGAACAAGCTTTAAAAGATGTGGAAGCAGCTTACATGAGTAAAGCAAAAGAACAAGGCTTTCTATAATCAATAAATTTTAAGTGGGGATAAATATCCCCACTTATTACATTAATGCCTAACAAAACTTTTTTTTGGTTTTTCTTGCCAACTGGATTGGCAATGATTTTATTTATAGGTCTTCCTATTATTTCAACAGGGATACAATCATTTTATGCGCAGCACGACCAGGTTGTTAAGGAAGTAAAAAAATGTGATCCTTTTGGATGTACAGTTTCTATAGTTGTTGACCAAGAAAAAACCTCAAAAATTCGTGAAGAAAAGCCTTTAGGAAAATTCAACGGATTTGGGACTTATGTGGATAGAAATCATCTTGCAGTCGAAGAGATTGGAAATTTTTGGAATGAAACAAATAGTTTTGGGGAATTTGTGGATCAAGTTACTAACCTACCCTTTTATAAGGCTCTAATTTTTACTTTAACCTATTGTTTGTTTGTAACTCCTAACGTCTTACTTTTAGGTTTTATAATTGCTTTAAGTCTTAATGCAGTAACTAGAAGAATTAGAGGACCATTAATATTTGGAACCATATTGCCAATGATTGTCACTCCATTGGTAGGTTCTTTAGTTTTATTTTGGATGATAGATGCAGAGGGGATTATTGGTGCGAATTTGCAGATGTTGATGGATGATCCTTATTTATCATTAAAATCCTCAAAAACTCTTACTTGGATAACTATAATAATTTATGGAATTTGGCACCATTCACCATTTGCTTTTGTAGTATTTTATGCAGCTTTACAAACTGTTCCGCAAGAACCTGTTGAAGCAGCTATTATTGATGGAGCATCAAGATGGCAGAGAGTAAGACATATTGTTTTGCCTCATATTTATCCTGTAGTTACATTTGTTGCTCTCATATCCTTGATGGATAATTTTAGAGTTTTTGAGCCTATAATTGGTTTCAGTGCTGAAGGAAGTGCTCAATCTTTGTCTTGGTTAATTTATGATAACCTAGTTAATGAGGAAGTAATATTATTTGGTTCGGCCGCAGCCACC
This sequence comes from uncultured Pelagibacteraceae bacterium, assembly GCA_902521075.1. Classification (GTDB taxonomy): domain Bacteria; phylum Pseudomonadota; class Alphaproteobacteria; order Pelagibacterales; family Pelagibacteraceae; genus Pelagibacter. Next base: position 18,564 of record CABYQM010000010.1, read on the forward strand.
TCAATGATGACGATTGTTGGGATAGCCATACTTTTAGCACCAGTTTTAATAAGAACATGGAAGGAATTTAGGACAGCGAGATAAATGGAATACGGACTTGATAAAAGATCGAATGCTTTAAAAATATTTAATACCACCTTTATAATAGTTTGGTTGTTGGTTGCATGCTTTCCCTTTATTTGGACCTTCTGGGGATCATTTAAAGTAAGAGCTGACTTTTTTTCAAGAGCTGACTGGTGGTATGCTATTACAGCATTCAATACATTGTTAGAAACTGGAGGAAAGTTTACAACAGATGCTTATAATCAAGCATGGACTGAAGGAGAGTTTTGGAAAGCATCTAGGAATACAGTTATAGTTACATTTTTTGTTGTAACCATTTCATTGTTCCTCGGAACCTTGGGAGCTTATGCTTTATCTAGGTCTACAAGAAATTATGCATTTTGGATTTTAATTGCAGCATTAATTTTTAGAGCAATGCCGCATATTACATTGGTCTCTGGTTATTTATTTCCGTTTTTTCAATTACAAATTTGGGGAATACTACCCACGACCATCGTTGTTCTTGTTGCAATAAATCAACCATTTACTTTGTGGTTATTGTATTCATTTTTTAAAACTGTTCCTAAAGAACTTGATGAAAGTGCTTTAATTGATGGCTGCTCTTATTTTCAAGCATTTAGACATATCATTATGCCAGTTATGTGGCCTGGAGTAATAACAGCTGGATTATTTAGTTTAATGCTTGCGTATAATGATTTTACAGTAACTGCTCTTTTATTAAATCAGGAAAATCATACTATGGTACCCAAAATTCAAAGTTATCTTGGAACAAATCAACATGAAGGTAATTTGATGTGGGCTGTTTCTGCAGTTGTCTCAGCAACTGCTCCTTTATTTATGTTAGTTATGTTTTTCCAAAGACAAGTAATCAGTGGATTAACAGCTGGTGCTGTGAAGGGATAATGAGCTATAAAGCTGTTTTATTTGGTTCAATTGGAACCTTAGCTGAAACATCAGATCTTCAAAGAGATGCATTTAATGAAGCTTTTAAAATAAGTGGATTAGACTGGTTCTGGGATGAAGATATATACAGAAAACTATTGTCAAAATCAGGCGGAACTACAAGAATTAATGATTACGCAAAAGAAACTAGTGTTGAAATAGATGGAAAAAAAATAAGAAATTTAAAAACCAAAATTTTTAATGAATATTTAAACAAACACAAAGTTGAGCCTAGAGAAGGTGTAAATGAAATAATTCAATTTTGCAAAAAGAACAAAATAAAAATTGGGCTTGCTAGCTCAACAACAAGTAATAATATCAATTCTATTTTTAACTCGTTAAGAGGAAGAATTGAAAAAAAAGATTTTGATTTTATCGGCAACAATGAATTCATATTAAGAGAAAAACCATATCCCGATATTTATAATTATGCTTTAAAATACTTTAATATTAACTCAGACGAATGTGTTGCAATTGAAGATACAGAAGAAAGTTTAAATTCTGCTTTAAGTGCTGATATAAAATGCATTGCATTTCCTGGAAAATATCACACTCAATACGATTTTGATGGAAACTATTTAAAGGTTAATAAATTATCAAAAAAAATCTTTAATAAATAATATCCTTAATGATGTAAAAAACTATACCTGACATAAATATTATAATAAAAATATTTATGTATTTCCAAAAGCTTCTGTTATTTAATTTGTTTGAAAAAATTTTAGATAAGTATCCTAAAGAAAAGAAAAATAAAAAAGAGGCTATTGAAGCACCTATTCCAAAGTAAATTTTGTTTTCAATATTAAAGGATTTTGAGAAATTTCCTAAAAAAAATACTGTATCAGAATATACGTGTGGGTTTAAATATGTAAAACCTAAGGTCTTAATAAAGATATTAATTGAACTCTGTGCTATGACATTATTTTTAAATTCTAAAGATTTAAATTTAAATATTTCTTTAATTTTTCCGTAAATAAAAAAAGATAAAAAAATAATTAAAAGGATATTTAAAATCAGCTCCACTACATTATTAAAATAATTAGAAAAATAATTAAATAAAAAAATACCTAAGAAAATTAAAATCAAATCAGATAATGCACAGACTAAGCAAACTAAAAATATATATTGTTTCTTTAGTCCTTGTTCTATTACAAAAACATTTTGTGGTCCTATTGCAAAAATTAATGTTAAGCCTGTCAAAAAACCTAAAAAAAGAAAAGACATGTTTAAGAAACTGATTTTTTATCGGCCATATAACTTACAAAAATAATTAATATTAAAAAAGGTATACAAATAAGATTCATCATTTTCCATCCAATAGAATTTAGTAAAATTCCAGCAGATAAACTGGCTAAAGCCATGGTTGAAAAAACAATTAAATCATTTATGCCTTGTACTTTAAATTTTTCTTCTTTGTTATAAGTCAAAACTACTAAGCTGGTACCTGATATAAACAAAAAATTCCAACCGAGACCTAAAAAAATTAATGAGAGCATATAATTAAGATATGTCTGTTCAAATAAACTTAAAAGAACTGTGATGAAAAAAAATAAAACTCCACCATAAATTATTGCACTGTGTCCATATTTTTTTATTAAATTACCTGTTATTAGCGAAGGTAAAAACATTGCAACCACATGAAATTGTAATACTAACCCAGTTTCTTTTAAGCTCATATTTTCCATAACATGCATACTTAAAGGAGTTGCTGTCATTAAAAATGACATTACAGCATAAGCAAAAGCAGCTGCAGTAATTGCTTGTAAAAACCTTGGTTGTAATACGATAGATTTTAGATTTCTTATATTTCCTTCTTTTAAACTATCCTCCTGAACATTTTCTACATTTTTGAAAAAAAATAAAAAAACTCCAGGCATAAAAGAAAGGAAAGATAATAAAAGATAAGAACCAACATACAATTGATCTTGGATTAAATCTTTAGTGTAATTTGCAAGACTTATGCCTAAAAATGCTGAAACAATTCCTGCCAATAGAAGAGTAGAAATTGCTTTTGGTATTTTGACTTTTTCAACGCTTTCAGCTGCTGCAAATCTATATTGATGATTAAATGCAGCTCCCATTCCAAGAATTAAGCAAGATAGACAAAATAAATTAAAACTTTTCTGACTGATTGCAAAAGCAGCAAGTAGTGCAGAACATGAACTTCCTATAGCCGCAAATACAAAACCATTTCTCCTTCCAATTTTACTCATAATATTTGCCGCTAAGACAGTAAAACTTGCAGTTCCAACTACAAATAAAGCAGTTGGCAAAGTTGATAAAGATTGATTTGAGCTAATTTGGGAACCAACAATTCCACTGAGAAATACTGTTATTGTTGCTGTGGTAAAACCAAATATCTGACTTAACGTAAGTAAAGATAAATTTCTATTCATAATTAGCGTCAATATATTTTTGCTGTTATTTAAATATCTATATAGATGTTTTGAATTTTAATATAGAAGATATTATTTAAATTATGATTGGTATATTAGGAGGTATGGGAACTCAAGCGGGCTTAGACTTTTGTGATAAGCTTGCAAAATTAAACAGAGGAAAATTAGATCAAAAATACCCAATGTTTGTCCTCTATAATAAATCAAATACACCACGAAGAGCAGAGAATTTAAAACAATACAAAAATGTTTTAAAAGAATTAATTGCTGGTTGTCAAATGCTGGAAAAAAATAAGTGCAAGTTTATTGTAATGCCTTGCAACACAGCACATTACTGGCATGAAGATATTCAAAAAAAAATATCAGTACCATTTCTTAGTATGCCAAAAGAGGTATATTTAAACACAAAAAAAAAATTTAAGAAAAATTCAACTATAGGATTATTATGTACTGAAGCTACTTTAGACACAAAAATCTACCATAAGTATTTTGAAAAAAATTATAATTTGATAAGTCCGAGTGAAAGGTTACAAAAGAGTTCAGTAAATACTGCAATTAAATATGTAAAAAAAGGTAAAGTAAAAGATGCTGAAAAAGCTTTAAGACCAGCAGTTAAATTTTTAATGAAAAAAAAATGTAAAAAAATAATTCTTGGTTGTACAGAACTACCAATAGCTATTTTTTCATACAAATCTTTTAAAAAAGCAAAAGATTCAAAATTATTTATAGACCCAAATCTTTTGTTAGCTCAAGTTTGCATGAAAAAATACAAAAATTTAAAGTAAATTCAATTTTTTTTATTACAAATAAAATATAATTTTCTTGGAAATGATCCTTCTTCAAAATACTCAATATTTAAGTTTTTAAATCCATTTGTTAAATTCAGTATTTTATCTTTAGAAAAAAAATGAATAATAAAACCATCTATTTCGTATAGATCTTCTCCTCTATGAATTCCTTTTTTATAGTCTCCATCATCAGTATTTCTGACTGTGTAAATATTTAATCCTCCAGGTTTTAAAATTCTATGAATTTCGCTATTAAGTTTGTCCAAATCTTTCTGGGTTAAAGCCATGCAATAAAGCATATGTGAATAACAAGCGTCAACTGAATTAGTTTCAAATGGTAAGTCTTCTCTTATGTCAAATTTTAATGTTGAAATTGAAGATGTTAAATTTTCTTTTTTTATTTTTTCATTGATAATTTTAATTCCATTTTCACTATAGTCTAATGCTGTCACATTTATCGAATTCTTTCCAAAGTAAATGCTATCTCTTCCTAGACCTGCTCCTAGCTCAACAATTTTAGAATAATTATTTTCTTTGAAAATATTTAAAGCTTTTTTTGCAGGTAAACTTGGTTCTAAACCAAACATCTCAGGCTTATTTGAGAAATTAGTTTCCCAATGCTGAGATTGTAGGTTTAAAATATTTTTATCCAATTTACTTAGAAGGATCTGGAACCTTTCTTAGATAAGGTTTTACAGTTTCCCATCCATCTGGATATATTTTTTTAGCTTCATCATCTTTAATCGCTGGCAAAATAACAACATCCTCTCCCTTTTTCCAATTAGCAGGAGTAGCTACTTTATGTTTAGCTGTTAGCTGCATAGAGTCTATTGCACGCAAAATCTCTAAAAAGTTTCTTCCAGTTGCCATAGGATATGTAAGATATAATCCAATTCTCTTATCAGGTCTGATTACAAAAATAGTTCTTACAGTTTCATTATCAACTGCAGTTCTACCCATTGAGGTTGTTCCAGCATCTGCTTCCAACATATTAAACAATTTTGCTACTTTTAAATCTTCATCAGCAATAATTGGATAATTTGGTTTTGTACCAGATACATCTTTAATATCATCTAGCCATTTTTTATGATCCTCTACCCCATCAACGCTTAAACCAATTACTTTGACATTTCTTTTATCGAATTCATCTTTCATTAATCCTAAAGCACCAAGTTCTGTAGTACAAACTGGTGTAAAATCTTTAGGGTGTGAAAAAATAACTCCCCAACTATCACCTAACCATTCGTGAAAAGAAATATCTCCTTCAGTTGTTTTAGCTTGAAAATCAGGACACATACTATTTATTTTTAACATTGTCTCCTCCTTATAAAAAAAATATTATATGAAAGATTGTTTTACTAAGCAAACTTTTATAAAGTTAAGTATTTATGATATTTGAACAACTTTTCGATCAAAAATCTTCTACATACACTTATATAATTGCAAGTGGTGAAGGTAGAGAAGCATTAATAATTGATCCAGTCATTGAACATTCTGATGAGTATTCAACTATATTAAATAATTTAGATCTTAAACTTGTAAAAGTAATTGATACTCACATTCATGCTGATCACATCTCAGCATTAAATGAATTAAATAAAAGAACAAACTGTATAAGAGTTATGGGAGAAAAATCTAAATCAGAAGTGATAGATCTAAGAATTAAAGATGGTGAAAAAATTAAAGCTGAAGAAGTTGAACTTCAAGCAATTTATACTCCTGGTCATACTGACTGCTCTTATAGTTTTTTGATGAATGATAGAGTTTTTACTGGAGATACACTTTTAATAAATGGAAGTGGTAGAACAGATTTTCAAAATGGTAATGCTTACGATGCTTATGATTCTATATTTAATAAATTATTAAAATTACCCGAAAAAACTCTCGTATTTCCAGCTCATGATTATAATGGCAAGAAATTTTCCACTATTGAAAATGAAAAAAATAATAATCCAAGATTACAAGTAAGTTCAAAGGAAGAATACGCGGATATAATGAATAATCTAAATCTTGCAAATCCAAAAATGATGGATGTCGCAGTGCCAGCTAATGTAAAAGGGCTTACTTTAGACAATATTAATTAACTTTAAATTCCAACATTAATAACTATATAGGCAGTCTATGAATGACTATTTGCAATCAATTATTGATAGGGATCCAGCGGCAAGATCTAAGTTAAGTGTAATATTAACGTACCCTGGCGTTAAGGCTGTATTTTTTCACAGAATTGCAAATTTTTTTGCTACTGCAAAATTCGATCTTATCGCAAGAATAATTTCTCAATTTTCAAGATTTTTAACTGGTATTGAAATTCATCCAAGAGCTAAGATAGGTAAAAATTTATTTATTGATCACGGTATGGGCGTCGTTATAGGTGAAACATCTGACATTGCAGATAACGTAACAATTTATCATATGGTTACTTTAGGTGGAATATCTCCAAGCATAAATTCCAATGATCAAAGAGAAATTAAAAGACACCCTACTCTTCATGATAATGTTGTTGTTGGTTCAGGGGCACAAATTTTGGGGCCTGTAGTTGTAGGGAAAAATGCAAGAATTGGTGCTAATGCAGTTGTAACAAAAAATGTTCCTGAAAATGCTGTTATGGTAGGAATACCTGCTAAGAATGTTGGAACAGCAACTGAAGAATTTAAACCTTATGCTGTTACAAATGGCAATGAGGAAAAAGAATAATGAAAAATTACAAGGATGATTTTATCCAATCAATTGGAAATACTCCTTTAATAAAACTGAAAGCTGCATCTGAAATAACTGGCTGTAACATTTATGGTAAAGCCGAATATTTAAATCCAGGAGGATCTGTAAAAGACAGAGCAGCACTTGCTTTAATAAGGGATGCTGAACAAAAAAAATTAATATCTAAAGGTGGAATAATTGTAGAAGGAACTGCAGGAAACACTGGCATTGGTTTATGCCTTATTGGAAATTCACTTGGTTACAAAACGATTATTGTAATGAATGATAATCAAACTCAAGAAAAAAAAGATACATTAAGAAATATTGGTGCAGATTTAAAATTAGTTCCACCAAAACCTTATAAAGATGAAAATAACTTTGTTAAAGTTGCTGCTAGAATGGCTGAAGACCTAAAAAGTTCAAATAATCACGGAGTTGTTTGGGCAAATCAATTTGATAATACAGCAAACTCAAAAGGTCACTATAATACAACGGGTCCTGAGATATGGGAACAAACTGAAGGTAAAGTTGATGGATTTGTATGTTCTTCTGGAACTGGGGGAACAATTGGTGGAGTAAGTAGTTTTTTAAAAGAAAAAAATAAAGATATAAAAATTTATCTATCAGATCCAAAGGGATCCTCTCTTTACAATCACATTGAAAACGGTGAGTTAAAAGCTGAAGGTGGATCAATAACTGAAGGCATTGGATCCAGCAGAGTAACTGCTAATTTTGCAGAAGCAAAAATAGATGGAGCCTTTTCAATTGAAGATAAAGAGTCTTTGCCAATACTATATGATTTAATCAAAAATGAAGGTTTAAGTCTTGGAACAAGTTGTGGAGTAAATATCGCAGGCGCAATAAGATTGGGTAAAAAATTAGGACCAGGAAAAACTATTGTCACTATTCTTTGCGACAAATCAGACAGATACAACTCAAAGATGTTTAATAAACCTTTTTTAATTGAAAAAGGTTTACCTTATCCCGATTGGATATAATCACGCATATCAGCACTGTAATAAAACCATTACATTTTTAAATTACAATAAATAATAATAATTAAAAATTAAGGAAATTTTATGGACGCAAAAGAAGTAGTTAAAAAAGGATATGAACTTTTTGGCAAAGGAGATATGGAGGGATTTATGGAAATGGTACATGATGATATCACTTGGATTTATCCTGGGGATAAGCATCCAATGTCAGGAACTCATAAAGGCAAAGAGGCATATATGAAAACCATGATGCAAGTTCCAAATCTTTGGAGTAATTTTTCAGTAACCCCTGATATGATGATTAGTGAGGGGAATAAAGTGTTTGTTAAAGCAACTGCTAAGGCAGATGGCATGGATACTATTTTTGGTCATTATTTTGAAGTAGGCGATGATGGTAAACTGACATTATTTATTGCGTTTGATGACACACTAAGCATGTTCAATGCAATTAAGAAGTAAGAGTTTATGAAAAAATTATATTTTATTTTAATTTTCGTATTTATGTCGAGTACAGCTTTTGCTGAGCAAGGACAAATTAAACAAACTGGTTTTTTCTCTGGCACTTCTAAAGTTATAGGTGATGATAAAGGCAATTTTTCGATAATATATGAAGGAACTATTGGTAATAAAGCTATTGAGGGAACAACTTTTGGTGACAGATCTTCATCATATTGTGTTGGATCAATTGTTGGACTTAAAGGAAAAGGTTTTGAGACAGGCGTTTGTATAAACAAATTTGAAGATGGTAGTACTACAACAACACATTACGAAGGCGTAATGGGAAAAATATTAAGATGGAAGTTTGTAAGTGGAACAGGGAAATATGAGAATATTTCTGGAGGTGGAACAACATCTTATGCGCAAATTGATTCAGCTAAAGATGGAGTTGTACAATCTTACAATCAAATCGTTGGTACTTATAATTTGAACTAACCGAAAGGAAAAAATGAAAAAAACAATTTCAGTATTAATTTTAAGTTTATTTACAGCTAATGTTTACGCAGATAGCCATGTAAAGAGAATTTTATCAACAAGTCAAACAGGAATGGGAAATGATATTGTATACCCTACAGGAAAAGCAAAAATAACAGCTTTTGAATTTACTGTACCTGTAGGAGCTCCAGTAACTCCTCATACGCACTCATTTCCAGTTCTAATTATGATTCAGCAAGGTGAAATTGAATTAATTCATGAAGGAAAAACCCAAGTATTCAAAGCTGGTGATGCATTTGTTGAAGATGTTGGAATTGTACACGAGTCGAAAAATATTGGAAATGTTCCAGTTAAAGCGATTGTAGTTGCAATTGGTGTCGAAGGACAGAAAATTATGACACCGGTAAAATAAAAAGGAAAAAGAAATGATCATAAAAATAGAAGAAAATATAAAATCATTTTCATCTTGGATGAATATGGTAAAAGCGAATGCTGAAAAAATTAAAGGATTTGGTGCTACTATTATTTTTGCGGGTGTATCTAAAGAAGACCCTTCAAAATTTACTGTAATCGTTAAGTATGCAACCATGCAAGGTTTTGAAGCATTTAAAAATGACAAAGAACTTCATGCAGCAAGAGCTGAAGCAGGTGTGGATTTAGATTCAGCAAAGGTTACACCAATGCATGAAGATTTTATGGAAAATTTTAGTGGATAAACAATTAATATAAAGAAAGGATAAATTATGGAAACAGAAACATTAGTCGTAGCTCACCTTAAAGAAGGAATGCTAGAAAAGTTTATGGGCTTTATGCAATCAGATGCTGGTATGGCAGAGAGATCGAAAGTTGCAAATGTATCAAAAACAATTGGAACAGTTGCACCTGACAAAAAAACAGTAATGTTTAAAATTTTTGTGACCGATAAAGCTGCCCTTAAAGCTTTTATAGATGGAAGCAATCCAGTATCAGGTCCAGTTATGAAAGAAGTTATGGAAAGTTACAGTGTCTACGAATTAAATAAAGTAGATATGTAATAAATTTTGTAATAAAGTTTGTAATGCCTTCAGGATATATCATATTAAATATTAATGTGTTAAATCCTGAAAATTACAAAGAGTATTTGGAAAAAGCTCCTCCAACTGCTCAAATGTTTGGTGGCGAATACATAATAAGAGGTGGCGAAAATGAAGTCATTGAAGGTGAGTGGAAATATCCAAGAACTGTTGTAATTAAATTCCCATCTTATGAAAAAGTTTTTGAGTGGTACAATTCAGAAATATATAAACCTATCAGACAAATTAGATTAGATAATACAGTATCAAATACATTAATAATTAAAGGAGCATAAAGGAGAAAAAAATGTCAATATTAGAAAAATATAGTGCTGCAATTAAGAATAAAGATGAAGCAGCAATGAACGAACTTTTGCATGATGATTTTAAATTCACAATGCATAAATCAGGGAGTGTTTTAACTAAAGGTGATGTTATCAAATGGGCAATGAGTGGTGATATCAAGCAAGATAAAACTAGAATTGTTTATGAAAATGATGAAGTTGGTGTTCACCATGCGTTCGTAACATTTGATGATGGTAATGTAGAAGCAGTTATGGCAGTCTACAAATACCAAGATGGGAAAATGATTAGTTTAGAAACTGGCGCAACACCAATGCCAAAATAAGTGAAGAACATAGATTTCTATTTTTCTATCGGAAGTACTTATACTTATCTTTCGGTCACTCGAGCACTAGAAGCAGAAAAACAACATCAAATTAAGTTTAGCTGGACTCCTTTTAGTGTGAGAGCAATAATGAAAGAAATGAACAATGTTCCGTTTCCTAAAGAAAAAAAAAATAAAGTAGATTACATGTGGAGGGACATAGAAAGACGAGCAAAAAATTATGGATTTTTTGCCAAAACACCAGTCCCTTACCCTTTAACAGAATTTGATTTAGCTAATAAAATTGCAATATTAGGTTTAAAAAATAACTGGGGTGTAGATTACGTTCAGCTTACGTATAAACGATGGTTTCAAGAAGGAAAAGAGCCTGCTGTTGAACCCAACTTGAGTGAAATCTGCGAAAAACTAAGCTTAGATAAAGAAAAGATTGTTTCAGAGGCAAGCTCTGAGGAAATAAATAATATTTATTTATCAAATACAGAAAAAGCTAGAAAAAACAAAATATTTGGAAGTCCGTCATTTGTTGTAAAAAATGAAATATTCTGGGGAGATGATAGAATGGAAGATGCAATCAAATGGTCGAAGGCAAATGAATAATATAACTGCTTATATAATTTTATTAATCGCAGTAATTCTTGGAACAGCATCTAACAGTTTTGCTAAAAGTGCTCAAGGTTTTACATTATTAATACCTAGTATAATCACAGCAGTAACAATTGTTGGATGCATGTATACTTTGTCTTTAGTTATGAAAAGTATACCAGTTGGAATAACATATGCCTCTTTTGCAGGCTTATGTATAATTGCAACAGCTGCTGTTGGTGTTATAAAATTTAATCAAGTACCAAATTTTTATACAATAATTGGATTGATTTTAATTATATCGGGTGTCTTAATAGTTAACTTATTAGGAACAAATAAATGAAACCATTATCTGGTTATATTTATTTGGTATTAGCTATATCAACAGGAATTGCTGCAAATAGTTTTGCTAAAATTTCAGATGGATTTTCAAAATTAACTCCAACGATATTATCAATAGCTTTTATGTGTATAACTATGTATGGACTTGCAAAAGCAATGTCTATGATACCAGTAGGTTTTACTTATGCTACTTATAGTGGGATAACAGTGGCTGCTATTTTAGTCTTCGGTATGATTAAATATAACCAGATACCAAATATGTACGGGTTAATTGGGATTTTTTTAATAGTTATTGGTGTTGTAATGGTTAATTATCTTGGAAGAATTAATTAGCTTTTATTAAGTAATAAAATTAGTACACCTACTACAAATATAATTATCCCTAAAATTTCTGTAATTTTGACTTTTTCTTTAAACATATACTTTGAAGACACATAGCTAAATAATAATTCTATTTGGCCGATAGCTCTTACGAATGAAGACTGTATTAACGTAAAAGCATAAAACCAAGATAATGTTGCAAGAAATCCAGCTAATCCTGCTGTCAAACATTCATACTTGTTTTCATATAACTTTTTAAACTGTGACTTTTCAAATATAATTAAATAAATAGTAACTAATGTTGTTTGTATAACTAGACCAAAAAAGAGTGTTGCTATAGCTTTTTCAAAGTTATTACTAAAATTTTCCAATGTTAATGCTGCTGCTCTAAAATATACAACGCTTAAACCTAAGAATAGTCCTGCGGATAAACCAATTAAAGTTGTTTTTGAAAATAAGTTTTTTTGAAATAAACTTAAGTCTTTAATCGATAATATAATTACTCCAATTGTAGATACGATAATACCTGTTATTCCAAATTTATTTAATTTGTCTCCTATTATCAAATATTCAAAAATTGCAACCTGAATAACCTCAGTCTTACTTAATGAAGTTCCAACTACAAAATTAGCAAATCTAAATAAGTAAAGTAAAACAAATGTAAAAATTATTTGGAAAATTGAACCTAATAATACGTTAAATATAAATTTTTTTTGACTTAGAATTTCAGGGATTACATTTAAGTCTTGAAAATACAAAAAAAATAAAATTGTCCCAAATGGTAATGCAAAAGCAAATCTTACATAAGTAGATGCAATAGTTGATACCTTTTGATTAAGTTTTTTCTGTAAAGTTGATCTAAGATTTTGAAAAAAAGCCCCAGAAATAGCTACAATTATCCAATTCATTGATGATTATTAATATTGTATTTAATTTTAAAGTCGACTTAAATAGTCTCATTTAACAAAAAAGAGGGAAATAACATGAAAATCTTTAAAAGAATAATATTTTCTCTGATTTTCGTTTCTTTTGCCAGTGCAAGTTTGGCAGAAACAAAAATGAGAATTACACTTCAATTACCATTAAAGGCTCACTTAGGTCAGAACCTTTTGGTATTTAAAAAAGAATTAGAATCAAGATCAGACATTAAAGTTGAGATTTACGACTCTGCGCAACTTTACAAAGATAAAGAAGTTCCACAAGCTGTTGGTTCAGGAGCAATCGAAGCTGGTGTTGCATCTATAACAAGATTTGCAGGAACTAATCCTGAAGTTGATGTTTTCTATCTTCCATTCTTATTTGACTCAGAACAAAAAGTAAGAAAAGCAACTCAAGCTGGATCCGAGATAAGAGCTATTCTTGATCCTGCAATAGCAAAGACTGGAGCAGTTCCACTTTATTATCAAGCTTATGGGTCAGCAATTATGTTATCCAATGGTGGTCCGATGAAAACTCCAGCTGACTTTAAAGATAAAAAAATTAGAGTATTTGGAAAAACACTTGGAGCTTTTGTGAGTTCTTTAGGTGGTAAACCAGCATTAATATCTGGATCTGAGCAATATTTAGCTTACCAAAGAAATACAGTTGATGCAGGTATGACTGGTGTATCTGGTGTAAAATCTAGAAAATTATATCAAGTAATGGATACTTTAACTGTTACAAATCATGGCGATATCGAATTCGTTGTTGTTGCTAATGATAAATGGCTAAGCTCATTAACTCAAAAACAAAGAGACGCTATAGCTGAAGCATCAAAAGTAGCTGAAAAAGCTGTTAGAGATGACATGGCTAACATCGAGGCTGGCGCTTACAAAGAAGCAAAAGCAAATGGAATGAACATTGTAAACCTAAGTAGTTCTGAAGTTTCTGCTCTTAAAAAAGCATCGTCATCTGTTATTGATGATTACATTTCTAGAACAGGTGGAGCTGGTGGAGTTGGTGATCAACTTGTAAAAGCTGCAAACAAACTTTAAATCGTATAAATACCCCGCACTTAAGTGCGGGGTTTTCAAATGAATACCTACGACAAAATTGTAAAATATTCTGGCTATTTAGCTTCAGCGTTATTTATTATGATAGGCTTTATAGTTTCTTATGAAGTTATCATGAGATACATATTTAATTCACCTACTATTTGGGTAAACGAAATTTCTCGATTTTTACAAATTTGGGCTACTTATTTAGCTTTAACTTATACTTTTCATAAAAATGATTTTATAAGAATAACAGTTATATATGACAAAGTAGGAGATAAAGGAAAAAAGATATTAGATTTAATAAGTGCAATATTCATTTTAATTTTTAGTGGATTTGTACTTTATTATGGATGGTTAATTGCTTACGACTCTCTTAAAGTTGGAAGAACAAGCTCTACAATTTTAGATGTTCCATCCTTTCTTACAGAATTTGCGATACCATTATGTTTTGCATTTTTGGTATTAAGAGTGCTTTTCGAAGTACCTAAATACATCAAAGATATAATTAAATGACAGTAGCAATAATCTTATTTTTGTTATTTTTTGTGCTTTTTTTAGGAGTGCCAATAGCATTTGGTTTAGGTTCTATAGGATTGGGTTTAATGTTATTTGGAGATATTTCTCCTTTAATGATCCCACAAACTTTTTACAGTGTGGCAGATAACTTTATTTTATTAGCTGTTCCGATGTTTTTGATGATGTCTAATATATTATTAAAAGCAGGTGTTGGAGAAGATCTTTTTAATTTTGCTCAAAGCTGGGTTGGAAATTTTCCAGGCGGTTTAGCAATAGCAACTATAGTTTCTTGCAGTATTTTTGCTGCTATATCTGGATCATCAGTGGCTACTGCAGCAACAATCTCAACTGTAGCATTTCCTGCAATGATTAATAGAGGTTATCACAGAAACTTTACTTTAGGTATTTTGGCAGCGGGTGGAACTTTAGGGATTTTAATTCCTCCATCAATTCCAATGATTGTTTATGCATTTGTTGTTGAAGAGTCTGTACTAAGTATGTTTCTTGCAGGAATTGGGCCAGGAATAGTTTTAGCATTATTTTTTATTATCTTTTCAGTTTTTTACGTGAAATTTTTTAATAAAGAAGTTCAAAATGTATCCAGTACTTTAGAAGAAAAAATTAAATACACAAAAAGAGGTTTGCCAATATTATTAATGGCCTTCATCATGCTAGGTGGAATTTATGCTGGAATTTATACACCAACAGAAGCAGGTGGTATTGGTTTTTTAATATCATTTATCTATGTTGTGGCTAAAAAAAGATTAGATTTTAAAGGTTTTATCGAAGCTGGTTTGGAGACAATGAAAACTACAGTTACTATATTTATAATTATTGCAGGAGCTAAAGTTTTTGGTAAAGCAATTTCTCTTTATAGAATTCCTCAAGATTTATCATCTTTCATAGTTACTAATATTAATGAGACTGGTTTATTTATACTTGTTGTTTGTATTACTTTGTTAATCTTAGGATTTATAATGGAAACTCTTTCATTAATTTTAATCATGATGCCTATATTTTCGATTTCAATCGCTGCAATGAATATTGATTTAATTTGGTTTGGAATAATTTTTACACTAATGATTGAGTGTGCATTAATTACACCACCTGTTGGACTAAATATTTATGTTCTCCAAGCAATTGGTAAAGCAAAAATGTCAGAAATAGCTAAAGGTGTGATACCTTTTGTCATTATAATGTTATTTACAGTATTTGTTATTTACTTATTCCCTGACCTAGCATTATATATACCTTTTAAATTATAAATATGTTTTCAAAAATAAAATCAAAAGATAAAGCAGAACAACTAAGACAACTATTAGATGGACCAGAAATAATTGTAATGCCTGGATGCTTTGATGCATTATCAGCAAAATTAATTGAAAGAGAAGGTTTGAAAGTTGGGTTTATGTCTGGCTTTAGTGTTTCATCAACAAAACTTGGTATGCCGGACACAGGTTTAATTTCTTTTTCTGAAATGGCAGAACAAGTAAGAAATATATGCAATGCTACATCAATTCCAATAATATTTGATGGGGATACTGGATATGGAAATTCAGTGAACGTATTTAGAACTGTAAGAGGGTATGCGGATGCAGGAGCAGCTGGTGTGATGATTGAAGACCAAAAGTGGCCAAAAAAATGTGGTCACACAAAGGGTAAAGATGTTGTCGATCTTGATGAGGCAAACTCAAGAATTAAAGCTGCGGTGGATGCAAGAGAATATGGAAATAAAGATATCTTAATAATGGCAAGAACTGATGCCATAGCAACTAGAGGATTAGATGATGCAATTAAAAGAATGCAATCATTTTCAAAACTTGGTGTTGATATTTTATTTATTGAAGCTGTTAAAAATAAAGAAGATATGAAAAGAATTATCAAAGAAGTTCCAGGTCATCATATGTTAAATTTGATCGAAGATGGTGAAACCCCATTATTAGAAATTAATGAAATAGAGGAAATTGGTTATAAAATTGCTGTAATGCCTTTAACACTAATGAGTGCATCAGTAAAAACGATGCAAGAATGTTTGAATAATATGAAAAATAAAGTTTATAATAAAAATGTTTCTAAATTTTCAGACTTAAGAGATATAGTTGGCTTCAACGAATATTACGATATTGAAGACAAATATAAATAATGTTTCCAAAAAAATTCTCTAAAATTCTTTTCGTTTTTTTTATGGGTTTAGGAATGAGTTTGTTAATGACCCTAATTATTACATTTATAAATACAGGTTATGATGAATTTTATTATAAAAGATTTTTCAAAGCTTGGTCTATTAGTTTGCCAGTTGCATTAGTTGCAACAACTTTTGTTGCACCCTTGGTTAATAAATTAGTGGAAAAAATTACTAAATAGAGAGGATGTCATATGAGTGAAAATATAGCTTTTATAGGAGTTGGTAATATGGGAAACCCAATGGCCTGTAATTTAAAGAACGCAGGGAAAAAGGTTAAGGTTTTTGATGTTTCTAAAGAAATGATTGATAAAGCAGTTGAAAATAATCTTGATGTTGAGAAGGATTTTGGAAAACTAATCAATAGTGAAACGTCTGTTGTAATCACTATGCTGCCTGAGGGAAAACATTCAAAAGAAGTTTATTTAAAAGAAAATGGTGTTCTAGATAAAGTTTCTAAAAATTGTCTACTAATAGATTGTTCAACAATCGATATAGATACCTCTAAAGAAATAGGAAAGAAAGCAAATGAAAAAGGTATTAAGATGATTGATGCACCAGTAAGTGGTGGAGTGATGGGTGCACAAAAAGCAACTTTAAATATTATGGTTGGTGGATCAAATGATGCATTTAATCAAGCTTTACCTATTTTAAAATTAATGGGTAAAAATATTTATCATGCTGGAGAGATAGGAAGCGGAAACGGTGCAAAGATTTGTAACAACATGTCTCTTGGAATAACGATGATTGCTGCTTCAGAGTCATTAATGTTAGCAAGAAGATTGAATATAGATATAAAGAAAGTTCATGAAATTATGAAAAATGCTTCCGGAAATAGTTGGCCTATTTCAGTTTATCCACCTTTACCTGGATTAATTGAAGGAACTCCATCTAACAATAAATATAAGCCAGGCTTTTCTGCAGGTATGATGAACAAAGATTTAAAACTTGCAAATGAATGTGCTAAAAATGCAAATGCATCTACTCCATTAGGAGAGATGGCATTAGAAATATATTCAAAGTTTTGTGAGGATGGAAACAGTTCGAAAGATTTTTCTGCTATATCAAGGGTAATTGGTGGAGATGCTTGGGATTATCCAATAGAATAATTACCAAGAGGAATTTGGACTCTCTAAAAATTTTAACTCATCTGGTGTAGATTTTCTCCCCATAACTTTATTTCGATGAGGATATCTATGAAATCGTTTAATTGCAGCGGTATGATCTTTCCAAAATTTTTTTATCTCATTATAGTTTGGATGATTAGATAAATAGTTATCCAACAATTTATATGCTCTATCATGATCTATAACTTCTTCACTGTGAATGTATGGTAATAACATGAAAAAACGTTGATATTCATCCATTTGATCAAGATACCCGTTATAGACTGCATCATTTACAATCAGTCTTGCTTTATGATCGAACTCAAAAGCTTTTTTATCATCTCTATATAAATTTCTTGAAAATTGATCCAATAAAATAACTAAAGCTAGAGTGCTTAATGGTTCATCTTGCCAATCATCATATTCATTTAAAGTAGCTTTTTCATGATCATCTTTGAATTTGTCTCTAATCAATTGATCAAAATTATCATCTCTTTTAAATCGCTTTTCAACGACCATATCATCAAACCAAAAATCTAATATTGCTTTGGCTCTATCATTCATAAACTTTGTCAACTTTTACCTGATATGATTCAACAAGTCTGTTAGTTTCATTTGCCATTGCAACAACTGCAATAAGTTCGCTTAACATCTCTGTAGTAGCACCTTTAGATTTAGCAGCGATACTGTGAGATTTAATACAATACTCACAACTATTTGTCATTGAAACTGCAACATAAATAAGCTCTTTTGTCATTTCATCCAAAGCACCTTTTTTCATCACTTGCTGTATAGAGGTCCAAGTTCTCTCTAAAGTTTCTGGGTTGTTGGCTAACATTTTCCAAAAATTGTTTATGTAGTCTGTATTTCTCTTCTTTTTTATATCTTCAAATACCTCTTTCACTTTTCCTGTAGCATCAGCTTCTTCAATCATATTAAAAACTGCCATTTCACCTCCTTAATTGTAAATTGTTTCTATTTTAGGCATTAATCTTAATAATTCCTTAGTATATTCATGATTTGGATTTTTAAACAACTCTTCCGTCTCAGACACCTCGCATAGTTTTCCATTCCTTAAAACTCCAATATCATCACACATTTGTCGAACAACTGGTAGATCATGACTTATAAAAAGGATAGTTAAATTAAGTTGTTCTTGTAAATCTTTAAGTAAATTTAATATTTGAGCCTGAATACTCACATCCAAAGCAGATGTTGGCTCATCACAAACTAATAATCTTGGTTTTGTTGCTAATGCTCTTGCAATAGAAATTCTTTGTCTCTGTCCTCCTGAAAACTCATGAGGATATCTTTCGGCTGAAGACTTGGATAGCTCCACAGAGTCTAAGAGATCATTTATATACTCATTTAATTCATTAGAGCTAATATTTGCATCATGTAACTTTATAGGTTCAGCAATGATATCTTTAACCTTAAGCCTACCATTCAACGAAGAGTACGGATCTTGGAATATCATTTGAATTTGTTTTCTAAATTTAAGTAATTCTTTGTTACTTTTTATATTATTAATACATACATCATCAAAATAAATTTCACCTGAGGTGGGTTTAAATAAATTAACAATCATTTTTGCAATTGTAGTTTTTCCACTGCCACTTTCACCAACAAGTCCAAAAGATTTTCCTTCTTGTATATTAAATGAAACAGTATCAACTGCTAATACATTATTTTGAGATTTTTCTGTAAAAAAACCTTCATTAAAAGTTTTACAGAGATTTTTTATTTGAACTAAATCTTTTTTTAAAATCTCTCTTTTATTCCATCTGTTTAAAATTTTTAAATTAATGTTTTCCTGGTTATTGCTTTCTTTCTCTATAATTTTAAATCTGGATATTTTTTTATTTGTTGGAGGAACAGAACTAACTAAACTTTTCGTATAAGTTTCTTTTGGTTCTGTTAATATTTGCTTTGTTGTTCCCAATTCTACCAAATTACCATTTTTCATGACAGCAACTCTATTGGTAGTCTCTGCTATAACTCCCATATCATGTGTAATTAATATAACTGCTAAGTTTCTCTCTTTAGTCAGTTTTTTGATAAGTTCTAATATTTGTGATTGTATTGATACATCAAGTGCAGTTGTGGGCTCATCTGCAATTAACAACTCTGGTTCACAACATAGAGAAAGTGATATAACAACCCTTTGTCTCATTCCTCCTGAAAATTGATGAGGATAATCATTAAATCTTTTTTCAGAATCTTTTATGCCTACTTCTTTTAAAAGATTTATTGCTTTTTCTTTTGCTTTTGAGTTACTGAGGTTTAAATGAGTTTGGATTGTTTCAATAAGTTGTTGTCCAATTGTTAAGATAGGATTTAAAGATGTCTGAGGATCTTGAAAAATAAATCCAATTTTTTTTCCTCTTAAACTTAGAATATTTTTTTTATTTTCATGAATATTTATGTCGCTTAAATAAATTGATCCTTCAGATACTTTCCCTGGTTCGTCAATTAAATCAATTATTGCATTAGCTACAGTACTTTTTCCAGACCCAGATTCCCCAACTAATCCTACAATTTCTCCTCTTTTTATCTCAATATTAATATCTTTTGCAGCATGAACTGTCTCTTTTCTCAATTTATAATCTACACTTAAATTTTGTATTTTTAAAAAACTCATTTTTTCAATTTAGGATTAAGAGTGTCTCTCATCCAGTCTCCTAATAGATTAATGGAAAAAGCTAAAACAACTAAGAATATTGCTGGAAAAAAAGTTATCCACCATTCACCAGAAAATAAAAAGTCATTTCCAAGTCTTATTAATGTTCCTAAAGAAGGAGTAGTTGGAGGAACGCCAACACCTAGAAAACTCAATGTGGCTTCTGCAATTATTGCTAATGCAAGACCTATAGTTCCTATAACAAGTACTGGTCTCATAATATTTGGAAGAATATGTTTAAACATTACTATAAAATTAGAAACTCCAATAATTGTTGATGCTGAGACATAATCTTTATTTTTTTCAACTAAAGTTGCTGCTCTTGATACTCTTGCAAACTGTGGCCACTCTGAAATACCAATTGCAAAAATTAAAACATATATTGCCATCTCATCATGAAGTTCACGCGAAATTATACCTCTCGCAATACCATCAACAAGAAGTGCCATCAAAATACTTGGAACTGTTAACTGAACATCAGTTAATCTCATAACAATCATTTCATACTTACCACCAAAAAAACCAGCAGTAAGACCTAATCCAACTCCTAAAATTAAACTAAATAAAATTGCTGAGAAACCAACAATCAAAGATATTCTAGATCCATAAAGAATAGTCGATAACATATCTCTTCCTTGTCCATCAGTACCAAGTAAAAATTCTACTTTTCCTTCGCTAGTCCAAGATGGTGGGGTGAATGCATCCATTAAAGATAAAGAAGATGGGTCGAATGGATTATAAGGTGTAATAAATTCTACAAAAAATGAACAGAAAAATATTATTGCTAATAATATCGATGAAACTATTGCTGTAGGAGATTTTATAAAACTAAAATAAATTTCACTATCTTTTATTTTATCCCAAGTTGTCAAAGCTTTATTATCCACTAGCTGAATCTCCTTTAACTCTAATTCTTGGATCTATAAAGT
This sequence comes from uncultured Pelagibacteraceae bacterium, assembly GCA_902521075.1. Lineage (GTDB taxonomy): Bacteria > Pseudomonadota > Alphaproteobacteria > Pelagibacterales > Pelagibacteraceae > Pelagibacter. The sequence goes on from CABYQM010000010.1 coordinate 39,695, forward strand.
AATACAAGATATCGACTATAAAATTTATCATTACAAAAACGAATGCTATAAATACTAAATATGCTGACATAATTGGAATATCTACAAACTGAACAGCTTGAATAAAAAGAAATCCCATACCTGGCCATTGAAATACTGTTTCCGTAATAATTGAAAATGCAATTAATGTTCCAATATTTATACCAGCAATAGTTATTACTGGAATTAGTCCATTTTTAAGTGCGTGCTTATAATTAATGCTTTTTTCATTAATGCCTCTGGCTCTTGCAAACTTTATGTAATCAGTCTGAAGTATTTCCATCATTTCAGCTCTGACGAGCCTGATTATATAAGTCATTTGAAAAAGACTTAGAGTAACTGACGGTAATATAATTGCTTTTAAACCTGATATGGTTAAAAAGCCTGTCGACCAAAATCCTAGATCTACCACCTCACCTCTTCCAAACGATGGTAGAACGCCTAATATAACTGCAAAAAGATAAATAAATAAAATACCAATTACAAAAGTTGGAAGAGAAACACCTAATAAAGAAACTGCTAAGATAAAATCACTCAAAAAACCTTTTCTTTTTATGCCTGTATATACTCCCAATAAAGTACCAGAAACCAATGCAATTAGAGCAGATATTAAAACTAATTCAATTGTTGCCGGTAATCTTTCAATGATTAATTCTGATACAGGTCTTCTTAATTGATAAGATATTCCAAATTCTCCTTTTGAGGCATTAATTATAAACCTGGTAAATTGTACATGAATTGGGTCCATTAAACCCAAGGTTTCTCTTAACTCAGCTCTTTCTTCATCTGATGTTTCCTCACCCACCATGTTATTTATTGGGTCTCCTACAAAATTAAAAAGAGAAAAAGATACAAAAGCTACGACAAGCATAACCATTGCAGATTGAAACAATCGTTTAAAAAAATACTTTATCAATTTATGAAATTTTATTTTTATACAAGCCCTTTAATTAAAAAGGGCTTGTAATAAATTATTTAGTCAAAGCTCGCAAAACGGAACAACGGCTCGTTATTCGGTCTTATCGGAACATTAACATCTTTTTTTGCAGCCCAAGATATAACTTGGTGATGTAAAGGAAGATAAGAAATATCATCTTTTACTATTTTCCAAGCTTCAGCTATTGCAGCATTTCTCTTATCTAGGTTAACTTCACCTTCCATAACTCTTATCGCAGCATCTACATCAGAGTTACTAAAGTTAACTCTGTTCCAGCTTGCTCCACTTTCATATAAGTAATGGAAAACATAATGACTATCTAAAGTTGGAACTCCCCAACCTAACATATAAAAGTCACCTTGATTATCTTTTAGTTCTTTAAAGTGCTTACTTTTTGTTTGGGCAAATAAATTTACTTTAACACCGATTTTACCTAACATACCAACAACAGCTGTGCATATAGCTTCATCATTTACATATCTGTCATTTGGACATCTAAGCTCAACTTCAAATCCATTCGGATATCCAGCATCAGCTAGAAGTTTTTTTGCAGCAGCTACATCATAAGGAAGTCTTTTATCAAGTTCTTCTGTGTATCCATTAACACCTGGAAAAGTAATTATTCCAGCAGGTTCACTTAAACCTCTCATTACTTTTTTCTTAATAGCTTCAATATCTATAGCTTGATAAAGAGCTTGTCTAACTGCTTTCTTTTTGAATGGATTATCACCTGTATTACCTGTTCTAAGTTTATCGGCTCCCTGATCCATACCAAGGAATATAGTTCTCATTTGAGCAGTGCTTTCAACTTTGTGAGCAGGTGAATTTTTAATTCTAGCTAAATCTTGCACAGGTGCATCAGTAACAACATCAATTTCACCAGATAAAAGAGCTGCAACTCTAGTAGCTGCATTTTTTATAGGTAGTAGATGAATTTCAGTTACTTTGTCATCTTTCATAGTACCCCACCATTTTTTATTACGTTTGAAAACTGTTTTAGTATTTGGTTCTCTTAATGTAATTTTAAATGGTCCAGTTCCCATAGCATTTGTAGCTGAAAATGTTTCTTGTCCAGCATCCCAGTTCTGCGCCATGACTGCAAAATTCTTTTCACTCCATTTTTTTGACATTATAAAAATGTTTGAAAGTTGGTTTAAAAGAATTGGATTTGGTTTACTTGTTGTTATTTCTACTGTGTAGTCATTAACTGCTTTTACACCTGATACTGTACTTATATATTCTTTAAAATCAGATGTTCTTTGTTTTGCTCTTAAAATACTAAATACAACATCTTCAGATGTAAATGGAGTTCCATCAGAAAATTTAACATCTTCTCTTAATTTAAAGATCCAAGTATTAGGACCCTGAGTTCTCCACTCTGTTGCTAGTTGAGGTCCAATTTTCATATCTAATCCTCTAGTAACTAGAGCTTCATATACTTGTCTAGATACTTGAGTTGTAGGACCTTCGTTTTGAGCATGAGGATCAAGTGTTAAACTATCACCCTGCATTGACCATTTAATAGTTTTAGCAAATGCTTGTGTTGGAGCAAAAGCTAGAAAAAAAGCCAATAAAATTTTTATAAAATACCCATACTTCATTTCTCTCTCCTATATTATTAAAATAAAAATCTAACTTATTAATTATGTAAACTAAAGTGATTTAATTCACTATTTTTTTGAAGTTTTCGTAAAGAATTTTTGAATATTTGTTCATTGATTGAATA
>CABYQM010000011.1 GCA_902521075.1 uncultured Pelagibacteraceae bacterium
ATAGGAATTTATTAAAAGAAGAATTAATTAAAAATATTTCGAACAAAAAAAAATATGAATACGAGTTATCAGAAATATTATTTGAAATTGATACTAATGAACAATTTGAAAGCAAATATAAAAATATTCTTAAATATATTAAAAATAATGATTTTAAATCTGCTGCGTCAAAGTTTAGTTTATCAAACAGTGTAAATAGAGGTGGAGAAATTGGATGGATAAAAGAAACTTTATTATCAAAAAAAATAGCAATAAGTTTGAAAGAATTAAAAAAAGGACAAATTTCAAAACCAATAAAATATCCTAATGGATATTTATTATTGAAAGTAAATAATAAGAGAGAAATGAAGCAAAAAATAGATATCAACAAAGAGCTTGAAGAAAAAATTGTTTTTGAAAGAAACAAGCAATTAAATCAATTTTCACTGTTGTACTATAAAAAATTAAAGCAAAATACAAAAATTAATGAATACTAATTATATTCTTATAGTATTGGGTGAACCTTATAGTGTTTTTTCTGAAATAATTGGAAAATATTTAAAAAAAAAAAAAAAATTTAAAAAAAAACTAATTATTATTGGAAATCATAAGCTTTTAGTTAAACAGTTAAAAAAATTAAATTGTAATTTTCCAATCAATATTATCTCAAATTATAAAGATGCAAAAATGAATATAATTAATTTAATCAATATTCAATTTAATCATAAAAAAATATTTGATAAGATTAGCGCTAAATCAAATCAATATATTAGAAATTGTTTTAAGAAATCTCTTGAAATTATAAAAAATAAAAAAGATAAATTTATTTTAATAAATGGACCTATCTCAAAAAAAACTTTTTTAAAAAGAAAATACTCAGGAATTACAGAATACCTATCTCAAAAGACTAGCTCAACAAATGAAGTGATGCTTATTTACAATCAAAAACTTTCTGTTTCACCAATAACTACTCATATCCCAATAAAAAATGTAGCAAAAAATATAAATACACAAAAAATTCAAAAAAAGGTGATTAGACTAAATAACTTTTATAAAAAAGTTCTTAAAAAAAATCCAACAATTGCTGTACTTGGACTAAATCCTCACTGTGAAACAATTGACAAGTTTAGTGAAGAAGAAAAAATTATCTACCCTGCAATTAAATATCTGAAAAATTCTGGTGTAAAGATTTTTGGACCATTTTCTAGTGATACATTTTTTATTAAAAAAAATATTAATAAATACGATTTAGTTATAGGAATGTATCATGATCAAGTGTTAACACCCATGAAAACTATATTTAATTTTGAAGCAATAAATATAACAATTGGTCTTCCATTTATAAGAATTTCACCAGATCATGGCCCTAATTCAGATATGTTAGGTAAAAACGTATCTGATCCCTCGTCTTTCATTTATGCAATGAAATTTGCAGAAAAAATTTAATGAATTTAATACCTAAAAAAAGTTTAGGGCAAAATTTTTTAAACAATAAAAGTATTTTATCAAAAATAGTGGATACAGCAGACCTGACAAGCAAAGATATAGTTTTAGAAATTGGACCAGGTACAGGTAATTTGACAGAAATTATATTAAAAAAAAAACCAAAGGAAATATATGTTGTTGAAAAAGATAAAAATTTAACAGCTCTCCTCTATAAAAAATTTGGAGATAAAATAAATATTATTAATAAAGATATATTAGATTGTTACAACGATTTTAAATTTGATTTGCCAATAAAGGTTTTTGGTAATTTACCTTATAATGTTTCAACAAAAATTTTAATATCATTTATAAAGGTTGAAAATTTAAATAAAAAATTTGGACAGTTTATATTTGTTTTTCAAAAAGAAGTTGCTGACAGAATTATAGCTGAAGAAAATACTAGAAACTATGGAAGACTATCCATAATATCTTCATGGAAAATGACTAAATCTAAAATATTTGATATATCTCCTGAAAGTTTTTATCCAATTCCTAAAGTTTGGAGTAGTTTGGTAACATTATCACCAAAAGAAAACTACGAAAAATTATATAAATTTAAAAACCTAGAGCACATCACTAACTTATTTTTTAATCAAAGGAGAAAAATGATTAGAAAACCAATGAAATTTCTTTTCAAAGACTATGAAGCTGTAGCAATAAATTTAAAATTAGATTTAAACTTAAGACCTCAAAACCTATCGTTAAAAAAATATTTAGATATTTGCAGATATTATGAAAATTTAAAATTCTAAATTTCTAACATGATTTTTTATAAATTGATTATCATATAAATTTTTTCGATTTTTATTTTTTATTACTCGCATAATTTTATCATAACATCTTTTTAAATCATCATTAATAACAATAAAATCATATTCTTTCCATCTAGATAAATCTTTTTTAAATTCTTTCATTCTTTTTTTTACTGTTTTCATGTTTTTTTTTTCCCTTTTTATGAGTCTGTTAATTAATTCTTTTTTTGAAGGCGGTAAAATATAAATTGTTAATAATTTAAAATTTAATTTCTTATTCCTTATTTGTCTTGTACCCTGCCAATCAATATCAAATATGACATTTTTACCTGCATTGAGATTTTCAATTACTTTTTTTTTTGAAGATCCATAATAATTATTAAAAACTTTGGCATGCTCTAAAAAATCCCCTTTTTTTATAAGTTTTTTAAAGTTATTTTTTGATGTGAAAAAGTAATCTTTTCCATTTTTTTCATTCGGTCTTGGCAATCTGGTTGTATGGGAAATTGATACTGAAAAGTTTCTATTTTTTGAAATTTTTTTTACCAGTGTCGTTTTGCCAGCTCCAGAGGGAGAAGATAAAATATATATCCCACCTTTTTTAAAGCTGGTCATTAAAGTGTAAAATTAGTTTGCTTTATTCTCAATGAATTTAACAGCATCTCCAACAGTGAGTATTTTTTCTGCATCGCTGTCTGAAATTTCTGAACCAAATTCTTCTTCGAATGCCATTACTAATTCTACTGTATCTAAACTATCTGCCCCTAAATCGTCTATAAAACTTGATTCTTCTGTAACTTTGGCTTCATCAATCCCTAAATGATCTGCAACTATTTTTTTTACTTTGCTTGAAATATCATCTGACATATTTTCCTTACTTGTTAAATTTCTTAATAAGTATTTATATTATTTTGTCAACTAAAATACATGCCTCCATTAACATGAATTGTTTCTCCTGTTATATAATCCGATAAATCCGAAGACAAGAAAAGTACTGCATTAGCTACGTCCTCGGGCATTCCAAATCTTTCCAACGATATTTTGCCTTCTAATACTTGTTTAAAATTTTCACTTATTTTGTCTGTCATTTCAGATTTTATGAAACCTGGAGATATACAATTAACTTTAATATTTTTTTTTCCATATTCTAAGGCTAGACTTTTTGACATTCCTATTAATCCAGCTTTTGAAGCTGCGTAATTAGCTTGCCCTAAATTACCAGTATGGCCTACAACTGATGTGATATTTATAATCTTCCCATTCTTATTTTTAAGCATTTTTTTTATTACATTTTTTGTGATTAAAAAGTTAGATGTTAAATTTAAATCTATAACTTTATCCCACTCATCTTTTTTCATTCTTATTGTAAGATTATCTTGGGTAACTCCCGCGTTATTTATCAAAATATCAATTCTATTTTCAAGTAATTCGTTACATTCATCTATAAACTGTTCTATTTGTGCATGATTGGAAATATCAAATTTCTTGGTAATAACATTTTTATATTTTTCTTTAATAATTTTTAATTTTTGCTCATTTGTTCCAGTTGCTATAATTTTAGCATTATAATTATATAATTTTTCTAGTATTGCCCCACCGATTCCTCCTGTTGCACCAGTTAAAATTACATTCAAATTTTTAAGATCAATCATTTGTGAAATTATTTAAATCTATTAAATTATTTACCTGATTTAGTTTTACATTTCTATTAATTCTTTTTATTAGTCCTGAAAGAACTTTGCCTGGTCCAATTTCTATAAACTTATTAACATCATTATCAATAATATTTATGATACTTTCTCTCCATTTTACTGGTTTTTCTATTTGTTCAATAAGCAATCTTTTAATATCTTTTGCATTATTTTGAGGCGATGCAGTGACGTTAGATACGATATCAACATTGGGATTGATAAAATTTGTATCATTAATTCGTTTAACCATTTCAATTGTTGCATTTTTCATAAGGGGGCAATGAAATGGAGCGCTAACAGGCAGTTTTACAAATTTTATATTTTTTTTTTTTAATTCGTCGCTCAAAGCGTCAAGATCATTAATTTTACCACTCATTACTACCTGGCCGTTTGAATTGTCATTAGCTATATAACAAGTAAAATTTTTAATATTTTCATTTAAAATTGAATTTATTTTATCGATTTCAATTCCGAGAACAGCAAGCATTCCTCCTTCGCCGTTTGGTACTGCATTTTGCATAGCTTTACCTCTGTGCATTAAAAGATTTATAGTCTGATCAAAATTGATAGATCCCGCACAACATAAAGCTGAATACTCACCCAAAGAGTGGCCAGCAAAAAAACTTGCTTTATTAATATTGAATTCAGTTTCTTTTTTAATAACATTAAATATAGAATAACTAACTAGAAAAATTGCAGATTGAGTATTTTCTGTTTTATCTAGCTCATGCTTTGGTCCATCCAAAATTATTTTGCTTAAATTCTTTTTTAATAATTCATCTGCATTCCCAAAGTATTCTTTGACATAACTAAAGTTTTCATAAAAATCTTTGCCCATACCAACAAATTGTGAACCCTGACCAGGAAATATTACAGAAAACATAAAAATGTAATTAAATTAAGTGTTTTTTTATATTGTAATTAAAAATTTATAATAGTATATCGTCATTTTTTCTATAAATATTTATGAACTTTTACGAACATACTTTGATCGCAAGACAAGACACTTCTCCGAGCCAGATTAAACAAATTCGAGATAAATATACTAAAATTATTGAAGATAACGATGGCAATATAATTAAATTTGAAAGCTGGGGTTTAATGCATCTTTCTTACTTAATCAAGAAAAACAAAAAGGGGAATTATCTTCATTTTAAAATAGAAGGATCCGGTAAGACTATAAGAGAGCTTGAGAAAAATGAAAAAATCGACAAAAACTTACTTAGGTATTTAACAGTAAAAGTAAAAAAACTGGATGTTGATACAGATTATTTTAAAAAAAATGAGGAAATAACAAAAGCTATTAAAGCATGAAAAGAAAAAATATAAAAAAAAAAGGTTCTCAAAATAATTTTTCTAAGCTTAGTGTTTTTCAGAACCAAAAATATAAATTTAAAAAAAAATGCCCACTCTCTGGTAAAGGCGCACCTGCAGTTGATTACAAAAATATCAAATTATTAAAAAGGTACATTTCAGAAAACGGGAAAATACTACCTTCGAGAATTACATCTGTGAGTCAAAAAAAACAGAGAGATCTGTCTTTATCAATTAAAAGAGCACGAAACTTAGCGTTGTTATAACTATGAAAGTTATTTTGTTAGAAAATGTTAGAAAGGTTGGATCTATTGGAGAAATTATTGATGTAAAGAGAGGTTTTGCAAGAAACTATTTAATTTCTCAAAAAAAAGCTCTGTTCGCTTCAAAAGAAAATATCAAAGAAGTCGAAAAAATTAAGAATGAACTTGGTAAAAAAGATCAAGATAAAAAAAATTTAGCAAAAGAAATAGACGAAAAAATTAAAAATAAGGAATTTATAATAAGTAAATTGAGTACCGAAAATAAAGAATTATATGGTTCAGTAAAACCAACTGAAATTTCTAAAACTCTGATGGAAAAGGACAAAATTGATATAAACCCTTCAATGATACAGCCTACTAAAGAAATTAAATCATTGGGAACTTTTGATGTAATATTAAATCTACATTCTGAGGTACAGTCAAAAATTAAAATTAAAGTTATTCCTCTAGAAGAAAATCAATAATTATACATTTTTTTCCCCAACCAATAAAAATATTTGTTTTTTTTTTTAAAAAAAATAAGTTTTATTATGTCCCAAACTCTTAATATTATTCAAAGTAAATCTGAAGAATTACCAAATAACATTGAAGCAGAGCAGTCAGTAATAGGATCAATACTTTTAACAAACGAAATTTTTGATGAAGTAAGTTTAATAATATCAAGTAAAAACTTTTATGATCCAATTCATAAAAAGATTTTTGAGGCATTAGAAAAACTAATTTATGGAGGTCTTCTAGCTAATCCAATAACTTTAAAAAATTATTTTGAAAAAGAAAAAGATGATTTAAATATTCCTGAATATTTAGTGAAAATTACAAAATTTTCTACATCTTCAAGGCAAGCAATTGAGTATTCAAAACTTATTTTTGATCTTTATGTAAAAAGAGAATTAATTAAAATTTCTGGAGAGGTAATAGATCAAGCTAAATTAAATGACTTAGGTAGCGATGGGCAAAAAATAATTGAGAATTACGAGAAGTCTCTTTTTGATCTTGCTGAAAAAGGATCATTTAGCTCATCATTAATTAAATTTGATGAGGCTATGAGACAAACTATTGAAATGGCATCAAATGCTTATAAAAATGAGGAAGGCATAGTCGGTGTTCCAACGGGATTAAAAGATTTGGATGATAAGCTAGGTGGATTACATAAATCAGATCTTGTTATCATCGCAGGAAGACCATCAATGGGTAAAACAGCTTTGGCTACTAATATTGCATTTAACGCCGCCAAAAAAATACAGGAAACTGGAGAAAAAAGTTCTATAGCTTTTTTTTCATTAGAAATGTCGTCAGAACAATTATCTACAAGAATTCTTGCAGAACAATCTAGAATAAAATCAAATGATATTAGAAGAGGGAAAATATCGGAAGAACAATTTGATAAATTTATCGAAACCTCAAAAGATATATCAGAACTTCCTCTTTATATTGATGAAACACCCGCAATAACAATTGCGGCTTTAAGTAATCGAGCTAGAAGGATCAAGAGATTGTATGGTTTAGATATGGTGGTGATTGATTACATTCAATTAATGAGAGCATCTAATTCAAATAATGGAAGAGTTCAAGAGATTTCAGAAATCACACAAGGATTAAAAGCTTTAGCAAAAGAGTTGGCCGTACCAGTTCTTGCACTTTCTCAATTATCAAGAGCAGTTGAACAGAGAGATGATAAAAAACCGCAATTATCCGACTTAAGAGAATCTGGTTCAATTGAACAAGATGCTGATGTAGTAATGTTTGTTTATAGAGAATCTTATTATTTACAAGGAAAAGAACCAAGGCCAGCAACAGTAGAACATGCAGAATGGCAAGCAAAAATGAATGAAGTATCGCATTTAGCTGAATTAATAATTCAAAAACAAAGACATGGTCCAACAGGTAATGTAATGCTTGAATTTGAGGCGATGTTTACAAAATTTAAAGATATTCAAAATAATTAAATTAAATTATAAAAGCTAATAGTTAATGTTAGCCAAATTTTATCAAAATATTGTTTTAAAAAAACCAAACTTAATTTTATTTTTATTATTAATTTGCTTATGTTTTTTTGGATATTATTCTAAAAACTTCAAACTTGATGCATCCTCTGACACTTTATTAATAGAGGGTGATCCTGACTTAAAGTATCTAAATGAAATAAATGATAGATATGGTGCGAAGGAATTTTTGGTTCTTACCTATACACCAAAAAAAAATATGATTGATGAAGCTTCAATTAATAATCTTCTAAAATTAAAAAAACAAATTCAAGAACTTAATTGGGTACATAGTGTAATCACACTATTAGATATTCCTTTATTAAGCAGCTCTGATGAACCACTTATCGAGAGACTACAAAATTATTCAACGCTATTATCACAAGGTATTGATAAAGAAAGAGGATTTAATGAAATATTAAACAGTCCTGTTTTCAGAAATTTTGTTATCAGTGAAGATGGCAAAACATCTGGCATTATAGTTTATTTAAAATCAAAAGATAAAATTAAAGAATTTAAAAATAAAGAAGATGAAGAGATATATAAAGATAATTTAAAAAAACAAAATCATAAAAATATCTTAGAGATAAGACAAGTTATTAAAAATTTTAGTTCAACTAGTAAAATTCATTTGGGTGGTATTCCGATGATTGCAGATGACATGATGACTTTTATTAAAAATGATATAATTGTTTTTGGACTTGGGGTTTTTATATTTATTGTTGCAACTCTATGGTATGTTTTTAGAAGATTGATATGGATAATTGTTCCTATAAGTAGTTGTTTTTTCTCAGTAGTTATAATGACTGGTCTTTTGGGTCTCTTAGGATGGAAAGTTACAGTTATTTCATCAAACTTTATAGCTTTAATGTTGATATTAACTATGGCTATGAATATTCATATTAGTACAAGATATCTTCAGCTTTCAAAACAATTTCCAAGATTAAACAAATTTAAAATTATTTCTTTAACAACAAGTAAGATGTTTTGGCCAATTTTATATACAGCCTTGACAACTATATTTGCTTTTTTATCTTTAATATTTAGTGAAATAAAACCGATAATGGACTTCGGTTTCATGATGACTTTCGGTTTGATTATTTCCTTTCTTATTACCTTTAGTTTGTTGCCAACATTAATTAATTTACTGAAGTTTAATAAGATCTCACTTAAAGAAGAACAGGGTTCTGTTATAACAAATTTTTTTGGCAAAATTTCAATTTCAAATCAAAATACTATCTTTGGAACAACAATAATAATTATATTTCTAAGCATATTCGGGATTTCAAAGCTTGAGGTAGAAAATAGCTTTATAAATTATTTTGATAAAAATACAGAAATATACAAAGGGATGAAGCTTATTGATGAAAAATTGGGAGGCACAACACCTCTTGATGTAATTTTGAAATTTCCAAAAAAGGATGAGAGTGATCAAAAATCAGATGAAGAAGAAGATGATTGGGGAGACGAAGATGAAAATGATGATAAATATTGGTTTACTAAAGATAAAATTAATAAAATAAAAAAGGTTCATAATTATTTAGATTCTTTAGAGCCTATTGGAAAAGTTCTTTCTTTTTCATCAATTATTGACGTGGCCACTCAACTAAATAACAACAAAGAATTAGGCTCTCTAGAAATGGGTGTGTTGTATACAAAAATACCAGATAATATAAAAAGAGAGATTGTAGATCCCTATATTTCTATAAAAGATTCTGAAGCTAGAATAAGCTTAAGAATAAAAGATTCTTTAGATAATTTAAGAAGAAATGATTTATTGATTAAAATAAATTCTGATCTTGTAAATAAATTAGATTTAAAAAAAGATGAATTCAAGTTGGGAGGAGTTTTAATTCTTTTTAATAATTTATTACAAAGTTTATTTAAATCTCAAATTTTAACTCTTGGTTTTGTTATGCTTGGGATTTTTATAATGTTTATAATTCTTTTTAAAAACTTAAAATTAGCTTTAATAGGAGTTGTTCCAAATTTTATAGCAGCTTTTTTTATATTAGGTTTAATAGGACTATTGGGAATTCCACTAGATATGATGACAATAACAATTGCTGCAATAACAATAGGCATAGCTGTAGATAATAGCATTCACTATATTTACAGGTTTAAAGAGGAGTATATAAAGTTAAGAAATTATAGTAGTACTTTAAAATTATGTCACTCAACTGTGGGTAAAGCAATTTTAAATACATCTATTACAATAGTTTTTGGGTTTTCAATTTTGATAATGTCTAATTTTATACCTACAATTTACTTTGGTGTATTTACTGGAATTGCTATGTTGCTTGCAATGGTTTCGGTTTTAACACTTTTACCTTCTCTATTGCTTAAAATTAAACCATTTAATTAATGATTGAAGCAATTCAGGATTTTTTAATACAAGTAACATTATTTGATTATATTTTTTTTGTATTAACAATTTATTTTTTAATTCAAGGATCTAGAAAAGGATTTGTTTTAAGTTTATTGTCAGCTGCTAAATGGGTATTGGCATATATTTTAACAATTTATTTATTTCCAAAAGTAAAACCTTACTTTGATGGTATTTTAGATAGTGAATACGTACTTGATATAATTGTAGGCTTAATATTATTTATTTTAATAATATTTCTTATTCTTTTAGCAAATAAAGCTATAAGTAAAGTTATTACTTACACTGGATTAGGTTCGGTCGATAAGGTTTTTGGTTTTTTCTTTGGAATCGCTAAGAGCTATGTTTTAATTGTTTGTTTGTTCACAGCTATTGACGTTGTCTACGATAGCAAAAAATGGCCGTTAAATTTAAAAGATTCGTTAACATTTCCTTGGGTTGAAAAAGGTAGTATCTATCTTATAAAGGTATTTCCAAATCAAAAACAATATGAAGACGCCAAAGAAAAAGTTCAAGATGTATAACCCTAAATTAAAAGAGGAATGTGCCGTCTTTGGTATAAGCAATACACCAGAAGCATCGACCTTAACCGCTTTAGGACTTCATGCGTTACAACATAGAGGTCAAGAGGGTTGTGGAATTGTATCATTTGATGGCGAAAAATATCACTCCGAAAAAAGATTTGGGTTAGTTGGTGACAACTTTAATGATGAAAAAGTTTTAAAAAACTTACCAGGAAATTATGCGATAGGTCACAATAGATATTCTACAACTGGCGGAACTGCTTTAAGAAATGTGCAACCGTTCTTTGCTGATACTAATTCAGGTGGAATTGGAGTTGCGCATAATGGCAACCTAACAAATGCCATAACACTTAGAAATAAAATGGTTGAAGAAGGCTCAATTTTTTACACAACATCAGATACTGAAACCATAGTAAAACTAATAGCAAAATCAAAAAGACCAAAGACAATTGATAAAGTTATTGATGCTCTGTTTCAAATTCAAGGGGGATATGCATTAGTAATGATGACACAAAATACTCTTATTGGAGTAAGAGATCCTTATGGAATTAGACCTCTAGTTATTGGAAAATTGAAAAACTCTTATGTTTTTGCATCTGAGACATGTGCTTTTGATATTATTGGTGCAAAATTTGTTAGAGAAGTTGATAATGGTGAAATTGTTTATGTAGAAAATGATGAATTAAAAAGTATTAAGCCTTTTCCTCAAAAAAAAGTAAGACCATGTGTTTTTGAATATATTTATTTTTCACGACCAGATAGTATTTTAAATGGTAAAACTGCTTATGAATATCGTAAAAGATTTGGAGCAGAATTAGCAAAAGAAGATAATTTAGATGCTGACTTAGTTGTACCTGTACCAGATTCTGGAAATGCAGCTGCATTGGGTTATGCTGAGGAAAAAAAAATAAACTTTGATTTAGGTTTAATAAGAAATCATTATGTTGGTAGAACTTTTATAGAACCATCTCAGCAAATTAGAAGTTTAGGAGTTAAATTAAAATTGAACGCAAACGTTTCGGTTATAAAAAATAAAAAAATTATTTTGGTTGACGATTCTCTTGTTAGAGGAACTACTTCATCAAAAATTGTAAAAATGTTATACGATAATGGCGCTAAAGAGATACATGTCAGGATAGCAAGTCCAGAAATAAAATACCCAGATTTTTATGGAGTTGATACACCTACAAAAAAAGAACTATTAGCAGCAAATAAATCAGTAGATGAAATAAAAGAATTTATAAAAGCAAAATCACTTAAATTTTTAACTTTAGATGGTTTATATCGAGGAATGGGTTTTGAAAAGAGAAATGATTCTTATCCTCAATTAACTGATCACCATTTTACTGGTGATTATCCTGTAAAAATAATTGATGAACTTGGAGAAGATAAAGTTACACAATTATCATTATTAAGTACTGGGTCGAGTAATTAATGAAAAAAGTAAATTTTACTGAAATGAAAAATGGTTCAAGAGAGGATTATGAATTATTAGAAAAGTATGAAAAAAATTTTGAACGCAAAACTGCTGATAGATTGCTTAAATATCTTGCAAGTCAAACTACAACTCTTGAAGGCTATCAAATAACTAGATTGGAACATTCCTTACAGGCAGCCACAAGAGCTTACAAGAATGGAGAAAGTGAAGAGATGGTTGTAGCAACTTTACTTCATGACATAGGAGATGACTTAGCGCCTATGAATCATTCTCAATATGCTGCTTCAATAATCAGACCATATGTTTCAGAAAAAACATATTGGATAATACTTCACCATGGACTTTTTCAAACTTATTACAGTGCTCATCATTTAGGAGGTGATAGAAATGCTAGGGATAAATTCAAAGATCACAAATATTATCAAGATACAGTTGATTTTTGTGAAAAATATGACCAGTCTTCCTTTGATCCTAATTACAAATCTATGTCTATAGAAGATTTTGAACCAATGGTGAAAAAAATATTTGATAGAAAACCTTTTTATCATCACTAATTTTTAAAAGAAAACATGACTAACAAACTTAAGGAAGAGAAAAGTCCGTATTTAAAGCAGCATAAAGACAATCCTGTAAATTGGTTTGCTTGGAATAAAGAAAGTTTAGAAAAGGCAAAAAAAGAAAAAAAACCAATATTTCTTAGTGTTGGATATGCGAGCTGTCATTGGTGTCATGTTATGGCTCATGAAAGTTTTGAAGATGATCAAACAGCTAAAGTAATGAATGAAAAATTTATAAATATTAAAGTTGATAGAGAAGAAAGACCTGATTTAGATTATGTTTTTCAGAGAAGTTTATCTATTTTAACAGGGACCCAAGGAGGTTGGCCTTTATCAATGTTTCTTGATGAAAATGGAGTTCCTTTCACTGGTGGAACTTATTTCCCCCCAAAAGAAATGCATGGAAGACCAGATTTTCAAAAAGTTCTAAATAATGTTTCTGAAGTATATAATAAGAATAGAAAAAAAATTCTTGATCAAGCTCCTCAAATGCAGGAAATATTTAGTAAGATCAATCAAAGATCAGCAGTATTAAATCAACCATTAGAGCCATTTTTAGAAAAAATTATACAACACCTTGATAAAGATAATGGAAGTTTCAAAGGAGCGCCTAAGTTTCCTCAATTTTATTTATTTGATGCAATGTTTTATTTTTATTTAAAAACAGGAAAAGAAGAATACTTTAAACCCGTTGAAACTTTACTTTACAATATTTCTTCAAAAGGAATGTATGATCATCTAGCTGGAGGTATAGCAAGATATACAGTTGATGAAAATTGGATCATCCCTCACTTCGAAAAAATGCTTTATGACAATATTCAATATATAGGATTGTTGAATAAGTTCTTTCAAAAAACTAATAATCCTTATTATAAAGAAAAATTAGAACAAACTATAAATTTTATTAATTCAGAATTTAAAAATAATTTTGATCTTTATGGGTCTGCATATGATGCCGATAGCGATGGTGTTGAAGGAAAATATTATGTATGGAATTATGCAGAACTAAAAAATACTCTGGGTCCTAAATTTAATTTATTTGCAAAAAAATATAATTTAACTGAAGATGGAAATTTTGAGGGTAATAATATTTTAATAGAAACTCATAATAAACTTTCTGATGATGAGATTAAAGAAATCTCAAATACAGAAAAAACTTTATTAGATCAAAGAAATAAACGTGCTAAACCATTATTTGATGATAAATCTCAAACTGATCAAAATTGTTTTTTATTAGAAACACTTCTTCTTTCATCGCTAGTAACTGATAATGAAGAACTAAAACAAAATACTTTTGTTAGTATAAAGATATTGGAAAAATATTTGTCAGAAAAAATTTTTCATTGCTATCAAGACACAGAGATTGACGCTTTTTTGGAAGATTACGTATATTATGCTAGTCTTTTGATAACTATTTATGAATTAGATGGTGACGTTAAATACATCGAAAAAGCAAAAGATATTTTAATAAAAACCTGGGAATACTTCTTTGATAAAAAATCAGGATTAATGCAAAAAAATAAAATATTAGATAATGACCTTTTTGTTCAGCCAGTAGATCTAAATGATAACAATATACCCAATGGAAATAGCATATATTTGAACTTATGTAATAAATTATACATAATAACTAGTGACAAAACATGGTTTGAAAAAATTGATATTTTAAAGAAAAGTTTCCACCAAGTTTTAAACTCAAACTTTGCACAAATGTTTAGTTTTGTTAAATCATTGGATATTTGTAATGAAAGTATATCTTTTACAATTCATGGAAAGCAAAATTTAGATCCTAATATAAAAAAGTATTTACAAAAAAATTTTTTTACTAGAGCTACATTTAAATATCTAGATAATGAAGTAAAAGAGGCAAAAATTGTTATATGTAAAAATCAAACTTGCTCTAACAAATTAAGTAATATAAAGGAAATTGAAGATTATCTAAAAAGAAACAATATAAGTTAATGATAGAAACAAAGGAACAAATAATAGAACACTTTAAGTCAGGCTCAAAGGATAAATCTAATTTAAAGATTGGAGTTGAGCATGAAAAATTTATTTTCGATAAAAAAACAAATACGAGAATTGATTATTCCAAAATCAAGAAAATGTTTGAAAATTTATATGAGTTTGGCTGGAAACCTATTTTTGAGGAAAAAAATCCAATAGCTTTAACTAAGAATGGTAAAAGTATTACTTTAGAGCCTGGTAATCAAATAGAGTTATCTGGAGCAAAATTAAATAATATTCACGAAGCTTGTGCTGAGTCTCATGAATATTTATTTGAGTTAAATCAGGTAATTGAAAAATTAGATTTTAAAATAGTAAGCGCTGGATATGATCCTATATCTAAACTTGAGGATATACCTAATAATCCAAAAAAAAGGTATGAGGTTATGACCAAAGATATGCCTGTTGGAGGAAAACTAAGTTTGGATATGATGTATAAAACTGCAGGTACGCAATTAAATTTAGATTATACCTCAGAAGAAGATTTTATAAAAAAATTTAAGTTGGCAAATAATTTAGTTCCAATATCTATCGGACTTTTTGCAAATTCCTCTATTGTTGAAAAAAGTAATAGTGGATACTTATCTTACAGATCTAAAGTTTGGCAAGAAACATCTAGAGGTGGATTGCCTGAGTTTTTTTTAAAAGATGTAAATTTTGAAAAATATGCAGATTATATTATGAATTATCCAATCTTATTTTTACAAAGTGAAGGTAATTATATATCTGGAAAAAAATATTTATTTAAAAACTTTATGAATGGAGAAATTAAAGAAATTGGAAATAAAATTCCTAGTACTAACGATCTTGATACACATTTAGGAACAATATTTACAGAGAACAGATTAAAACAATATATCGAATTAAGATCAATGGATGCATGTGGATGGGAGTGTTTATGTGCTGGTCCTGCCCTATTCACTGGATTACTTTATGGAAATCTTGAAGAAGCTTTAGATTTAATTAAAAATTGGGAAGCTAATGAAGTGCTTTCAGCTTATAAAAATGCCCCTAAAAACGGCATGAAAACTAATTTGATGGGCAAGGATATTTCGTATTGGGCAGAGAGACTATTAGACATATCAAAATCAGGATTAAAAAAGAGAGACTTTTTAAATAGAAAAAAATTAAGTGAAGTAAAGTTTTTAGATCACTTAGAAAAAATCGTAAAAAGTAAAAAAACAAATGCTGATAATATAATAAGTAAGTATTCAAATTCCGAAAATTTGAATGATTTATATGACCAATAAAATTGTTGCTATACAAGGTGATAATTTAAAAAAAATAAATATCAAAACAGATACTACTATTTTTTTAGCTAATGAAGCTCAAAACAAGGGTTATAAATTATTTTATTATTATCCAGAAAATTTATCGAATATAAGAGGAAAAACTGTAAGTGAAGGATATTTTATTAAAATTGATTATTCAAAAAAGAAATTTTATAAAATTCTAAAAAAATCAAAATTAGACTTATCCTTTGCAAAATATATTTTAATCAGACAGGATCCACCTTTTAACTTGGAATATATTTCTACAACATTAATGTTAGATAGAATCAAAGATAAAACAAAAATTATTAATGATCCTACTTCAGTAAGAAATATTTCAGAAAAATTTTATTCTTTAAATTTTAAAAATTATATGGCAGATACAATATTTACTAAAGATTTGATTGAAATTAAAAAATTTTTCAAAAAACATAAAAAAATAATAATTAAACCTATTCATAGCTATGGTGGCAATGATATAAATCTTGTCTCAGGGAAGCTTAATTTACTTAAAATAAAACAAATATTGAAAAAACACGGTCACATTATGTGTCAAAAATTTTTAAATAAAATTAAGTTTGGAGATAAAAGAGTTTTTATTATAAATGGTAAGGTTTGTGGAGCCATATCTAGAGTTCCAAAATCAGGATCAATATTGAGCAATATGAGCAAAGGTGCAAAACCTAAAATCTCATTTTTAAGTAATAAAGAGCTAAAAGTTTCAAATATAATTGCAAAAAAAATTAAGAAAGACGGAATTTACTTTGCAGGAATAGACTTTATTGATGGAAAGTTAAATGGAGATATAAATGTAACATCACCAACGGGTATAAAAACATACTTTGATTTATCTCAGATAAACTTGGCTAAAACTTTTTGGAAAGGTTTATAGTTGAAAGACTTATCAAATCAACAAAAAGGATCATCTCTTGCATTTATAGCTGTGATGTTCATCACGCCAGATTCACTTTTTATAAGATTATCTTCGATAGATACTTGGGGATTATTGTTTTATAGAGGTGCGATACCATTTGTAGCTGTATTAATTGGACTTCTTATATTTTATAAAAAAAACTTTATTAAAGCATTTTTGAATGTTGGTTATGCTGGTATTTTTTATATTATAAGTTTTTCGATTTGTAACATCACATTTATAATTTCAATCCAAAATACAAATGTAGCAAATACATTAATAATGATTGCGATGGCACCTATGCTTTCAGCAATCCTTGGTGCAATATTTTTAAAAGAGGTTCCCGATAAGAAGACTTGGATAGCTATAGCTATTACTTTAGTAGCTGTAATATATATATTTTATGACTCTCTTGAGATGGGTAACTTATTTGGTGATCTTATGGGTATAACAACAGCTTTTGGACTCGCCACCAACGCGGTAATAATCAGGTCGGCAAAAGATAGAGATTTGCTACCTTCAGCAGTTGTCGGTAAGCTTACAGTAGCTCTATTTGCTCTCTTTTTCGTTGAAAGTTATGAGTTAGTTGAAAAAGACCTGATTTATATACCTTTAATGTGTATTTTGTGTGTAGCAATACCATTCGTTTTGGTGACGATTGCTCCAAGATTTATACCTGCCGAGGAAGTTAATCTGTTTTTTCTTCTAGAGACCATTTTAGGACCCATTTGGGTTTGGTTAGTTATCAAAGAACAGCCGAGTATAGAGACAATAGTTGGTGGACTTGTAATTATTTTCACTATAGCTATTCACTCTTATCTAAAATTAAAATCTTCTTCTAAATAAAATTATTTTTCTTTTTGTCACAAATTTGTCTTGATTTAAAATTAGATCGCCCATAAACACCGCTAATTTTATGAACAAAATTATAAAAAACTCTTGGGCTCTCTTTATGGGTATGGCATTTATAATGCTCGCTCATGGTTTTCAAGGTACTCTTTTAGGTGTTAGAGCAGTTAAAGAAAATTTTGGTCTATCATCGACAGGTTTTTTGTTTTCTGGATATTTTGTTGGATATTTTATTGGAGCAAAAATTATACAATCATTAATTCATAGAGTTGGGCATATTAGAGTATTCGCAGCTTTTGCTTCTGTCACTTCAATTGTGGTCTTGTTACACTCTATTTTTGTAAATCCTATTTCATGGTTCGTGCTTAGAATGATTTCTGGATTTAGCATGGTTTGCCTTTATACAATTGCTGAAAGCTGGTTAAATGATAGATCTACAAATAAGAATAGAGGTAGTGTTTTATCAATCTATATGATTGTTATGTATGCCTCTATGGCGATTGGAATGTTTTTCATAAACTTTAGTAAACCAGAAAACTTTCAACCTTTTATATTGATATCTTTATTTATGTCATTGTCTCTTGTTCCAATATTATTAACAAAAAGAAAGGCTCCAAACTTTAAAAAAATATCAGGTATGAAACTCAAGGAAGTTTATAAATCATCACCATTTGGTGTTGTAAGTTCGTTTTTAATTGGAATATCACATTCTGCTGTTTTTTCATTGATTGCAGTTTATGCTACATCGATGAATTTTAGTATTTTAGAAGTTTCAATAGTAACCTTTTTATTTGCGATATCTGGAGCTATATCTCAATGGCCAATAGGAAAATTATCAGATGTTTTAGATAGAAGAATTGTAATTATTTATACAACATTTGGAGCAGCTTTATTTTGTTTTTTGGCGATTATTTCCTCGGGTCAAATGTATATGCCTGCAGGTTTAGCTACATCAAAAATATTTTTTTATATCTGTATAATGTGTTTTTCTTTTTGTAGTCTACCAATGTTTGCATTAATTTTTGCACACACAAATGATTTTATACCAAAAGAAAAATTTGTAGCAGCAGGAGCAGGATTACAATTTGTTTTTGGTCTTGGTGCAATTTGCGGTCCTTTTATGTGCTCACTATTTATGGAATTTTTAGGAGAAAATGGATTTTTTATTTTTTTAATTATATTTCATTCATTTATTGGTTTATTTGGAATATATAGAATGCAAATTAGAGAGTCTGGAGATAACCCAGATTCACAATTTGCACCTATGCCACAAACGATAACTCCAGCCGGTATAGAACTTAATCCTTCAACTGAACCAATAGATGAACCAAATAATTTAAACGAATTTAAGAAAATTTAGTGTAAGTTCAAAATTATGAAAACAGCATTAATATTCGGTTCAACTGGATTAATTGGTGGAATATTACTTAAATTGTTAGCCAGTGATCAAAAATATAAAAAAATCAAGGTTTTTGTAAGATCTTCTACTTCAAAAATTGATCCTAAAATAGAAGTTATTCAAACAGATTTTACAAAATTAGAAAATATTAAGCCAGAAATAAAAGGCGATGATTGTTTTTTTTGTATTGGAACTACAAGAAAAAAAACACCTAACAAACAAGAATATATAAACACCGAGTACAATTTACCTGTAACAATTGGAAAAATTTGTAGCGATAATAATGTACAAAATTTTACTTATATTTCTTCATTGGGTGCCAGTTCAAAAAAAACAAATTTGTATCTAAAAAATAAAGGTATGGCTGAAGAAGAATTAAGAAAACTAAACTTTAAAAAATTTATTGTAATTAGACCTTCATTTTTAATTGGAAAAAGAATAGAGGAAAGATTGGGAGAAAAAATAGGTATTTTCGCCATGAAATGTATATCGCCAATTTTAGTTGGAGATTTAAAAAAATATAAATCGATAAATGCAGAAATAGTTGCCAAATCCATGATAAATATATCAAACAGTTCAATACAAAGTGGAGTATTTGAACCACCACAATTACTGGAAATTGGAAGAGAATAATTTTTTATAAATCAATAAAATATTAAAAAAAATTATTTTAAGTGCTATAATATATTTAAAGGAGGTATCTATGGCTAAATTTTTTTTAATGGGAAATTTTACAGAGAAAGCATTCGCAGGCTTTTTAAAAGATCCTGGATCAGATAGATCCGAGGTTGCTAGAAAGTGTTCTGAAAGCGTCGGCGCTGAAATGAAATCTTACACATATTTAAGAGGACCCTATGACTTTATAGTTGAAACCCATGGCACATTTGAGCAAATGGCAGCTATAAAAATGGCTACTGAAGGAAGTGGTGCACTTAAAAATATCGCTATTTGTGAGGAAACACCAATGAATGATATTGCAAATCATGCAACAAAAGTATCGAGTGGCTATAAAGTGCCTGGACAATAATCTTACTGGTAGCTTCATTAATTATGGGGCTACCAATTTAAAATCGAAACTGTCAAAATATCTCATTCAAATAAAGTAATATTGATCTATTAAGAAAGTTATGAACAAAAGAAAATTTATAAAATTATCTATATTTGGATCATTATTATACAGTATTTTTCCATACAAAATTTCATTAGCTGAAACCAAAAAAATAATTAATCAAAATTTAACAGAAGCTCAAAAAAAAATAATGTTTGAGGAAGCAACCGAACGACCATTCTCAAGCCCTCTTAATTACGAGAAAAGAGAAGGTTTTTATCACTGTGCAAATTGCGGAGCTAAACTATTTAAGTCTAGTTCAAAATTTGATAGTGGAACTGGTTGGCCATCATTTACAGAAGCTCTTCCTGGAGCTTTTAAAACTAAGGTTGATTGTAGCTTTGGCATGAAAAGAATTGAGTACCATTGTGCAAAATGTGGTGCCCATCATGGTCATGTCTTTGAAGACGGTCCTGGATCGACAGGAAAGAGATATTGTAATAACGGCTTGTGTTTAATATTTAAACCATCATCATAAAACGGAGGAATAATGAAGATATTGAGTATATTGAAAGGGGTTGAATTAGTTATAGCAGATTTAGAAGTAAATTTGGGAGAACAGGTGAGAAGTGCACCTACGTTATGCGCAAGATACAATGGTAAAATTATACCTTTAAACACTGCTCAAGATGGTCGACCCATTCTTATGAGAGAAGAAAACGCTTTAGAAAACTAATTTTGTATTTAATTGCGTCAACTTAATTAAGTTTATTTACAAGGAAATATTATAAAAAATAACTATGACATTTGAATTACCAAAACTAAATTATTCTAATGAGGCTTTGTCTCCAATAATGTCACAAGAAACATTAGAATTACATCATGGAAAACATCATCAAACCTACATAACAAATCTTAACAATTTTATAAAAGATACGGACTTGGCTGAAATGTCATTGGAAGATATAATTGTTAAAAGCTCAAAAGATAACTCAAAAGCTGGAATATTTAATAATGCAAGCCAGCATTGGAACCATAATCTTTTTTGGAAGTGCATGAAGCCAAAAGGTGGTGGGAATATTCCGTCAAAACTTGAGAAAAAAATTATTGAAGATTTTGGAAGTGTTGAAAAATTCAAAGATGAATTCAAACAAGCAGGTATAACTCAATTTGGATCAGGTTGGTGTTGGTTATCTTTAAATAATGATAAATTGGTTGTTACAAAAACAGCAAATGCCGCTAATCCTTTAATTGATAACTTAAAACCAATACTTGGTTGTGATGTCTGGGAGCATTCATATTACATTGATTATAGAAATAGAAGACCTGAATATTTAGATAAATTTGTTGATAATCTTATAGATTGGGAATTTGTTGATTCTCTATTAATCTAAATAATCCTAGAACTTTTTGAGATAAATCAAAGATTAGATTTTTGTGAACAAAGAAAACGCAAATAAACTGTGGAAAATGATACAGGAAGCTGGCGATTATTTGAATGGTCAACTTCCTGATCATCCAAATCATCCAAAAGGAAGAAATCCATATGCTCATGTAGCAATATGTGTAAAAAACAAATTTAATTCTACTTATAAAGATATTCCTGATGACAAATTTGATGAAGTAATCAACTATATTAAATTTTTAAAAGAAAATCCTAGTTAATTAGATATAGTTTTTAGAAACTCGTCTACTTCACTAGTTTTAGTATTCCAAGCTGTAACAAGTCTAACTGTCTTGCCGCCTAATTCCTCATTGCTCATCATATATTCTTCTGTATTTAAATGCTCAACCATCTTTTTTGGCAGTTTAACAAAAACTTCATTTGCCTCGGTTGGATATTCAAGTTTAACTTGATTACTGGAAACTAAACCATCGCTTAATTTTTTTGCCATTAGATTTGCGTGTCTTGCGTTTTTTAACCAAACATCATTTGAGATATATCCATCTAATTGTGCAGAAACAAAACGCATTTTAGACAATAGATGACCGGATCTTTTTAACAAAAAAGGTAAATTGCCAACTAATTCCTTATTAAATATAATAATTGCTTCAGCTGCTATACATCCGTTCTTCGTTGCTCCAAAAGATAATATATCAATTCCTGATTTCCATGTCATTTCTGCGGGAGTAACATCTAGTGAAACAAGCGCATTAGCGAACCTAGCACCATCCATATGTACTTTTAATTTTTTTTTATGTGCAATTTCAGAGATATTTCTAATTTGATCTAAAGTATAAACTTCACCAGTTTCTGTTGCTTGAGTTATGCTAACAATAGATGGTTGAGTATGATGCACAATTCCAAACCCTCCAATATTATCATTTAGCTCATCAACTGTTATTTTGCCGTCTTTACCGTTTAATGGAACAAGTTTTGCTCCACCTGTATAAAATTCAGGGGCTCCACACTCATCAACATTGATATGAGAAAATTTATGGCAATAAATATTTCCAAATGATGGAGAAATAGCAGAAAGTGCTAAAGCATTTGATGCAGTTCCTGATGCTGTGGGGTAAACAATTACATCCTTTTCGAAAATTTTAGAAAATTTTTCTTGTAACACACCTGAAATTTCATCGTTACCATACGGAGGAGCAATACCATCATTTGCTTTGATAATTGCATCCAAAACTTCTGGACAAGCTCCTGTCACATTGTCTGAAGCAAATTTTACTCTTTTGCGTTTTGTATTAATTTTTGCGTTCATTTTATTGTTTTGGAAAATAATCTTTTAAAGTACCTTCTCTATAAACATCGGCTGTACAACAATGAAGGCCTCCACCAAAAGCATATGCATCTCTCAACTCTACAGGGATAACTTCCATACCTAATTTATCTAACTGTTCAGCTTGATATTTTTCACTTTTTTCAACGCATACAGTTTTAGGGTCAAGAACTAAAACATTCATTGATAGCCATACTGAAGAGTAACAAAGTGGTGGTGGGGTATTATGAGCAGGTTGTGCAGCATCAATAATTTCCCATCCATTATCTTCAAATAATTTTCTTTGTTCTTTTGGAAGTCTTCGTTGTGGATTATTAATAATTAACCCTTCTTTAATTGGGGTAAAGGTTGCATCAATATGAATTGGATAAGGATCGCCTGGGAAATTTACAGCATGAACTCTATGATCCTTAAAATGTCTTTTTATCCAATCAATTCCTTTTAAATTAGTTGTAAATCCGTGTTGTACAACCAAATCCTTTCCAAATCTTAGAATATCTGCGGCATCAAATAATGGCTCTTCCTCAGTTGTGACAAAGTATTTATTTTCTGTCCATTCAAGTCTTTTTGTTACACCAATTTTATCTGATAAATAGTCTTTTCTATAGTCTGCATCTGTTAATCTAGGCTTTGGTGCTGACTCATGTCTCATATTTGGATCTTTATTATAATAGTCTTTTAATAATGGTCTGTAACATAGGTACTCAAACCATCTGCACCTGTAGCTCATTGTAGCTTCTAATATTTCATTTCCCACAGTTAACAAAACATCTCGAGGTGGCATACATCCAAACATAGTTTCGGCTTTCCAGTCAGGAGTTGATGTTGGTTGATTAAAATCTAAAGGTGTTGGTCTATCAACTTTTATTCCCCTTTTTTCAAGCAAATTTGAAAAGTTATCTAATAGTTCATTAGCTTTATCGACAGTGTCCTTAGTTCTTGGACCATAAGTTCCTCGCATATCAGAGTCTTCTGGAACTTTAGCATCTAAAGCAGGTTCAGGTGCTGGAATACAAGTACCATCTGCTCTTCCAACAATTACATGTTTTAATGGATCCCATTCATTCCAACTATTAACAATCTTATTATTTTGAACCATGTAAAATTAATTTAATCCAATAAATCTTCTATTAGATTGCATTATCATACTATAATAAAAAATAGCTAAAAAAATAAAGAAGCCACCAATAATTGTATTAGTTGAAGGAATTTCATTTATTCCAAGCCATGGCAGCCAAACCCAAAATATTCCTCCTATTACTTCAGTCAAAGACAATAGAGTCAAATCAGCTGCAGGAATATGTTTAGACCCAATTGAATAAAGAATTAAGCCCATGCACACAAGTGTTCCATGAGTAGCAAATAATGCTTCATTTTTATTTGAAGATAAGAAATTTGCATCATTATTTAAAAGCATAACTGTTGAAAATAAAAAACAAAATAAGCCTGCTATAGCAACTGTTGTAAACTTGGGAGTTTGTTTTCTCCATCTCAGACTTACTGAAAAA
Organism: uncultured Pelagibacteraceae bacterium; assembly: GCA_902521075.1. Classification (GTDB taxonomy): domain Bacteria; phylum Pseudomonadota; class Alphaproteobacteria; order Pelagibacterales; family Pelagibacteraceae; genus Pelagibacter. The sequence continues at coordinate 24,096 of CABYQM010000011.1, forward strand.
ATTGAAAAACCTAGTGCTGATACTAATCCAAATATTAAACCCATTAAAGAATTTTCTCCAGTATTACCGTAGGCCATTACAATTATACCAAATGCTGCAACTAAAATTGATATCCAAACTGTGATTGATATTTTTTCTTTCAAAAAAAGAAAGCCAAGTAGTGCGGTTATAAAAGGCATTGCAGCTAAACATAATAAAGTTACTGCTGCTGTCGTGTTAGTAATTGACCAAATAAAAGTTATCATTGCTGTTCCTAAACCAACACCACCTATAATTCCAGATATCCCAATTTTTAAATAATTTTTATAAAACGAAATTCCTTCTTCCAAGAATAAGTAAATATTGAGCAATAAAAAAATAACAATACCTCTTGCAAACAAATATTGCCAAGGGACAGTTTCGGGTTGGTCTATATGTCTTACAACATATGGTCCAAATGACCAAAGTATGCCTGCAAATAAAACAATTGGAATAGCTACTTTAGGATTTTTTAAATCAGGCATAAATTAATTTATTTTTTATAAATTTTTAGTGATATTATTAAATAAATATGGATTTAGATATAATAAAAATTGCATCCGACACGACTAATAATAAAATATTGAAAGATTACACTCATAGATCGAAATATAAAAATAAAACTTGTGGCGATATAATTGAAATGAGAGTTAATATTAAGAAAAATATAATAGAAGATATTGGGTATCAGACAAAATCCTGTGTTTACTGTCAAGCTTCTGCAAGCTTAATATCTCATAAACTTATTAAAAAAAGTAAAAATAAAATTAATTATTTATTAAAAAATCTTATCGATTATTTTGAAAATGAAATTAAACCTTTGCCAAAAAATCTAAATAAATTTAATAAATTGTTTAATAAAAAAAATATATCTAGAAAAAACTGTGTATTAATGCCATTAATTGCAATTAAGAAACTCAGCATTGATGAATAATTTAGATATTAAAAAACCTGCTATCGCTGCAATATTTTCTACTATGACAATTGGGGTTTTGTCATTGCTTACTTATAAAACACCTTATGGATTATTTTTGATTGCTTCCTTTGGTTCTACAATGGTTTTACTTTACGGGTATCCAGAAAGTCCTTTTGCAAAACCTAAAAATATATTTTTTGGTCATTTTTTAACTTCACTTGTTGGTGTGATATTTGTGAATTTCGTTCCACTTCCGATATATATTATCATACCTGTTGCTGTTGGAATAGGTGTCGGATTAATGATTATTCTTAATGTAACCCACCCTCCTGCAGGAGGAAATCCTATAATTGTGATCATGGGGTCAGTTTCATTTGAATATTTAATTTCCCCAGTTATAAGCGGATCAATTATTGTGATAGTTTTTGGCATAATCTTGAACAAATTTATTGCTAAAAGGAATTACCCAAAATAAACACAATTTGTTTGCTAGTCCTATTTAACTTGTGCTAGTCTTTTCAAATAATAATTAATAATTCAGCTTAGAGAAGCTAGTAATAGGAGTAAAAATGAAAGTACTTTGTGTATTGTATGATGATCCAAAAGGAGGAATGCCTAAATCTTATCCTCTGTCGGATTTACCAAAATTAGAGAAATATCCAGATGGAATGACATTGCCATCGCCTAAAGGAAGAGATTTTACACCAGGCCAATTACTTGGTTGTGTTTCAGGTGAACTTGGTTTGAGAAAGTTTTTAGAGAGTAATGGACACGAATTGGTTGTTACTAACAGTAAAGATGGAGATGGATGCGAAGCGGATAAACATATTGTTGATGCTGACATTGTTATCTCTCAACCATTTTTCCCTTATTATTTAACTAAAGAAAGAATCGCTAAAGCTAAAAACCTTAAGATGGCAATAACAGCAGGAATAGGTTCTGATCACGTTGATTTACAAGCAGCAATGGATAATAAAATTGATGTTGTTGAAGTAACTTTCTGTAATTCTAGATCAGTTGCTGAACACATAGTAATGATGATTGTTTCAATGGTTAGAGATTATCACAATCAACATAGAATAGTTAATGAAGGTGGATGGAATATTGCAGATGCTGTTCAAAGAAGTTATGACGTTGAAGGAATGCATATAGGAACCGTTGCTGCTGGAAGGATCGGATTAGATGCACTTAGAAAAATGAAACCATTTGATGTTCATTTGCACTATTTTGACAGACATAAATTACCTGACAGTGTTGAAAAAGAACTAAACTTAACTTTTCATGAATCAGTGGAGTCTATGGTAAAAGTTTGCGACGTTGTTACAATTAATTGCCCACTTCATCCTGAAACTGAAAATTTGTTTGATGATGAAATGATAAGTAAAATGAAAAAAGGAGCATACATAGTTAACACTGCAAGAGGTAAAATTTGTAATCGAGATGCAATAGCTAAAGCCCTAAAAAGTGGACAGCTAAGTGGTTACGCAGGTGATGTATGGTTTCCACAGCCTGCTCCAAACGACCATGTATGGAGAACAATGCCAAATCATGGAATGACACCTCACACTTCTGGTACATCTTTATCTGCTCAAGCAAGATATGCAGATGGTGTTAGAGAAATATTGGAATGTTTCTTTGAAGGAAAAGAAATTAGAAATCAATATTTGATCGTAAAAGATGGCCAATTAGCAGGAATGGGTGCGCATTCTTACAGTAAAGGGTCTGCAACTAGTGGATCAGAAGAAGCTGCTAAATATCAAAAAAAATAAAATAGATTTATTAAAGGTATGCTACTTAAATAAGTAGCTACCTTTAATACCATAGATTTAAACCCTCATTATTATATATTTTAGATATGAGGTTATTTTACTACTTTTTACTATTATTTCTTGTATCGACATCATTCTCTCATTCAAAAGATAAAGCGTATTTTGCAGGAGGTTGCTTCTGGTGCATGGAAGAATCTTTTGAAATGTTGGAAGGTGTAGAAGAAGTTATATCTGGTTACTCAGGAGGGATCACTGCAAATCCAACATATAGGGAAGTCACTTATGGAGATACTGGTCATTTTGAGGTTGTTGAAATAATTTATGACAAAGAGAAAATATCCTATAAAGAACTCTTAAAAAACTTCTGGCTTAATATTGATCCATTTGATGCTTATGGCCAGTTTTGCGATAAAGGATACAGCTACAGATCTGTAGCATTTTATGAAAACGATTATCAGAAAGATTTAATTGATAAAGATATAAAAAGATTAGAAAAGAAATTTAAAAAGAAGGTAGTCACATATGTTAAAGAATTTGAGATTTTTTACAAAGCAGAGGATAAACATCAAGATTACTATCAAGTATATTTAGAAAATTATTTAAAATATAAGAAAGCATGCAAAAGAGAGAGAATACTTGATATTATTTGGGGATCATAATTAATGCCTGTAACAAGCAAATTTGTAGCTTTAAAAAACTATATCCCTACAGGTTTACCAAAAGAAACTGACTTTGAAATAAAAACTAAGGAGATATCTTTAGATACTAAGAACAATATATTGGTTTTAAATTTATGGATTTCAGTTGATCCTTATATGAGGGCAAGGATGACTGAAAGAAAAAACTATAAACCGCCTTTTAATATTGGTGAAGAGATGGAAGGTTATGCTTTAGGTATAGTTAAAGAGTCTAAAGACAAAAATTTTAAAGAAGGAGATATTGTTTTTAGTAATTTCGGAATGAGAGATTACTTTGTTTGTAATTCCAATGATCTAAAAAAAATTGAGCCAATGAATATTCCTATACAAACATATCTAGGTCCACTTGGAATGACAGGTCATACAGCTTATATAGGACTTTTTAAACATGGTGAATTAAAACCAGGTCAAACAATCCTTGTTTCTTCAGCTGGAGGTAGTGTTGGATCTACTGTTTGTCAAATTGCAAAAAATATGGGTTGTAAAGTAATTGCAAGTACAGGATCTGATGAAAAAGTTAAATGGCTGAAAAATGATTTAAAAATTGATCATGCGTTTAACTATAAAAAAATTGAAAATCTTGTTTTACATCTTAAAGAAGTTTGTCCTGAAGGATTTGATTTATATTTTGATAATGTAGGTGGCGATTTCTTAGAGTCAGCTATTTTTCAAATGAAGAACTTTGGAAGAATTGTAATTTGTGGAAGGATATCTCAAATGAATGCAACTAATCCTGGCTCTGGTTTAAAAAATATGGCTCATGTTCTTGTAAAAAGACTAACTATTAAAGGTTTTATAATTTTTGATCATGAAAATGATCGAGAACAGTTTGAAACCGATATGGCTAAATGGCTATTAGAAGATAAAATTAAATTTAAAGAAACTGTTTACGAGGGTATAGAAAATACGCCAAAATCATTCATTGATTTATTAGAAGGTAAAAACATAGGAAAAATGCTTGTAAAAATTTAATTAGAATTTTTATGAATTTTTTAAAGAAGTTTTATAGACCTTTTTTATTAACTTATATTTTTTTAAGTATTGCTATCAGTTTTTATCCATCATTTAATTTTTACTCATTAAAAGGTCAAATTCTTATAATTGCCGTGTCTTTTTTTAATGGGATGATGGGAGTTTACGTAAAAAAATTATAAGACGTAGGGCTCAGGTCTTGCAGAACTATTTAATACTCTTTCGACTGCGAAAACACTAATATCTATAGTTTGATAACTGCCTGTAGTTATTAATTCAGTTAGAGCTCTACCAATTCCTGGTGCTTGCATTAAACCTCTGCCAGTAAATCCTGAGGCCATGTAAACATTTTCATATTTTGGATGTTTTCCAACTACGGCATTATTATCTAATTTGTTACAATCATAATATCCAGCCCATCCACCTGTTAATTTGAGTTCTTCAAATGCTGGTATTCTTTTTGCAAGAGCAGGCCAAACTAATTCTTCAAAATCATTCCATGCAGGTTCGAGATCTTCTGCATCAAAAACTGAAATTGGAGAACCTGCTAAATATTCTTTTCCTTCTGGTCTCCAATATACTCCTGTTGTTAGATCTCCAGATAATGGCATCTCTGGAATATGTTTAGGACATTTAACTCTAAAGACTGTATGTTTTTGAGGTACTACAGGAATATCTTCAAGTAGTTCCTTAGTCCAGCACCCAGCTGCGGAAATAATTGTCTTTGCATTAATTTCAGATAAGCTCTTAACCTCTCCCTTAATAAATTCTGCCCCAAGATCAATTGCTTTATGCTTTAAAGCGCTATGAAATAAAAATGGATCAATCCATCCCTCACTCTTGTTATCAGTAAATGTTGCAGTTTCAATTCCTTCCTCATTAATGTAAGGAAAATAGTTTTTCAATTCAGAACCTTTAATATTTTTTGTACCCGCTTCACATTCTTTATGATTTTCTAAAGCTCTGTATTGCTCTTCTGCATGATCTGGTCCAAACATTAGAAGATATCCATTGGGCACCATGCTAGCTGTTGGATTTGGATTTTTTTCAGTTTTCAATAATTCTGGTATTTGAAATATAAATTCCCTTGCAAATTTTCCTAAAAGAATATTTTCTTTTTGAAAAAACTGTCGTCTAAATCCACCAAGTGATAATGGGAATGATGCAGTTTTATAAGTTGGATCCCTTTCAATGACTTTTACTTTTCTGCCTTCTTTGGACATAAAGTATGCAGTTGCAGCTCCAATTATACCACCACCTACTATTACAACATCATCCATATTAGTTTATCAAAAAAATGTTTATATTTAAAAGCAATGCAAAACAACACCATAACAAATATGGAATCATCAAATACATGCTTAATAGACTTATATTCTTATATTTAAATACCAATAAAACAATAAATATAATTAACACAACAAGATTTAAAATTGCTAAAGAAATATTATGGAAACCAAAGAAAACAACACTCCAAGTTGTATTAAAAAAAAGATGAATGAAATATAAAAATACAATATTTAAATTTTTTGTGTTTTTATGCCACGCATTCCATATGGCTATTGTCATAAATAAATAAAGTAATGTCCATACTGGCCCAAATATCCAATCTGGTGGATTGTATTGAGGTTTAGATAAATTTGAATACCAAGGTTCTTTAAAATTTATAGTAACCAAACCTCCAATAAATGAAGCTGAAAACGTAGTAATTGCAAAGAGAATAAAAGATAAAATTTTATTTTTTAGCATTTAAGTACTATACAGCAGTTAAATATGAATAAAAAAGTAATTTGGATCACCGGCGGAAGTACAGGAATTGGCAAAGCACTTGCGTTAAAATTTGCTAATAATGGATGGACAGTTGCTATTTCTGCAAGAAGAGAAAATTTATTAAAAGAAATCGAAGATAAGCATCAAAATATTAAATCTTTTCCACTTGATGTAAATGATAAGGAAAAGTGTAAGTCTGTTTTTGAAAATATAAAAAAGGAACTTGGTGACATCGAAATTTGTTTTTTTTCTACGGGAACTTGGGATCCAAAAAAAGAAAGAGAAATCGATGTAGAACAAATTGAAAATGTATTTAAGGTAAACTTTTTTGGAACATTAAATTGTATAAAGGCAGTTGAAACTCATTTTCGTGAACGAGAAAAAGGCATTATTACCATTGTATCTTCGATTGCAGGATATAAAGGCTTACCTAATTCAAGTGGCTATGGACCATCCAAAGCAGCTTTAAGTAATCTTGCTGAAAGTCTACATTTTGATTTTGGAAGATATGGTGTAAGGGTTTGTTTAGTTTCTCCAGGTTTTATCAAAACACCAATGACTGATAAGAATGATTTTAAGATGCCGTTTCTAAAAACTCCAGAATTCTCAGCAGAAAAAATTTACGATGGACTTATTAATGGCTCTAATTTTGAAATACATTATCCAAAAGAATTAACTTTGATCCTTAAATTTTTAAAAATAATTCCTGATCGACTATATTTTTATTTAATACGGAAATTGACTAAATTACAAAAAAAATAAAATTAATCTTTAACAAACATTACAGTCAATTCAGCGACTTTAATTCCAAATTTTGTCATTTTCGCTCTGTTGATAGCTACTCTTTCGTCTTGCATAAATATCCAATCATCAAATGTAATTTTGATATTTTTTCCTTTCACTGGAACTAACAAAACATACTCAAATTTAAATGCTGGGCCATACGAATACCCCCTAGCCTTTCCAACTACATCGCCTGCAGTTCCCTCATAATTATGTTCATCAATTTTATCTATTACCCATTGCCTATTTTGTATTTCACCGTCATTCCAAATAAATTTTTCATCTAATATAAGTTGTTTGCCATCCCACTTACCGTCCAAGTCTGCTGAAAATTGTCTTGTAACTTTACCTGATCTGTTTTGTAGTATACCCCAAGCTTTGACGTTTCCGCTTAAATATTCTTCAATTATTAATCTTGGTTTTTGATTTTTAAAATCTTCTGGTTTCATAGATTGATTATTTATACAGCTTGTAATTAATCCTGTAAAAATTATCAATAAAAATACTTTAAAAAATTTTCTGTTAATCATATTAAATTTTATTTTGCATGGAAAATTGAATTAAATCTATATTCTTTGATTTAAAACCTGCTTCACAATATGACAAATAAAAATGCCACATACGTTTAAATTTATTATCAAATCCATGTTTTGAAATCTCTTCCCATTTTTTTTGGAATTCATCTCTCCATATTTTTAAGGTACTGGAATAGTGAGATCCATATGACTCATATTTTTTAATTTCTAAACCGTTGCTACTAGATAAATCATATAATCTTTTTTTTGATGGCAAAAAACCTCCAGGAAATATGTATTTTTGTATAAAGTCTTCTTTGGTTTTATATCTGTCAAATAAACTATCATCGATTGTTATAGCTTGTATCGCAGCCCTTCCGTTCTCAGATAAATTTTTTTTAATACTTTTAAAATAATTGACTAAATAATTTTGCCCAACCGCTTCTATCATTTCTATAGATGCGATAGAGTCATATTTGTTTTTTACATCTCTATAATCTTTCAAAAATATATTAACTTTTTCATTTAATCCATTTTCAAATATTCTTTTTTTTGAAAATTCAAATTGCTCTTTAGAAATAGTTATACAATCTAATTTTACATCATAATTTTTACCCACATATTCTGCAAAGCCACCCCAGCCACAGCCAATTTCTAAAATTTTATTTCCTACGTTTGGCTTTATTAATTCTGTAAGCTTTTTATATTTATTTTGTTGAGCAGAGAATAAATCATCTTTTTGCTTTTCAAAAATTGCACTTGAATAAGTAAGTGATGGATCTAACCATAATGAAAAGAAATCATTTCCTAAATCATAATGTTTTGAAATATTTTTCTTACTTCTACTTTTGTTATTTTTTATGAAAATACTCTTTATTTTATTTATCATTGATAAATCAAAGATACCTGAAAATTTATAAACAAGTTTAATATTTTTAGCTGTTATTTCTATTAGATTAGTTAGATTATCTGTTTCAAATTCATTTCGCATGTACGCTTCTGCAAGTCCTACACTTCCTGATTTTATTATTTGAAGTGTTAGACCGGGTTTGTTAATTTTAATCTTTGCTTTTAATAATTCACTCTCATTGCCAAACTTATATATTTTGTTATCATGATTTTGAATTTCAAGAAATCCATGCTTTATTAGTTTAAGAGAATTAAATACGATTTTATCTGACAAAATATTAAAATTCATTTTTTTTCAAAAGTAATATTATTTTTTATTTTTATATTTTTTTTTACTAATTTAACTCCCTTTAACCATAATTTTAATGCTTCATAATGAATTGCGGCAATAACTTTAAAAGTCATTAAAGGGTGAGAAATATAAGATATAAGTATATTTTTATTGTTAATTTCTTTTGCAACTCCATCTTGTGAAGCATATAACAATTTTCCCTCTTTATCACTTTGATCAATTATTACGGATAACATTTTTTCAGGTTTAAGGATTCTAAAATTATATTTACTTTTCATTTCAATAAATGGAGAAACGAAAAACTTTTTCTCACAACTATTTGTAATTATTCTTTCGTCGTTGACTTTAAATATATAAGTATGTTGCTCACCAAATGTATTTTTAACTTCATACAAAATAGCTATAATTTTTGAATGATTATCATAAACGAAAAAAATACTTAATGGATTAAATACGTAACCAAATATTCTAGGATAACAAAGTAATTTTACCTTTATGTTTTCAAATTGAATATTGTTTGATTTTAAATTATCTATAACCCAGGCTTTTAAATCACTACCATCTCTAGGTCCATGATCTTTGTCATAAAAACTTAAAATATTAAAACTATTGTTAGAAAAAATTTTAATTTTTTTTTGTATCAAATTAATCTCATCAAGATCTAAAAAGAGTGAGAAAACATTGTATTTAAAAAAGTGATATTTTGGCTTAAATCTTTTATGAATTACTTTACCTTCGTAAATATTGGAATTTTTAATCATTTAGGTTTTCAATCATATTAATGGATGATTTTATTCCATCTTCATGAAAACCGTAACCAAAATAACTTCCACAAAACAATACATTTCTTTTATTTTGTATTTCTTTTAATAATTTTTGATTATTCAAAGCATCTTGATCAAAATAAGGGTGAGTAAAAGTAACTTTTTGTAGGATTTTATTGTGATCTATTTCAAAAAAAGGATTTAAGGTTAAGAAAATATTTTTTTCTGTTTTCAGATTTTGTAATAAGTTCAACCAATAAGTTAATGATGTCTTACTAATATCTGATTTATCAACTGAGGAATTCCATGAAGACCAAACTTTTTTATTATTTGGCATACATACATCATCAGTATGTATTACTGCTAGATTGGATTTATATTTAAAATTTGAAAGTATTTTTTTTTCATCATCAGTTGGCTCGCTCAAAATTTTCAATGCATCATCTGCATGAGTAGCGATAACAACTTTATCATAGTCAAAAAATTCGTTGGTAGCACCGTAATATACTTGAACACCAATTTTATTTCTTTTTATCGAACTAATTTT
>CABYQM010000012.1 GCA_902521075.1 uncultured Pelagibacteraceae bacterium
TAATATTAAATGTTTTTTTTGAAATGATCGGTATTGGAGTAATATTTCCTTTACTTGGATTTTTAATAAGCGAAAAATTTGCTTTAGAGTATATTCATTATCTAAGTTTTTTGAGCGAATTCTTTGAATTAAATAATAAAAATTTGGTAATATTCTTCTCAGTATTGCTTGTTTTTATTTTTTTAATTAAAAATATAATCACATTTTGTTTTTCTTACTTTAAATACAAATTTACTTATGATCTTTTAAATTATTTCTCTGTAAAATTATATAATAGGTATATCAAAAGCGACTATTTGTATTTTACAAAAACAAACTCATCTATACCAATTAGAAACATTGAAAATGTTGCTATATTTACTGAAGGTTTAAACCAATTTTTATTTTTATTAATTGAAATTGTATTTATTGTAAGCATTCTATTACTTTTATTTTATGTAAGCTTTCAAAGTACTTCAATTCTAATAATTATAATCTCATTGAGTTTTTTGGCATTTAAAATTTTAACAAAGAAAAAACTTATTATTCTTGGGGATGAAAGACAGTATTTTTTAAAAAAAAAAATGCAAACTGTTTATGAAACAATGCAATCAATAAAAGAAATTAAAATTTCATTTAGTGAAAAATTTTTTAAAAATAAATATGAGAGGGATAATAAAAGATATAGTTATACAGCAAGAATGTTTGAGACCTATCAATCTTTACCTAGAATATGGCTAGAAATATTGGGTGTTGTCAGTTTATCAGCCATTTTAATTATTATGCTTAGTATAATAGATAGTGCAGAAATGGTAATTTCTACTATAGCAATTTTTGGAGTTTCAGCAGTAAGAATAATACCTAGCTTAAATAGATTATTAAGTTCTTTTCAATTTCTAAATCACTACAGTTCAATAATTACAACAACTGTCCAAGAATTAAAAATTGGTAAAATGAATAATTTAAAAAATATAAATAGTGAAAAATATACCAAATTACCAAAGTTTAGTTTAAAAAAATCATTAGAAATTAAAGATTTAACTTTTGCATATGATAATAATGAAATTTTAAAAAACATAAACTTAAATATAAAAAAAAATGAAATCGTAGGTATTATTGGTAAGACAGGATCAGGCAAAAGTACTTTGGCTAATATATTAGTCGGTATTTTAAATTATAAAGATGGAAACATTATAATTGATGAAAAGTTTCAACTAAAAAAAATTTTTAATGAAAATAAAAATCTCTTTGGTTATATACCTCAATCGACTTTTTTATTAGATGATACTATAAAAAAAAATATTGCTTTTGGAGAAGAAGAAATAAATTTTGATGAAGAATTATTCTGGAATAGTTTAAAAATGTCAAAAATTGAAAATTTTGTACAGTCTTTGCCTAATAAAGAAAATGAAATTGTTGGAGAGAGAGGAATAAGATTATCTGGAGGCCAAATTCAAAGACTAGGAATTGCCAGAGCTTTATATAGAAAACCAGAAATACTAATACTTGACGAAGCAACTAGTTCATTAGATCTAGAAACTGAGAAATCATTTATTGATGCACTTTCAGGCATGAAGGATAAAATAACAATGATAATTATTACCCATAGATTATCATCACTAAAAATTTGTGATAAAATTTATGAAATTAAAGATGGTAAAATAAATGTAAATAAATGATGGATTTAATTAAATATTCTGCTCGATAATTTTTCTTTTTAATTTTATTTTCGACATTTGTTTAATATTTTCTGCAGCTTTAGCCCCAAATTTTTCTGAAATTCTTTTTAAGAATGGCTTATAGTTGTGATATTCGTAAAAACATTCATCTCTTAGCTTTAGAATACTACTCGCCTTTAATTTTTCAGTTGGTAGATTTTGAGTATTATATGAATGAAAAGAATACCCCTCATAATTATCTGGTAATTTGATATTTTTTTCTACAGCTTCTCTATATAATTGACTTCCAGGTAATGCCATGGCTGCATAAGTATTCCATCCAGATGTACAGAGTTCTTTACTTAATGCGAAAGTCTTAGCTATAGTTTCATTTGTATCTCCCGGCAATCCAAAAATATAATTAGCCATTATCTCAATATCTGATTTATGAATTTGTTTAACAACATTTCTAACATCAACTTCTTCAAATTTGCCTTTTGCAACCTCTAAGCGCACTTTTTTGTCGCCACTTTCGATACCAAGGCAAAGCCATTTTATACCTGCTGATCTAACTAATTCTAATATTTCTGGGTTTTTTACTGTGTCAATTCTTGAGTATGCCCACATTCTTAAGTTATCTTTTTTATTTCTTTGAGCTAATTCTTTACATAAAGGTACATAATATTTTGGATTTAGAAGAAACATTTCATCAACAATTCTTATCGTCTCAACACCAAGTTTTATAAGTTTATCAAATTCTTTAATTATAAAATTAGTGGACCAAAATCTCATGCCACTGTAATGGCCAGCTATACCTAGTTCAGATTTGTCATTTCTGTTAATTATATTAATCATACAAAAGCTACATTTGAATTGACATCCTAAAGATGTCTGAATTGCTGCATAAGGAGATCTTTTATTTTCGTCATACTCCGCATGCCACATTGGAGATCTGTATAAATCTAATGGTTTATCTTTAAATGGTAGGAGGTCCCAAGCATATCCAGGTAGATCAATATCCATTCTATCTTGAGGAACTACTTTTTCGACATCATTAAAATATACTTTTGATTTAAATTTAAATGCTACTCCTTTTATTTTTTTTAGATTTTCAAAATTAATGTCTTTAAGTTTTAATATATTTAGCAATGAATAAACTCCCTCATTAGTGAAAACGAAATCTATACTCTCTTCTTTTTTTATAGTTTCAATAGGAACAGCTTGCACATGCGAGCCAATAAAAGCTATTGGAATTTTAATTTTCTTTTCTTTTAAATATTCAGATAACATAATAGCACCACTCATATTGGTTGTTCCTGCATTCACATTTTGTCCATACACCACAAATACAATCAATCTTGGGTTCAATTTTAAAATTCTTTCAAACGATCTTTCAAGATTTAAATTTTCAGCAAGGCAATCTAAAATATCCACTTTAAATGACTTTACTCTACAAGCTTCAGCTAAAAGTAAAGACCATGTTGGAGTTTCTATAGCTGAATACTTATTTGATAAACTCTGATAAATTCTAGTTGCATTATTAGGTGTAATGAATAAAGTATCCAACATATTCAAAAATATACATCATAAAATATGATATCCAACAAAAAAGATTTAATAGATAAATCTAAGTGGTTAAGAAAAGAAATATTTGAAATGGTTATTAAGGTTAACCAAGGCCATATTGCATCAGCATTTTCACAATCTGAAATAGTTATTAGCTTATTTTACGGTGGAATAATGAATTATAAAATAGGTGAACCGAATTACCCTTATAGAGATAAATTAATAATTAGCAAAGGACATTCTGCAATGGGAATTTACCCTATACTTGCAGATATTGGATATTTCAGTAAAGATGAATTAAAGAAATATGGTTCTCCAAAAGGAATTTTAAGAATTTATGGAGATAAGAGTATTCCTGGAATAGACTCTACATCTGGCTCACTAGCCCAAGCTCCTGGAATCGCATGTGGATTTGCATATATTGCAAAACTAGAAAAAAAAAATACAAAAACTTTTATAATTTTAAGTGATGGAGAACATTACGAAGGTTCATTATGGGAGTCTGCTATGTTTGCTTCTCACCATAAATTAGATAATTTAATATTTATCGTAGATAGAAATAAACAAATAATCCTAGGAAAAGATGAGGATTGTTTAAGTATAGAGCCTCTAGATAAAAAGTGGGAGAGTTTTGGGTGGAATGTACACAAAATTGATGGTCACAATTACGATGAATTGCTCAATGCCTTAAATATTTGCAAATCACAGAATGGAAGACCATCTGTCATAATAGCCAATACAATAAAAGGTAAAGGAATTTCATATATGGAAGATGTTACTCGCTGGCATAATACGATGCCAAATGAGCAAGAAATTATGATAGCAAGAAAAGATTTAGAAAATAATAATATTAAATAATATGAGAAATTATCTAGATTTAACTAGATCTAACAAATATCCATTTATGCGTGATGTATTTATTGATGAGATATTTAACGCGGCGTTAAACGATAAAAACATATATTTCTTAACTCCAGATATGGGAGCTCCAAGCCTTGATAAATTTAGAGAAAAAATTCCAAATCAATTCATACATTGTGGAATCTCAGAGCAGCATATGATTACAATGGCTGCAGGGTTAAGTTTGACGGGAAAAAAAGTATTTTGTTATGCAATGGCTCCATTTATTACCTCAAGATGCTATGAACAAATTAAATGTTCAATTGCAGCAATGAACCAGAATGTAAATTTAATAGGTATTGGAGTTGGCCTTGGATATGCCGACGCAGGTCCAACACATTATACGACTGAAGATATAGCAACAATGAGAGTTTTCCCAAACATAGAAATTTTAACACCATCCGATGAATTTTCTACATCGAAAATTGCAAAGTACTGTATTAAAGAAAATGGTTTTAGGTTTATAAGGTTAGATCGTGATGCATTACCTCATATATACAATGATACAGAAATAAATTTAAGTGAGGGTTTCAAAGAAATTTACAAGGGCGATAAAACATGTGTGATCTCATCTGGATACTTACTTAATCAAATATATTATTTAATGAAAGAATCAAAATATGAATTTGGATTAATTGATTTATTTAGAGCTAAACCAATAGATAAGAAATTAGTTAATGTCATGGGTAAATATGAACAAATAGTTAGTATTGAAGAGCAGTGGAAAGAGGGTGGAATGGGTTCTAAAATACTTGAGATTATTAGTGACAATAATTTAAATATAAAAGTAATTCGAAAAGGACTTGATGAAATATTCTATTTTCAAAATGGTGGAAGAGACTTCTTGCATAAAAATCACGGTTTAGATATTCAAGAAATATTAGACTCAATTTAAATATTTTTTTTTAAATTTATAAGATTTAATAATTTTATGATAAAAATCGGTTTTTGGCAGTGTTTTGATTTTCAAAATAATAGTGAATATTTTTTTAAAAACAAAAAAATTAACATTCTAGGCGAAGATGCAATTGAAACATTTAAATCATTATTTTTTACAAAAAAAACTTTTAAATACAAAATTGAGTTATTAAAATTAAATAAATTTTTTGAGTATGACTTAATTATTTTTGCAAATTGGCCAATAAATAAACAAGTGGTAAAATTACTAAAAAAACGGACAAAACCTAATTATTTATTAGCTTTGGAAGGACCAACTATTGACAAGAGTACTTGGAAATATTCAAATCATAAATTTTTTAAAAAAGTTTTCACTTGGGATGACTCACTTGTAAGAAAGTATAGGTCTAAATACATAAAAATTAATTTTCCATGTTATAAAAATAAAAAGTATAAAATCAAATTTAAAAAAAAAAACTTTTTAATTTCAATATCAAGTAACAAAAAAAATAATAGTAAAAATGATTTATATAGAGAAAGGTTAAAATTTATTAATTGGGCAGAGAAAAATAATAAAGTAAAATTTGATTTTTATGGCTATGGTTGGAATAATTATGACAATAGTAATACTTTCTTTCGTAAAATCGTAAAAAAGTTTAAAGCACAAAACTTTGTAACTAAAAAAAAATTCAAAAATTACAAAGGAGAGTATGTAGGCTTAAAAAAAGAACTTATGAAAAAATACAAGTTTGCAATTTGTTTTGAAAATGCAAAAAATTTTGAGGGGTGGGTAACTGAAAAAATTTTTCATTGTTTTTTTTCTGGCTGTATTCCGATATATTATGGCGCAAAAAATATATCAAATATTATTCCATCTAATTGCTATATTGATTATAAAAGTTTTAAAAATAATAAAGAATTAATTAATTTTTTAGAAAATATGGATCAAAAAAATTTAGACAAATATATAAAAAATATTTCTTTATATCTATCAAGTAAGCAATTTAAAAATAATTTTACTTTAGATGCGTTTTCAAAAAAGATATTTCAACAAATCAAAAATGATTTGAATTCAATAAATGTGTAAAGTATATTTTATTTGAGATCGTAAAATGAAAAAAAAAAAAAAAATTTCTTCCAATTTCTATGATTCATCTTATTTTGATACAGGTATAGAGTCAAAAAAATCTTGCTACACTAATTATAAATGGCTTCCGGATCTCACAATTCCTATGGCATTTAAAATTATGAAATATTTAAATTTATCAGAAAACAATCACATACTAGATTTTGGTTGCTCCAAGGGATATTTGGTAAAAGCATTTAGAATGCTAGATATTAAGGCATTTGGTGTTGACGTATCAAGATATGCTATAAAAAACTGCGACACAGAAGTTAAAAAATATTGCAAATTAATATCTAAAGAGAAATATTATCCTTTTAAAAAAAACTTTGATTACGTAATTAGCAAAGATGTCTTAGAACATTTAACGGTTGATCAAATTAAATATTTTCTAAAATTTTACAAAAACAAAACAAATAATATGTTTCATGTTGTTCCTTTAGGGGACAATGGAAAATATAGAATAAAAGAGTACCATCTTGATAAATCACATTTACAAATGAATAACGAAAAATGGTGGGAAAATTTGTTCAATTCTTCAGGGTGGAAAGTTGAAAAATTTGAATATAATGTGAAAGGAATTAAAGATAGTTGGTATCAAAACCACAAAAAGGGTAACGGTTTTTTTGTTTTAAAGAAAAAAATATAAATGCAAAATAAAGATATAAACATACAAAATAAAACTAAACATGAAATTGATGATTATTTTATAATTGAAAATGAAATTCCAAACAGTGGAAATATAAAGTTAAGAATAATACATAAAACAGGAGGTAAGCATTTTGCTGAACACTCAAAAGTTCAGGTATTAAATACTAATTTTGAAAGCATAGGAACTGAGAGTATTAATAAAAATAATATCAATTTAATAATAAACACCATAAGGTCTAAAGGCATCACAGAGGGTTTATTTGTGATAAAGGATAAAGATGGAAATTATGAAAAAAAAATTTCAATTTTGAATAAAAAAATCTCTCCCAATATTGTTCGTCATTCTCTAACTAATTCAGAGTCTAGTTTCACAGCTACAGGTGAAAAATTGAACGGACATTGGCCTATATTTGAAAAATATAAAGATACTGGTTATGGCAGTATAATCAGAGCAACAATGACACTACATCAAGTTTGTTCATCAAGATGTCAATTTTGCTCAACGATTGGTAGAAATAAGAAAGACTCTACTACTTTAGAAGAATCTAAAAATTTTATTAACAAGCTTTACTTTGATCAAGGGGAATTTAACAAGAAAAATTTTCCAGAATACAACGAAAAATATAAAAAATTAACCGGATCAGATATAAAGCTAAGAGGATTAATACTTTCAGGTGGAGGACAACCAAACCTATGGCCGCATTTCACCGAATTTATAGAATGGCTCTCCAATAAAGATATTTCTCTTGGTTTAATTACAAATGGTTTTCCAAAAAAAATCGATGAAAAAATTTATCAGTATTTTGATTGGATAAGAATTTCAATTACTCCAGAAAATGCATCAAGTTTTTATCCTGAGGGTAAATTTAACTTACAATATGTTCCTAAAAATATTATAGATGATCCGAGCATTAGCTTAGGTCTATCTTATGTATATGGTCCATGGACTAATGATGATATTCTAAAAAGAATTCATAAAGCATCAGTTGAGTGGAAATGTGAATATGTAAGAGTTTTAACAGATTGTAATTTAAGCAGAAATTATCAAATATTAAGTCACAGAGACCTATCAAATAAACTTTATTCTTTGGGGTACATTGATGATAAAGGCAACCCAAATACAAAAATATTTCATCAGTTAAAATATCATGGAACAAAACAAGAAGCGAATGAGATATGGGATACTGGACAATGTTTTCTTCAAACTTTTAATACTTTTTGGGATACAACAGGTCATGAGGAAAATGGATATTCATATTGTTACCCGTGTGATTCAGTGACCGTTCTTGCTGAAGGAGAACAAGAGCAAGACTATAATGCAAAAAATATTTTTTCTGAAAGAAAATTCAATTATCATAAATGGGGCACAGTAAAAAATACAGAAGTTGAGAAACTATTCACCGAAAAAGTAAAAGCTTATTTTGATCCAAGAGATAACTGTTCAGCATGCCTTTTCCAAAGAAATAACAGGGTTGCAAAAGATCTTATTAATTCAACTAATTTTCAAGGTATTAAATTAGATAAAAAAATAAAACACGTAAATTTTCCTTAAATTTATGGGAATCGCAAAAGACTTAATTAAAATATTTTGTTATCAAAAAAAAATTAACAAAGATCTATTTCTCGGAGATACATTGCTTGTTAGTCAAAATGCAGTTTACGCAAATGAAAACGAAGTTTTAAAGATATTTAAGAAATATAACTTAAAAAAAAATGGATCAACAAAATTTTTTGATAAAAAAAATAAAATTATATCTTGGAAAGGTACCAAAAAAGATAACAATATTAATGCTTATTATTTAATGAAATTATTTGGATCTTCAAATTCCAAATGTTGTGATGTTTCTTCATATGAAGATCCAGATTTTATACTAGATCTAAATAAACCTATAAAAAAATCTTTATACAATAAATATAATAATATTGTAGATACAGGAACGTTTGAACATATTTTTAACATCCCAAGAGTATTAGAAAATTATACTAAAATTTTAAAGAAAAATGGTCACTTAGTCATAAGCACTACTTGCAGCAACTTGATTGATCATGGATTTTATTCTTTTAGTCCAACATTTTTTTTTGATTATTTTGAAGTTAATGGTTTCAAAATTAAAAATTGTTTTTTAAAAGAATATTCTCCTTACTTATTTGAAGAAGATTCAAAAATTTATATCTATAATGGAAGAGGTTCTGAAATACCTTTTATATCAGGTAAAGCTGTTGAAGTAATTATAATAGCAAAAAAAGTTAAAAATTTAAAAAATCAAATATTCCCAACTCAGTTTGTCTATAAAAATTTAGATGGATGGGAAAAAAAAAATAAAAAAAAAGGCATTAAAAAAAATATGCCCATAAAGGAGATTATAAAAAGAACTGTATTTTTTTTTCTTAAATTTTTACCATTTTCATTTGAAGTGTTAGTGTACTCTTATCTTAGGGGTAAAAAGATTAGAAAAATTAAAATGTAAATGAATAAATTAAATCAAGAAATAAGCATTATAATGCCTTGCTTTAACAAGCCTGATTTACTCAAAAAATCTATAAAAAGTATCCTTAATCAAACTCATAGGTATTTTGAGTTTATTATTGTTGATGATTGTTCTGATTTTAATACTAAGAATATTCTTGAAGAGTATAAAAAAAAAGATAGCAGAATTAAATTATATTTTAATAAAATAAATCGTGGTCCATCATACACATTTAATAGAGGACTTTATTTATCAAAGAACAATTATATAGCCAGAATGGATTCAGACGATATTTCTCATCCAAACAGAATTGAAAAGCAATTAGATTACCTCAACAAAAATCCTAAAGTTTTTGCTGTTGGCACTGGAGCTAATTTAATAGATAAGAATGATAAATTAATTAGAACTTTATATCTTAAAGAGAATGATAAAGAAATTGTAGAAAATTTAAAGTTTACAAACCCCTTAATAAATTCTTCCTTCATGGCAAATACAAATAAAGAAACAAAAAAACTTCTTTATTTAAAAAAGATTTTTTATCCTGCAGACGATTATTATAGTTGGTATAGAATTATTAAGAAAGATTACAAATTAACTAATATTAATGAAATATTATTTAACTATCGAATACACGAAAGTGAAAGTGTTAAAAAAAGTCAAGAGCAAGGGTTGAAAACGCTTTTGGTTCAGAAAATTTTTAAATTAAAATTAAATAACTTAAACTTGAAATACGACAATTTAAAATCAATCAGCCAAATTAAATTTTTTCTAAATAATTTACCACATCCAGCAAAACCTAGCTCAGTAGAGTTATTTTATTACGAATTCAACGATAAAAATCAAATATTTAACGAAAAATTATGGTTTTTTAGAATTATAAAGCTTTTCTTTTACGTACGTAATTCTAATGATTTATTTCTTTATATTAAACTTACAAAACATTGTTTAAAAATAATTAAAGATAATTTTAAAAAAAAGATAATAAAAAATAATATTTGAATTATGGATAAAATCTTGGAAAATAAAAAAATAATTTATTTAATTTTTTTTTTTAATCAAGTTTGTTCAATAAGATTTTTTTTAAACTCTTCTTTTTTTAATAAAGATATAACTTTTTTTTATATTTATATTTTTATCAGTTTAGTTATTTTTCACCTAATTTTTTCAAAAAAAATAATGTCTTTTTTTTTGTCAGATAAAATAATTTACTCGATTTTCATATTTTTTTTCTTTTTTTTAATTTATATTTATCCACAGCAAGATGCTTTAAAATATTCTCTTTTAGGTAGTGACCAAGATAATTGCTATATTGATATTATAAACAATGTCAAAAATAATAATGATATTATATATTCTAAGTCATACCTAGGAAATCCATGTTCTACAGGCTTGCTGAGTTTTTTATTTTATTTTCCATTAATTTTTTGGGAAAACTACTTTACAGCTATACCGTTAATATTTCTGTTATTATTTAAAAAATGTAATTTAATACTTCTGGGTGATAAAATTTTAGCAAATTTTGTTACACTTTTACTATTATCTAATCTTGTATTCTTAGAGTTAGCGGTATCAGGGTCTGATTTTATAAGTATTTCAATTAGCTATGTTGTAGCAAATATCTTTTTTATTGAAGGTTTAAAAAATAAAAAAAAATTGTTTATATTCATTTCTTTTATATTCTTTTTATTCTTTTTTGGAAGCCGAAGTATTTTATTAATTTTAATTTTACCGTTAGGATATATATATTATAATAAATTTAATGATGCCAAAGTTTTGGTTTACTTCTTTTTATTATTAATATTGGTATCAGCATCATTTATAATTCCATACATTTTATTGTTACCCAATTTTTTTCCACCTTTCCATTTAATAAGTAAAGCATATTGGTACTTGAGCAATATCAAGTATATTTTGTTGATATTAATTACTATCTTTTTTGTTTTCAGAAGTTTTTTAATTAAGTTGATCAAATCAAAATATTTAATGTTTATTCTTTTATTAATTTTAATTCCGTTCTTATTATCTTCAGTTTCTGGAATGATATTTCATTATAGTGATTTATCTAAATGGGAAGAGCTTAATTATATTTTTTTATTTACTCCAGCACTGTATATTTTTATTTTAGCTAGTTTTAAATTTAAATGAAAAATAAGATATTAATTGTTGGCATGATTAATAGTATCCATCTATCTAGATGGATTGAACACTTATACAACTACAAAAACTTAGAAGTTTATGTTTTTCCTATATTTCCAGTAAAACCACACCCTTTGTTAAAAAAAATTTCAAATCTTAATAAAAGATATAGCAATATTAAAATTTTAGATTTTTTTCCACATAATTTCTTAAATTACTATTTTCATAAAATATTTTATTTTTTGTTTAAAGATAGTTTTACTCTTTATTGGTTGAAAAAATGTATCAATAGCATTAATCCTAAATATGTTCACTCTCACGAACTGACTACATCATCAATAATGTGCTTAAAATTAAAAGAAAAATTAAAAGAAAAATTTCCAAAATGGATTGTATCTAATTGGGGAAGTGATTTATACTTTTTTTATAAAGTTCCATTTTTCAAAAAAAATCTCAATCAGATATTAAAACATGCTAATTTCTATTCTGCTGAATGTTACAGAGATTATCTTTTAGCAAAAAAAATTGGAATTAAGGCAAAGTTTCTAGATTGTGTTTTAAATAGTGGCGGGATAGATATTAAAAAAATTGAGGTAAAAAAACGCTATATCAAACCTAGTAAAAGAAAACTTATAATGATTAAAGGTTATCAGGGTCTTCTAGGAATGGGATTGTATGCTATAAAAGCTTTAGAGTCGATTTCAAATGAATTAAGAGATTTTAAAATTGTTATATATTCAGCTGATAAAGAGGTAATAAGTTATTATAAAAAAATCAAAAATAAATTAAAACTTTCAATAGATATTTTTCCAATAAACCATAACTTAGATCAATCACAAATGTATAAATATTTTTCAAAAGCAAGAATTTATTTGGGAATATCCAGATCTGACGGAGTGAGCACATCTCTTTTAGAAGCCATGGCTCTAGGAACATTTCCAATTCAGTCATCGACATCATGTGCTGACGAGTGGATTAAAAATGGCAAAAGCGGTTTTTTAGTTAAAAATAATATTTCTATAATAAGTCAAAAATTACTAAAAGCTTTAAAAGACGATAATCTTGTAAACAATGCTTCCAAAATAAATTTGAATACAATTAAGAAAAAAGCAAACTCAAAAAAAGTTAGAGCTATTATTAGAAATTTTTATAAATGAGTAAATTAAAATATTTTTATTATTCTTTGCCTAAATCTTTTCTAAAAATTTCAAAATATTTTTTCTCAAAACTCTATAATCCAATCATATATGATTTCATATTTAAGCCTATAGGCAAAGAATATGGATTAGAAATTAATGATAGAATTTTAATTTTAAAAAGATTTATTAAAGTTATTGAAAAATTAAATTCAGCAACTAGTCTTGAAACTCATATTACTTTAGCAAAATATTTACTATCATTACCAAAATCAAAGAAAAACTTTATTGTTGAATGTGGATGTTTTAAGGGAGCCTCGACATGTTCTATTTCAATAATTTGCAAAATAATAGGAAAAAAATTAATTATCTACGATTCTTTTGAAGGACTTCCTCATGTTTCAAAAAAAAATAAAACATTCTATCCTCATTTAAAATTTACTGAAAAATATAAAAAGGGAATGTATAGGGGAAGTTTGGAAATAGTTAAAAAAAATCTTAAGGATTATGGAGAAATATCTGTATGTATTTTTAGAAAAGGTTATTTTGATAAAACTTTACCATCTCATAAAGAAAAAATTGGCTTAATTTTTTTAGATGTTGATCTTCCTAAATCTACTAAGACGTGTATTAAATACTTATGGAAGTATCTAGAGAAAGATGGATATTTCTTTACAGATGACTCGTGTGATATGGAAAATGTAAACATTTGGTTTGATAGACTTTGGTGGAAAAAAATCTTTAAATCAAAACCACCTGGTTACATAGGCTCAGGATGTGGACTTCCTTTAAATGCACCTTATTCCGGTCTTGGATATAGTATTAAAAGACAAAATTTAAATAAATTTTCCTCTAAAAACATGTTTAAAATTAAATAATAATATAAAAATATAATCTATTCATGATCAAAAGTAATAACAAAATACATTATTTAATTTATATTACAATTTTCTTACATGCTATATTGATAAATCTTCATCCTGTAAATTTTGAATATGTATTCTTCGAAGCACACAATTTTATTAATGATAATTTTAACAAAGATATAGTTTTTAATTTTTTTAAACAACAAGCAAATACTTTTTTTTTCTCATTTATTATAAGTTTTTTTTCGTTTATTTTTCCATTTGCTGAACCTATTTATATTGGAAAGTTAATTTCAATTTTATCATATCTATTTATAGGCTTGTCAGTAATTAATATCTTAACTAAAAATAAAAATATACCTGATCATGATAAATTTAGATTTACATTTTATCTTCTTTTAGTTGCTAATCCAATAATATGGGTGTTTGGTTATAGATCTACACCTGATCTGATATCTATGGCGATAGGTTTATATGGTTTTTCTATTTTTTATGTTTTTGAAAAAAAAAAAAAGGATATATTGTTTTTTTGTATTCCTTCTTTTTTAATTGGTTTTGCTACAACTCTAAAGCCAATTGTGGGTATATATTTAATTGCATCCATTTCAATTTTAGAAATAAAATTTACAAATCAATTCTTAAAAAAATTAATTTTAATTTGTTTAACTTATTCAATTGTCCCATTAATTTACTTCTTATTAGTTTATATAAATTTTAAATTTTTCTTATTTACCGATTATTACAAAGAAGTTTTAAGTGTAGTTAATAATTCGTCAAAATATTTATCTAATTTAATATTATATACCTCTTTTCTATTTTTTTGTTTATTGCCAATAATTTCTGGTGCTATTTTTAATTTATTAAGAGGTGTTAAAATATTTTGGTTATTGATAAATGTATTAATAATTTTATTAGTTTTTTTTGTTGGAAACAAATTTTTGAGTTTGTCAGTTGAAATGAGTTTTGGTTTGTTTGATCAATTTATAAGTATGAAAATTTTACGTGGTGTGTTGAGTGTAGTCAGTTATATCTTTGTATTATTTCTGCTTTATGAATTAAAAAAACTATATAAAAACAAAGATTTAAAAACTATAAAACTATTATGTGTAGGTATATTATATATTTTAATAGTCTCATCTAGTTTAGCATCTCAAAGGTATTTAATAGTTATAGTGCCCTTATTTTATTTAATTTTTAAATTATACTGTAATAATAAAATTAACTATTTATTTGTCGCTATTATTTGTATTCCAGCAAATATAATCTTAATAGGTAATCAATATTTAACGGGCTCTCTATCATTTAAAATTATTCAAAAATTAAAACAAGAAAAAATGATTGATAAAATATGTGTAGGTGCAATTGGTTCACATGTTTCTCACTATTTTACTTTAGAAGATAGATTGGCAAAAAACTGTGTATTAAAGGACTTTCACATAATCAACGGGATAAATTCAGAGTCCATCTATTCCGTTGAAGGTAAATTTTTAATTTTAAATAAAAGTTATTCAGTGATTAAAGTTAGATAAATTTGAGTTTAAATAAATCCTATCCTCCCAATTTAAAATTGGAAATTTAATTGATTTAAAAAGTTTAAATTTGTTTGTTATTAAATATTTGTGTAATCGACTTGTACTATAATTTTTATATTGATTATCGAAATGAAACTCTATCATTATTAATTTAGTTTTCTTTAAATTTTTTCTCATTCCTTTTAAAACTTCTTCCTCATACCCTTCGACATCTATTTTAATAAAGTCTGGTTTATTTTTTTTATTAATAAATTTATCTAACTTTATCATTTTAGCATTGACTTTATTTGGCTTTTTTTTTTGACCCAGGAATTTTTTTATTTTATATGTATTTGATTTTTGATTGATTTTGGCAAAAGTACTTGTAAGTGGTGAATCCCTATCTATTTTTATAGATGTGGTCATATTTTTATTACCAACTGCTTTCTTAATAACTTTTATTTTATTATTTTTTTTAATTTTTAATATTGCTTCTTTATAAAGGTATGGATTAGGTTCAAATGCAAATATTTTTGATTTTGGAAAAACTTTGTTAAAAAGTAAACTATATTCACAATTATTAGATCCAATATCAAAAATCGTTTTAATTTTTAAAATTTTCAATTTTCGTAAAACTTTAGTAATTTTTTTTCTGTGAAATAGTATGTCAACAATTATAATTAATCTTTTTATTATTGTTGATAAAATTTTAACCATTTTAATATAAAATATTTAAAAACTTATTTTCTAATTTGACTCGAATTATATTTTTTTTTAAACCAGCTTATAGTTTCTTTTAAACCATCTTCGAGTGAATAATATTCATTTATATTAAGCTTATTCTGTAATTTTGTATCCAGGTTTCTCTGACTAACACCTTGATGCCTTTTTTTTTGCCATTGGACTTTTCCGTTAAAATTGTAAATTTTGCTTATCATTTTAGAAAGATTTTCAATTGAGACTTCTTGCTTTGAGCTAATGTTAATTATAGAAAATTTACTGTCTAATAATTTTAATACAATTTTTGCAGCATCCTTAGTATAAAGGAACGATCTTTTTGTCTTAGGATTACCCCAAAGTTTGACCACCGAGTTATTTTTTTTTGCTATGTAAAATTTATGAATTAAGGACGGGATAACGTGTCCAGTATCTACATTAAAATTATCTTTAATGCCGTACAGATTATTCATAATCACATAACAAAATTTAATTCCAGTTTGTTTGTTTAATGAAATTAATTGATGAAGCATTATTCTTTTTGAGAGACCATAATAAAATTCTGAGCAATGTGGATCAAATCTAAAAATATTTTTTTCTTTAATCCTTCTTTTATATTTTTCTGAATAAACTGCAGAACTTCCAATACATAGAATTTTCTTTACTTTATATTTTTTGCAAATTTTAAATAAATTTGAATTGATTATAAGATTCTCATTTATCATCTCAAACTTATTTGAAGCATTACCACCAATACCAAAGACTTTATTTGCGGTATGAATTACATGAGTGGGTTTATTTTTTTTAAAAAACAAATCTAAATTTTTAAGATTAGTCATATCAACTTTTTTAGAAGAAAAGTAAAAGTGCCTTATTTTTTTTTCTTTTAAATGATCAATAATTGCACTACCTAAAGTACCTTTCCCACCACTTACAAGAACTTTGTTAAGTTTCATTCAAAATGTTTTAGATATTGATTATAAGCTTTTATAGCTCTTTTTGTAAAAAATTCATTTAATTTAAATTTTTTTTCTGAAATTTTTTTTATTATTTTTGCAGTATGCTTTAATCCTATTAATTCATTTTTAAGATCGGTAATTAGATTATGTTTATTTCTTTTTTGTAATACACTAGCTTCTGAATATAAAATATTTATTTTTTTCTTATATTGTAAATAATAAGATGCCCAAATGTCATGCATTCTGCCTTGATCTGGGAACAAAAAATAATACTTCAATAATTTTGCATTTATAAATGTGTTTTGACTATTAAAGGGAGATATTTTATTTGA
Organism: uncultured Pelagibacteraceae bacterium; assembly: GCA_902521075.1. Taxonomy (GTDB): domain Bacteria; phylum Pseudomonadota; class Alphaproteobacteria; order Pelagibacterales; family Pelagibacteraceae; genus Pelagibacter. The sequence goes on from CABYQM010000012.1 coordinate 16,900, forward strand.
AAAAAATGGAAAGTAATTTTTATTAAATTTACAATTAGGTTTATATATCATTCTACAAACTGCATCTACATCAGGATCTCCATTCCAAAACCCCGCCTGAACATCTACTGTAACATTTTTATATTTGTATTTTATATTCTCTCTCTCATCAATATTTTCAACTGGAAAACCTCTATGCCATAAATTTTTATAATTTGTTTGATATATAGGATCGAACACTGGTTGTTTTAAATTATAAAATTTGGCTTTAATATTTTTACCTATAAGAATATTATTTTCCCAATTATTGTAGGGAATATTATCATCATCTACCAATGCTATAATTTTAGCCCTCATTTTTTTTGCTAATACAAGTCCCATATTTCTTCTCTCAATGCAATTCCAGCCAATTAAATCTGATAGTTTTTTGTCTATTTTCACCTGATCATTTGGAGAAACATAAATACCATTTTTTAATTTATAATTTTTTGGAGTTTTTTTATCTCCAATGACTATTAATTTCCAATTCTTAAAATTATCAAATTTTTTTATAGCCTTTGTTGGGTGATTTATACTTGTAGAAATGATTAAATTTTTATTCATCTTTATTTTTTCATTAGTAAAACTTTCAAACCAATATAGATATACCAAAAATAGTTTGTAAAAACATTATTTGTATCTCCTTCAATTCTCCTTTTCCATTTTGAATCAATTTCAATAACTTCAACTCCTTCTTTGATAGGTTTTATTAATGTTTCAAACAAAAAACTGTGATTTAACATTTCCCATTTTATTTTCTTTATAACTTTTGTTGGAAATACTCTGAACCCAAATGTCATGTCCGAACACTTTACACCATATAAATATGAAAAGAATTTCTGAAATAAGTAATTTGCCAATACCTTTGCCATCCCATAGTTTTTGAATCTTTTATTATTTAACCACCTTGATGCAGTAATTATTTTTTCAGGATTTTTTTTTGAATGTTTTATCATTTTTTTTACTGTTCTAGGGTCAGTTTCAAGATCCGAGGACATCATTAAGCAGTGAGAGGTTTTGACAGCAATAAATGCATCACGCATTGCTCCACCTAGAAATTTTCTCTTTTGATATAAAATTTCGAATTTTGTTTTTTTTGTTTTTATGTAATTTTTACAAATAGCTCTAGACTCTTGTTTTGTTTTTTTCTTATGTAAAACAAAAATTATTTTTTTTATATCTAAACTATTATATTTTAATAACACCTTTACAGTATGAATTAAGCTCTGTCTTTCATCTATAACTGGCAAAATAACAGTTAGATCTTTAAAAAATTTTGGATTTATTTTCACAAATTTATTATATACAAATTTAATTCTAATGAATAAAAAAAGAAAATTAGCTTTGATTACAGGTGTAACTGGACAAGATGGATCAATATTAGCAGATTTTTTGTTAAAAAAAAATTATATAGTACACGGAGTTAAAAGAAGATCATCATCTTTAAATTCTACAGTAAGATTAGATCGTATTTATCAAGACAAATTTATAAAAAATAAATCTTTTTATCTTCATTATGGAGATGTTAGTGATCCGTCATTTTGTAATAGAATTTTGGGCGAAGTTAAACCTGATGAGCTCTACCATCTAGCTGCTCAAAGTCATGTTGCCATAAGTTATGAGTTACCTCTATACACTGCATCTGTTAATTCTCTAGGCACATTAAATCTTCTTGAGGCAATTAGAATTAACAATTTAAATAAAAAAACAAAGTTTTATAATGCAGCTACTTCAGAGATGTATGGTAGTTTAAAAGGTAAATATCAAAATGAATTAACGCCTTTCCACCCACAAAGTCCTTATGCAACCTCGAAACTTTTTTCATTTTGGATTACAAAAAATTACAGAGATTCTTATAACTTGTTTGCATCAAATGGAATTCTATTTAATCATGAGAGCTTTTCACGAGGAGAAACATTTGTAACAAAAAAAATTACTATGTTTATTGCTAAATATAATCACTATAAGAAAGGAGTTTTATATTTAGGTAATTTATCATCTAAAAGAGACTGGGGTTTTGCAGATGATTATATAATTGGTATTTGGAAGATATTGCAACATTCTAAACCTGAAGATTTTGTTTTGTCTACTGGCAAATCTTATAGTGTTAGAGATTTCTTAAAATATGCATTCGCTTGTATAAACATAAAAATTATATTTAAGGGTAAAAAGGATAAAGAAATAGGAATAGATAGTAAAACCAAGAAAGTTTTGGTAAAATCTATCCCATATTATTATAGACCTAACGAAGTAACTAACCTAATTGGAAATAATCGAAAAGCAAAAAAAGTTTTAAACTGGACACCAAAAATAAAATTTAAAGCATTAGTGAAATTAATGGTTAACGAAGAGCTAAAAAACTTTACTCCAAAAAAATAAAATTTTAAATTTTCGAATTTAAAATTTTCATAACAAATGAACTAACATTTTTTTTTTTATAGTCTTTAATAGCTTTTATATTTATATTATTTTTTAAATAAAATTCGATTGTCTTAATTATTTTTTTTGAATTGTGACCGACAATTTTTGCACCACCTGCTTTAATAGTCTCTGGTCTTTCGGTATAATCTCTTATTATTAAACATGGTTTTTTTAATATAGAGCTTTCTTCTTGAACAGTTCCACTGTCTGTTAGTGTCATTAGACAATTTTTTTCTAACTTAATAAAATCAAAAAAACCTAACGGTTTGACCAATAGTATTCTTTTATCCAATTTAATATTAACTAGCTTTAACATTTTTTTTGATCTTGGATGAATTGGCCATACTATAGCTTTATCAAATTTCTTAACTATCTTGTTGAATGTGAAGATGAATCGTTTTAAAACTTTTAAATTATCAACATTTTCTTGCCTGTGCATTGTAAGCACAAAAAAATTTTTTTCTTGTAGTTTCAACTTGTTCAAAATTTCTGATTTTTCAATGTATTTTTGATAAAAATAAATAACCTCAGTTATTGGATTACCAGTCACAATTATGTTCTTTGATTTAATTCCCTCCAATATTAAATTTTTACGGCTACCAGAGGTGTAAGGTAATAATATATCGCTACTATGATCAATAATTTTTCTATTAACTTCTTCAGGACTTTTGTCGCTAAAACATCTGTTACCTGCCTCCATATGGTAAACCTTAATACCCATTCTTTTTGATACAATAGAACCTATACTGCTATTTGTATCGCCTAATACTAAAAACTTCTTAGGTCTTACTTTTTTAATAACTTTTTCAAGTTTAGAAATAATTGTTGAAATTTGTTCAGCAAAACTACCCCTTGCACCAAGGTAAAAATTTGGTTTTCTTATTTTTAATTGTTTGAGAAATATTTGATCTAGTTCATAATCATAATTTTGTCCTGTATGCACAAGGATATTTTCATATTTAAGATCAAGCTTTGGTATTAGCCTTGATAATCTTATTATCTCTGGCCTTGTTCCTATTAAAGTTAATATCTTTGGCTTTTTATTTTTCATTAACTTTTTTGAATTAAATTATATCTTTTATCATGTGATTTATATTTGGAGCTTTCTTTAAACCTAATGAATTATTAATTTTTTTATTAATATTCTTAAATTTTGTCTTAAGTGTCCTGTTAACAACAAATTTTGCATTGATTTCTTTTATTTTTAAATCATGTCTCTTAAATTTTTCTTGGAATAGTTTTAGTAGTTTATATTTATTAACAGTATCATTAGGCATTATATGAATTAAATTTGGTATTTTAATCTGCTGAGTAATTAAAGCTGAAATAATTTTCCCAAAATGATTAGTAGTAATTCCATTCCACAAGTGATTTTTGAAACCAAATATTTGTGAATTTTTCTTTTGATTTAAGAACCAACATAATAGTGAATTAAAATTTTTAATTTCTTTACCTATTATAGAGCATCTTATGTTAAAGAAATTTTTACTTTTTATTTCACCAAGACTTTTTGTTTTTCCATACACATCTATTGCATCATGAGAATCATTTTCTTTGTAATCACCTTTTTTTCCATCATATACACAATCAGTTGCAATTTGGAAAATTTTAGTATTTTTTCCCACACAATCATTTAATCTATACGGAAATATAGAATTAATATTTATAGCGTTTGTTACGTCATCTATATTATTTTCAGATATATAAGGTTTTATTAATCCAATACAGTTAACAATATAATCTTTATTTTTAACTATTTTTTTTAGTTTATGTGCGTAACCACCTTTAATTGAAAACTTATAAAATTTTATATTTGAAATATTTGAATTTAAATAATTTTTTATTTTTTTTTTGTCTGAAAAATTTCTAATAGTTGCAAATAATGTAATATTTTCTTTTAATAAATGTCTAATTACCTCTATGCCTAACATCCCAGAGGCCCCAAGTACTAAAACTTTTTTTTTCATCTTTAGATTTTCCAAAATTTTTCAGAAATTCTATAATCATCTTTTAAACTTTCATTTAAACTTGATGTTGAAAGTATAAATAATTTCATATCTTTGCTTAAAGATTTTGATCCATTTGCATATCCTGATGGAATATATACTACGTTAGGTAGTTTAGAGTCTAAAATCCAACTAAATACTTTAGAATTTTTTGTAGGTTTTTTAAAATTTTTAACCTTTACTGCTGATATTTTTGCTTTACCAGAAATACATAAGATGTACTTTGCCTCAAACTTATGCCCATGCCACGCTCTCACAAAGTTTTTCTTTTTATTTTTTACAATGTAAAATCTTTTGACTTTTCTTAGAATTAGTTCATTATTAAAAGAGACACTGCCACGAGTATCGAAAACAGCCCCACCTTTAAATATTTTAGGTTTCATTATTATATTTTAGCTTTGATTCAAATAATTCTAAGAATTTTTGGTTTGTATATCTTGGATTGTTTATATCAGTAATTCTTTTTTCTAAAATTAATTTTTTAATTTCATTCACCCCGTCTTCTACTGTGTATTTTGGTCTGAATTTAAAATCTTTTCTTAACTTAGTCCCATCTGCTTGATAATTTCTAGAGTCTTGAAACTTCATTTCAACTTTATCAATCTCAACATCATTAAATAATTTTTGAATTTTAACTGCAAGATCAATTATTTTTATATTTTCTAAATGAAGATTATATATACCTTTATTATTTGATCTTATGGACTCTTCAATTACTCTAGCTGCATCTTTAACATGGAGCAAGGGTCTAAATTGCCTACCTCCAAAAACAGATAATTTTTTTTCATTTATGGCTTTTGCAGTAAGAACGTTTACAACTAAGTCCATTCTAATTCTAGAATAGGAGTCACCTATTCCAAATAAAGTCCCTAATCTAAATATTAAAGCATTTTTATTTTTTAGAATTTTCTCTGCCTCTAATTTTGTAGAGGCATAAACAGACAAAGGATCTGTTGGAGATGTCTCATTTAAAACATCATCTTGAGCTCCGTATACTGAGCATGTTGAAAAAAAAATAATTTTGCCATCAAAATTTTCAGCAAGATATTTTACAGTATCGCAATTAATTTCTTTTGTAATCAACGGATTGATACTGCATGCACCATCTCCAACCAATGCTGCCATCCAAACTACACTATCTGCCCATTTTAAATATTTTTTTAAAAGTTCAGAATTTCTAATATCTCCATTTATAAATTTAACATCTTTCTGGAATAAATTTTCGTATAACAATACATCGTATACGATAATCTCATTTTCAGGGTTATTTAATAATAAATCTGTAACCGCACCCCCAACATAGCCTGCACCACCAACAATTAAAATTTTCATTTTTGTATCTTTTTCCTAATAATTTGTAATAGATTATAAGTATTTTCTCTTAACTCGAAATATTTATAAAATAAATTTTTACAATTTTTATTAATTAAATTTTGTTTTCTTGTATGCATTTTTGAGAATTTGTAAATTATTTCTTTACAATTTTTTTTTTTTAAAATAAATCCAATATTATTTTTTTTTACTATTTCTTCAACTATATTCCCGGAAAAGGAAAATATAGGTTTTCCATAAGATAGATAGGTTTGAAATTTTGCGGGAAGTGTTACTGATAACGCTTCTCCTTTCCCTAGAGCAACTAATAATCCATCAGCTTTTATTAGATATTCGTCCAATTTTTTAAGTGACATTTTATTTTTAAAAATAATAATATTATTAAGCTTTTTGTTTTTGACCAAGTTGACTAATTGTTGTTTATTACTACCTTCTCCTATTATTATAAATTTTACATTTAGATTGTTATTTTTTACAATTTTGCTGTAGTAGATTAGTTCTTCTAAATTTTGAGCTTTTCCAATATTACCAGCAAATACTATTTTCTTTGTGCTCTGTACTTGTGGTTTAAATTTTCTAAACTTAAGATTGTTTGATGGATTATATAATAAAGAAGTATTTTTAAATTTTTTAAATAAAATTTTTTCTATTTGTGGAGATTGTGCTAACAAATGATCACAATTTTTATATAAATAATTTACTGTTTTTTGAAGAATATTTAGAACAAATTTATTTTTAATTATATTTAAATCACTAATCACTTGAGGCCAAAGATCTTGAACCCATAAAAACAGAGGAATCTTAAATCTTTTTGAAAATATAATAGCTGGAATAACTTGATAAATTGGACTAGTTGAATATGAAATTATTGCATCAAACTTTATATTATTTAAATGTCTTTTATTAATGAATGCTGCACCTAGAATATAACTAAGGTAATTTAAGATTATACTGAAATTACTTCCTTTACCTCTTCTCAATGTAGGTACTCTTAATATTTTTACTTTGTTATAATTTTCAAACCCATATTTGAGTAAATTTTTTTTATTTTTATAGTTGTAGTTAGGCCAAGCTGATACAACATAAACTTTATTTTTTTTTGACAACTCCAAAGCTGTTTCGTTTATCCTAAATATTTCTGGCCAGAAATGTTGGGAATAAATCAATATATTCATTTTTATTTTTTAGTTTTAACGTAATTTAAAATTTTTCTAGCTATATCTTCTGGTCTACTTGGATCAAATAATCTATTTTTTATAGTATAATCTCTAGCGAAATCATAGTTTGAAGCAAGTATATCTAAATGATAGCTTTTTGCTTCCAGCAAAGGTAAACCCAAAGTTTCTGTATAAGAAGGGAAAATCAAAGCCTTTGAATAATTATAGTTTTTAAGGAAAATTTTTCTATCTTTAATTTTTTTATTAAAAATTTTTAAATTAAACTTATCTTTGTAATATTTAATTTTTAACTTACTTAATTCTGACTCACTTAATGTAAGTAATATTTTTGGAAAAATTTTCTTATTAGATAGAATTATTAGAGCTTTTATAAGATTTTCATGATTTTTGTGAGGTTCTCCACTTGCTGGGTATATGAAATCATATATTTTTTTTTTATGAATTATTTGACTATCGATCGACACTTTATTTTCAAATATTTTATTTTTTTCAATGTATCTGCTGAGAATTGTTTTTGAAAACTTTGAAAAAACAATCCATTTATCGACGTTTTTATAAAAAAAAATAAACTTTAGATTCCTTAAAAAATCTAAAGAAAAAATATTTTTTAATAAAAAATTATTTTTTTTTAAAATATTTGCATTTTGAAAATATGCCGTAACTTTGGCTTTAAATTTGAAAAAAGGTGGCAAACCATTTAAAAAAATTATTTCTGAATTTGGATTATCAAAAAATATCTTTATTTTTAACTCAGAGTAAAATTTTGAAATTAAGTTATTTTTAACTAAGTAAATTTCAAAATTATTGTAAAATTTATCTAATATAATCCTCTGATCTAAAAAAAAAATATCACCTTTCGATGTTATTTTACTTCTCAAATAATTTAATATAAATAGACCACCTCCAGCATGTAATCCTGCACCAAATATTAATTTATTCTTTTTCTTTTTTTTCATTTACTAGTAATATAATTAAAATAATACTTATTAAAAATCCCCCATTAAAATAACCAGCGCCTCTTAATAATTGAGTAATGATTATAGGAAGTAAAAAGATTTTATTTTCTATTGATATTTTTTTTGAAAAAATAAATATTAATAAATATCCAAATAATAATAATGAAAAAATTCCAAATTCAGCAATCAATTTATTTAAGTTTGAACCACCATCATTTAAATTAATTTTCATTACTTCATCTGAAAAATTTGAAGATTGTTCATTCATTTGTTCTCTGAAAGCAATTTCAAATCTATTAAGACCAACACCAAAAGGTCTCTCGAACAAAGTTTTGATTGCAATTTCAAACGAATTTTTTGCTACTTGAGATGAAACATTAATTTTATGATAAACTCTTTCCTTCTGATCATCGTCTAATTCGATAAATTTTTCAACATTAGTGTCACCTGATAATAATTTCACTTTCCTTTCATTTGCTTTTCTAGTTTTGTCAAAAGTATTTTTGTAAAAAATTATGTATGTCCTCGCGTATAAGATTTCTATATTTTCAAATAGGGATAGTTCTTTTTTTAAATTCTTATTATCATCTTGTTTAATTTTGATCTCATACCCATCTATTTTTTGTTTAGACATAATATAGCTATGAAAGAATAGATCAGAAAATTTTCTTGTACATCCATAAATATTAAAAAAAATATAAAATAATATAATGAGTATTCCAAATAAACAAAATATGTATTTCCTATTTAATCTTTTAAAGTTGAAAATTAATAATATAAAAATATTTAATATTAAACCAATTATCATAGTTGTTGATTGAAATACAATTAGAGAACAGAAAAAAATAATAGTTGCAAAAAAATATAAATAATTAAATTTTTTTGATAAATAATAAATATTAAGTAATAAAGCTGGTATTGCAATCATTGCAAAATGTGAGTTTTCTAAAAAAAAAAGTTTAAAAATTTTTGATTCAGGTTTGAAAAAACTACATTGCCATAATCTGTCTATTTCATCCCACATTTCTATTGATGAGGTGATTAAAAATATAGGCGCTATAAAGATAATAAAAGAACAGATAATCTTTAAATTATTCATTAAAACTTTTTTGCAAAAGATAACCAATAAAGTCGTAAGAATTAATGCAATGAAATATTTTGAATCATTTATCAAAAAATCATTTTTATAAATGATGTAATTGTAAAAATATTGAAATATTAAAATACCAATAATAATATAAATTAATCTAATGTCTTTATTTGTAAAAATTTTATTATTTATAAAAAAAAGAAGCGGTATTAGTGTTAAGTACCTAGTATCTATTCCTAAATTATATTTTGCACCAAAATCCCAAAAATAAAATGAAATAATAAATGATGAAATAATTATAAAATTTTTAAAATCAAACCTAATGTTAAATTTTTCTATTAAAGACATACAAAACAATATATATAATTTTTTTTATATTTATAAAAATTGATTTTTAATTTATTACAGGATTTAATGACTAGAATTTATCTTCACCTATATAATCAATGATTATAAATAAAAAAAACTTATTTTCATTAATAGAATTTATATATCTTTTAATTCCAATTTCTTTAGTTTTTAGTATTGCAATTGCCGACTTTTTTTTGTCGTTAATTGTAATTTTTTTTATAATTCACACTCTTAGAGATAAAATTTTTTTTTATTATAAAAATAAAATTTTTATATTTTTCATAATATTTTGCATTTACTTAGTTTTTGTATCATTTATTAAATATCAGGAAGTACCTTTATCTGTAATTTTTTTTTTTAGGTTTGGAATATTTTCAATTGCCACTTGTTACCTATTAGACAGAAATAAAATATTATTAAAGTATATTTTAATTTCAATTTTTACCACATGTACGTTTGTTGCACTTGATGCAATTATTCAATTTATTTTTGGTATAAATATTTTAGGTTATGAATATAACTTAAATTCACAACCACGGTTAAGTGGTTTGTTTGGTGATGAGTTAATATTAGGGAGTTATCTGTCAAGGTTTGCTCCCTTGGTGTTTTTACAGCTTGGGATTATTTATTCGCAATTAAAAAATTCAAAATTATCATTAATAGTTTTAATGATGTTTTTATTTTTGTATACATTTGTAATCCTTGCATCAGGAGAAAGACTATCTTTGGTTTATTTTATGATTTCAATAACAATATTTTTATATTTACTAAATTCTAAAAAGATATTTTTTCTTACTATTATCTTAATTGTATCTTCATTTTTAATTATTAGTAGTGATAGGGAATCAAGACTTTTTAAAACAACTTATTTACAAATTCAGGGCACTTTTAATAAAACTCAAGATGGTAGTTATAAATTGAAAGATTTTGAAAAAATTCCTGTTGCTCATATTCATCACTGGAAATCAGCAACACTTATGCTAAAAAATAATTTTATTTTTGGTGTTGGTCCTACAAAATTTAGAGAAAAATGCAAAGAACCAAACTATAGTGTTCCAAATGGGTGTGCAAATCATCCTCATAATATTTATTTTCAACTTTTAAGTGAAGCAGGCATATTGGGTTTCTTGTTTGTAATTGTTTTATTTGTTCTTTTAACTTTAAAACTTGCGTCTAAAATAAATAAAAATAAATCTTTCGATCTTAAAAATAATTATGTTGTCTATAATTTATCTTTACTTTGCGTTTTTTTACATTTTTTTCCATTCTTGCCAAATGGAAATTTTTTCAACAATTGGCTAAATATTATAACATTCATTCCAATAGGAATTTATTTTCATACAAGTTATAATATTAGGAATGATTGAATTAGTTTTAATATCTATATTGCTAAACATTGGATTTTTTCTTTATTTTGAGAAATTTTCAAAAGTATTTTTGTTATACGATAACCCTGGTGAGAAAAGAAAAATACATAAAATCAAAACTTCAAATGCAGCAGGTTTTGTCATGGCGATCAATTCATTAATTATATTTATATATTTTTATTTAGATAACGAGTTATTCAATATTTATATATTCTCTTTATTATTTTTTATAATAGGTTTTTTAGACGATAAAAATTATCTTAATCCAATATCAAAATTATTAATTTCTGCAATTATTGTTTATTTTTCAATCAAAATGAATAATGATTTTTTAGTACAAAATTTGAAAATTGAAGCATTGGGGATAGATATAAATATTGGAAGTTACTCAGTTTTTTTTACTATTTTATGTGTTTTGCTATTATTAAATGCATTAAATATGTTTGATGGAATAAATCTCCAATCAGGATTTTATTTGCTAACAATTTTTTCTATTTTTTTTTCAATGAATATTTTTTCTGAATTTTCTTTAATGGTATTGGTGTCATTAATTTTTTTTATGTATTTTAATTTCAAAGGTAAAATTTTTTTGGGTAATTCAGGAGTTTGGTTTTTTTCATATTTTATAAGCCATGCATTAATCTCATCTTTTAATAAAAAAGTCATTGATACTGAATTTATATTAATAATACTAATCTTTCCTGGTCTAGATATGTTTAGAGTTTTTTTGCAGAGAATTATTAATAAAAAACATCCCTTT
>CABYQM010000013.1:0-20000 GCA_902521075.1 uncultured Pelagibacteraceae bacterium
AATATAAAAGTTAAGTTAAACATAAAGAACATAAAATAACCTGAAATATATTTCTTTTTTTTTAAAAATTTGTTTATAAAAGCTAATTTAATGAAATTAGCAACTTTCTTGTAGTCTCTGTAAACATAATAATTTGCAATCAATAAAATTTCTTTATTTGAATAAAAATTGAGAAAATAACTTAAATATTTTTTAAAAAACCTCATATAAAATTTCTTTTTCTCTTTAACCGCTAAGTTAAATTTCTTATTTGTATCTTGGTTAGAATGAATTCTAGTGTAGAATAGTGGTTTATTTACATTAACAAATCTTACATTATAATTATACCATCTTAGCCACATATCATAATCTTGTACAAATCTTAGCGTAGGGTCAAATAATCCACATTCATTAAACAATGATTTGGGTATTAAAAAACTTCCTCCACTAAATTTATCTTTAAATATAAGTGCATCTTTATTATTTTGAAGAAAATTATAATTCTGTCTCCTAAAAAATTTCAAATTCTCGTAATTTATTAATGTGTCGCAGGTTACAATTGTATTTTTTAAATATTTTATTTTTTGATATTGCAATCTTAATTTATCAATATGGAAATAATCGTCATAACTACACCAATTTATATATTTTCCTTTAGAACTTTTAATACCTTGATTTAGTGAAAATCCTACACCTGAGTTTTTTTTATTTCTTATAAATTTAATTTTTTTATTTCCGTATTTTTTGAGTATATATTCTTTTTGTTTTTTAAATATTTTGTAATTAGAAAAATCGTCAACTATAATTATTTCTATACTCTTATAACTTTGACTTACTATTGATGCTACACACTCATCAAAATAATCAAACTTTGAATTATAAATAGTTATTATTACTGAGATTAAATCATTCTTATTTTTTTTCATTTGCATATTATTTTAATTTTAAAGTTTGTAATTTTTTTTTAGAAAATCTATTGTTTCATCAATTTCTTTATTTAAAATTTTTAATTTAGCGCCATTCTTAATACTATATTCTTTAATTTTATTTAAATCTAATTGCTTCCCGTCATTAAAATGAATTTTAGGTTTAAATTTAAATTTATGAATTATTCTTTTTGATATTAATTGCAAAAGAAATGTCAGTTTTAAATTAATGAAAGATATGTCGACTATCTTGTAATTTTTTTTAAAATTAATTAAATTTTCTATTTTAAAAATCAAATAAGACATAGGTAAAATATTTATTTTAGCATTTTTATCTTTAATTAAGTACTTTCGTCTATTCAATGCGCTTTGTATAAACTTATTTGGCACTGAAATAAATTTACCTTTTGATTTTACAATATCTCTTATTCCAAAAAGATGAGAAATTCTTAATACTAAAATCTTTAGTTTTGCACTAGAAATTTTTTTTAGAGATTTTTCTATTTGTAAATGCCCATTGATATAAGAATTTTTGTTATAATTATAATTGTTTTTGTAAATATTTGTTGATGAAATATAAATAATTTTTCTAATATTATGCTCTTTTGCAAAATTTATTAGACTATAAGTTAATTTTTTTTTATTTTTTAGTGTCTCTTTTTTATTTTTTTCAGAATCGAACTTGTTTGCACCTAAAGAATGAATAATTAAGTCAAATTTTTCTTTAAATTTAATTTTCTCTCTTAAAACTTTTTTTGAAAGAAGGGTTACTCTAAATTTTTTTTTTTGATCAAATAATAACGAATTTGATAGATACCCTTTTTTTCCAAAAATTAGTACTTTCATCAAATAGTTTTTAGATTTAATTTAAATTACTTAAAAATTTTTTTAATTTTTTGTAAATATAATTTCTCATATTAAAGTCTATGCCTTGGTGACATCCAATCAGTATTCCATGCTTCATTATATAATCAGCATTTGGAAAACTTTGAACTTTGTTATAATTTGATGTGAATTTTCTAAAAGCTGGGTGCCTCAAAATATTTCCACTAAATATTGGTCTCGTCTGTATATTATTTTTTTCCAAGAAAACTTGAAGTTCTTTTCTATTAAAAAATTTATTTTTTCTAATAATTATTGGGTATGCAAGAAAATTAGTTTTAACATTTTTATTGATTCTTGGTAATATGAAGTAATCATTATATTTTTTAAAGAATTTCAAATGTTGATTAAAGTTTTTATTTCGTTGCCTATTAAAATTTTTAAATTTCTTTAATTGTATTAATCCAAATGATGCTCCAACTTCAGAAGGTTCAAAATTATAGCCTACTTCTGAAAATACAAATTTTTTATCATATTCAATATTACTTAGTTTTATATTTAATCTTTTATTTATATTTTCTGAATCTTTAATTAATGTTGACATTCTGCCCCAGCTCCTCAAAACTTTAGCTCTTTCATAAATATCTTTGTCGTTGGTCATAAACATTCCTCCATTACCTGCACAACTGATTATATGTGAGCCATAAAAGCTTGTTATTGAGATATCACTGTAAGTTCCAGTGGTTTTATTTTTTATTGTAGCACCTAAAGTATCCGCTGAGTCTTCAATAACTTTTAAATTATACTTTCTTGATATTTTTTTAATTAATTTCCAGTCTGGGATATTTCCAATTAAATTTGGAACTAAAATACCTTTTGTTTTTTTATTTATTTTTTTTTCAATTTTTTTTGTATCAATTTGTAGTGTATCTATCTCTATATCAACAAAATTTGGTTTTGCTCCACTTAAAATAATTGATGAAACGGCTGTACCGAAATTCAAACATGGTGTTATTATCTCGTCTTTTTCATTAAAATTTAAGACTCTCGCAGCTAATGTAAGTGCGGATGATCCAGAATTAACCATAAGTCCATATTTTTTTCCAAACAATTTTGAAATTTTCTTTTCAAAAATATTTACTGAATTTCCCATTTGTGTCGATTTATTTAAAGTTCTTATGACAGCTCGCACTTCTTCTTTGCCATAAACATTTTTTCCGTAAGATATTCTCATTTCAAACCTAGATAATCATTTATTTGATCTTGACATATTTTATTTGGATCTATTCTCTTATTATATAAATTGTTCCATTCGTTTACTTTTTTTAAACTCTGAATTAGATCCCATTTAGGTTTCCATCCAAGCTTTTTTTTTGACTTATTGCTATTTAATTTTAATATTTTAGTTTCGTAAAATCTGTTTGTTTTTTTTACTTTTACTTTTAATTTTTTTGTATTTTTTTTAAAATATTCTACGATTTTAATTACTGTGACAAAATTTTTTTTTTCAGGTCCGAAATTCCATGCAGGGTTTTTTTCATAACCCTTAAAATAGTATAACATTTTAGCAAGTTTAATATATCCAAATGTAGGTTCAATTACATGTTGCCATGGCCTTATATTATTTGGATTCCTTATTGTCAGTGTTTTTTTATTATTAATTGATTTTATAATGTCTGGTAGAAGTCTGTTTTTAGAGTAATCTCCACCACCAATAACGTTTCCTGATCTTGCTGTGCTTACCTTGTTTTTGATTTTTTTATTCAAAATAGTATCTATGTAAGATCTAGTGATTAGTTCAGCAGATACTTTGGATATGCTATATGGATCTTTTCCGCCCAAATTGTCGTTTTCCTCAAATATTTTTTTTTCTTTTGAACTTTGATAAACTTTATCGGTTGTAACAATTACAACTGATTTAATTTTGGTATTTTTTTTTATAATATCTAGAAGATTTGCTGTGCCAACAGCGTTTGTTTTAAATGTAAGAATTGGCTTTTTATATGACTCACTAACAAGTGGTTGGGCAGCTAAATGAAAAATTATTTCAGGTTTATACCTATTAATATTTTGTCTCAAAGAATCATAATTTTTTATATCTCCATAAATATTTTTTTTTAATAATTTTTTACATCGCGCTTTATTGAAAAGTGAATTTTTTTCTGGTTTTAAGGCATAACCTATAATATCAGCTTTTAACATTTTCAAAAAAATTACTAACCAACTTCCCTTGAAACCAGTGTGACCAGTTACGAAGACTTTTTTCCCTTTCCAAAAATTTATTAATTCAGAAAAATTTCTATTCATTCCATAATTTCCATGGTGCTTTTCCTGATGCCCACAAATTATCTAAATAATTTTTTTCTCTTAGTGTGTCCATTGCGAACCAAAAACCACGGTGATGAAAGGCTGAAAGATTTTTATTTTTCACTAATTTTTCCAGAGGTTCTTTTTCCCAGATTGAATTATCATTTTTCAAATACTTAAAAATATCTTTTTTTAAAACGAAAAAACCACCATTTATCCATGTTTCCTCATTTTCGGGTTTTTCAGAGAACTTATATACAATTTTACTTTTATTTACACTTGCAACTCCGAATCTTACGTGCGGTTTAACTACAGTCATAGTAGCAATTTTCTTACTCTTTTTATGAAAAGCAATTAATTTTTTTACATTCACGTTTGCTACGCCGTCACCATACGTCATAAGGAAATCATCTTTTATATATTTTTTTATTCTAAGAATTCTTCCACCAGTCAAAGTATTTTCTCCAGTATCAACTAAAGTGACCTTCCAATCTTCTCCATTTGTTTTATGAACATTAACTTTGTTATTTTTGATATCTATAGTTACATCTGAGTTATGAAGAAAATAATTGGTAAAATATTCTTTCAAAAGATAACCTTTGTATCCACAGCAGATAATAAAATCTTTAATTCCAAAATGAGAATAAATTTTCATTATATGCCAAATAACAGGGTTGGGTCCAATTTTTACCAAAGGCTTTGGTTTTAAAACGCTTTCTTCTGATATTCTTGTTCCTTTTCCTCCAGCTAATATAACTAGTTTCATAGATTAAAATAAGTTTTTTATTAGTTTATTTAAAAGTTAAAAATTATAAAAAAAAACAAATAATAGCAAGTAAAAGAAGTTAATTTTAAAATTATATTTATTTATTTTTTAAACTTTGTAAAACTTTATATAAAGAAAGTTTACTATTATCATTTTAATGAAATTTAACCTACTGGTAAATTTTAGTGCAAAATATATCAAGTCTACATAAATTTTTTTCTTATTAAAAGCCAACTTGGATATTTTTTTTTTATGAGTAATAAATTTTTTTAATAATAATTTTTCATCAGTTTTGTTATTATTTTTTATTGAAGCAACTATAAGAAAAATATAAATGTAAGACTTCAAAATTAAATAATCTTCAAAAACATTGTTTTTTTTTAATTTATTTAATTTTTTCATATATAGTTCTGTTACTTTAAAAAATTCAGGCAATCTATCCCCCTTTCTGGTAATATTAGTTTGTTGCGTTGGTGAAATTCTATAATTTATTAACTTTTGTTTAATTATTCCTATTGAATAATTACCCGCAATTCTTAACCAAACATCTAGATCAGAACTGTTGCCAAACTTTTTATGTCGGAACCTTTTAATTTGTTTTTTATATATTTCTGTTCGAACCATTGCTGAAGGACAGATCAAAAAATTATAATTTTTTACAATCTCATTTAAAATTTCATCAAAAGAATAATTAAAATTATCATTTTTTATTTTAATAGGATTATTCATATTAGAGATAATTCGATTATTTGTATCTATTAATCTACCTTCTGAAAAAACAGCTCCGGCTTTCATGTTTTTTTCAAGAAAGCAAACTTGTTTACTAACAATTTCTTCATCATATATGTCATCTGCATGATAGATTGCTGTATATTTTCCATCAGAAAGTTTAATGCATCTATTAAAATTTTCTTCGGCCACAACTTTTTTTTTATATCTAAAAATTTTAATTCTTCTATCCTTGAAAGACGCAGCGATTTGAATTGTTTTGTCAGAAGAACAATTATCTACAATTTTAATTATTATATTTTTATAAGATTGATTAATGATGCTGTTGAGTGTACTTTTTAGAGTATTTTCTACATTATATGTAGGTATACAAATTGTAACTAAAGGTGTTTTTTTCATAAAATATATCTATTTAGATATTGAAAATATTTTTTTTTAAACTTTTTATATAATATTCATTACTAAAGTATTTATATTTTTCACTGTTTAAAAATTCCTTTATCGAAGATAAATATTTATTATACTTAATATCAGTCATATTTTTAATATATGAATGAATATCTTCTAAATTTTTAAAATCTCTTATGTCAATATAGCAAGATTTTGGAACATGCTCTGAAATATTTGGACATCCTAAATAAATCGGAACTGTCATTGAAAAAAAACAATGAAAAATTTTTTCTGTAATATAACCTCTGTATCCTTTTGCGTTTTCTATACAATAAGAAAATTTATAATTTCTCAAAAGATTAACTTTGTTACCATTATAAACTCCTCGATAATTTTTATATTTTTTAGATAATAGTCTTGTTAAAATATTAATTTTATTTAAACTTCTTATAATTCTATTTCCTGTGAACAAATAATTTGACCAACCATAACCGAAAAAATCTAGGTCATTTAAAGCATTTTTTTCATACCATTTAATAATATCTAGTCTTTTATGGTAAAGATCATTGATATGGTCATTTTTTTTATTGCTGCCAATTATTACACAAAGTTTTTCTTTTTTATTATTAGGTAGATTTAAAATTCTATCTTTCGAATAAGATGGTGTATTAATTTTAAAAAATTTTTTATTATCAATTAAATCATCATGCCAAGTAAATATCTTATCAAATTTATGATAAATATCTTTATTCCATGTCTGAGGGTAAATAGTTGGACACTCTAAATTAAATAAATATTTGGGTTTAGATGAATTAATTGCGTCTTTTACAATTTTTTTATCTAATTTAGGATAATTAAAAAAGATAAACTTATCATATGTTTTAAAATTCAATCTATCATCTAAAATTTTAAATTCATGCTCACTCAGATCTGCATCTTTGGTAAACTCGTAAAATGATTTTAAAACATCTTCACCGAGCACTGAATTTGTATTAGGGGATAGCATAAAATTATCTCTATGAAGAATTTCGTGATAATTCCAAATTCCTATTAACATTTTTATGTTTTATCAATTATGTTTGTTGATGCAATTTTATATTTTTTGGATCAAGATAATCTATGTTTTTTACTTTTTTTAATGTTGAATTAGGGCTTAAATTATAAATCTTAATATTATTTTCTTTTGCAATTTTAGAATAGATTTCACAATTATTTAAAATTGTGTTGATAGTTCCGGAGAACCCAGTCAATTTTTTTTTTGATATTAGATTAAATATTTTTTTTATTAAATATTGAAATTTATTAATGATAGAAGAGAAAGTCACTTTAATTTGTCTTTTAGATTGTTTAGAAATATCTTGAAAAGTTTTTTTGTAGAGAATTTTGAGCTCATCTTCAAGTTCATTCCTAACAAGATACTCTTGCCCCAAATCTCCAATCTCAAAATAATCTATTTTCTTATTATTTACTGAGATTGGTAAGTCAACTCCTTGTATATAAATTGGATTACATCCTAATATTAATGCTAGGCATAAAGCATATTCAAAAACAGTACCGCCTTGCTTTGCAACTTCATCAAATTTGTAAACCTTTGAAACAAGTTCTTGAATTGTGAAAGAATTATTTCTAGATCTAATCAAATTACAACATTTTTTATTCGGATTACATTTTTTTCCCAAAAAATGTCTTTCATCAAACATTACCCAATTTACTTTTAAGTTTGTTTTTAAATAATCATCTGATTTTTGCCATAGCAAACCGTAAAGCTCAGTTTCTGAAAATAAAAAAGTTGTAGTTTTGAAACTATTAATTATTTCTAAATGATAACTGATATCAGGCACTGGGAAATGAGAATTAGAACAGACCCAAAAGTCTGGATTGAATATATTTTTTCCTCTCAACGCGGCATCTCCAATTGTTATGATTGTTCCATTAAAATCTTTATAAGGAAAATCTAGCATCGTTGGTCCAGGTCCAACAATAACACAAGGTTTATTTAGCCTAGTTTCAACTAATTCAGAAAGATTGGTTTCCATAAAAATTATATTCTATAAAAGAATATGGAATAAAGAAAATAAAATTATGAAAAAAAAAATTGATTTAGTAATTTTGGCAGGAGGAAAAGGCTCAAGATTGAAAGGGCTTACTAGAAATACCCCAAAGCCTCTTTTAAAAATAAATAAAATATCTTTTTTACAGTATTTAATAAATTACTACAGTAAATATGATTTTGAAAAAATTTATATATTGGCTGGATATAAAGGTTCAAAAATTAAAAGACAATTTCATAATAAAATTTTTAACTTAATTCCAATTGAATGTTTTATAGAAAAAAAAAAAATGGATACAGCGGGAGCACTTTACATTTTAAAAAATAAAATTAATAACAATTTTGTATTAATAAATGGTGATAGTTTTTTTGATTATGATATAAAAAATATAATTAAAAGCAGTTTAAATAGTAAAATAGGACAAATGCTGTTAATTAAAAATTTCTCATATAAAAGTAATAGTAAATTATCAAAGTTAGGTATAAATAATCAAAGTGAAGTTTTTTTTAAAAAGAATCATTTTTTAATGAATTCTGGTGTCTATTTTTTTAAAAAAAAATTTTTAAATTTAATCAAAAATGAACCAAGATCATTAGAAACGGATATCTTGCCAAAATTGATATCAAATAGAAAAATTTCTGGAGTTTATGCTAGTGGTTATTTTATTGATATTGGAACCAAAAAAAATTTAGATATAGCTAAAAAAGAATTTAAAAATAGATTTTTAAAACCTGCAATATTTTTAGACAGAGATGGTGTTATCAATAAAGATACGGGGCACGTACACAAGATAAGCCAATTAATTTATAGAAAAAATATTTTTAAAGCATTAAACAAACTTAATAATTTTTATATTTTTGTAGTTACTAATCAAGCTGGAATAGCAAAGGGATATTATAATGAGAAAGATTTCATTAGATTTCAAAAAAAGATTAAAGAAGATTTTATAAAGAAAAAAATATATTTTAATGATGTCAAATACTGTCCCCATCATCCAGAAGGCAGAATTAAAAAATACAAAATAAAATGTAAATGTAGAAAGCCTGAAAATGGAATGTTTTTAGAAATAATGAAAAATTGGCCAATAAATATAAAAAAAAGTTTAATGATAGGGGATAAACCCTCTGATTTATATGCAGTTAAAAAATTAAACATACCTTTTCAGTTTGTAGAAGATGACATCGATTCGCAATTAGATAAATTTAAAAGTTAAAAAAATTTAATAATTATTATGAATATTTTTTTTGTTAAAATTAAAATATTGAATTAATTCGCTAATTCCTTCATCAAGAGATACCAAAGCTTTAAACCCTTTTTTTTCAACTTTTCTATTACTTACAAAATAATCTCTTTGGTCTGGATCTTTCCTGTTTTTTATTACTTTAATTTTAAGTTGTTTAACTTGTTTTTTTATCTTTTTCGCAAGTTGAATTTTTGTGATATTTGCTGTTGATAAACCCAAATTGTATATATTTGATTTCAATAAGCTAAAATTTTCTATAGCAAATACAAATGCTTCAACCACATCAGATATGTGTATAAAATTTCTTCTAAAATGAGGCTCAAATATTTTTAATTTTTTTTCTTTTAATGACAAATATACAAGATTATTTACTAACAAATCAGATCGCATTCTATAAGAATACCCAAAAACGGTTGCTAACCTAAAGCATACAGAATTTTCATGTTTTAATACTTCTTTTTCGGCATCAGCTTTGGTTCTACCATATAAAGATATGGGATTGAGAGGTGAGTTTTCGTCACAAAATTTATTTTTTTCCCCTATACCGTAACCTGAGTTACTTGTCGGATAAATAATTTTTTGTTTTTTACTTAAATTTTTAATAATAAATTTTATATTTTTTAAATTTAGTTCAACAGCCATCTTAGGATTTTTTTCACAAAGAGGTGCGCCGACTAATGCAGCTAAAGGTATTACTAAGTCTACTTTTTTTATTAATTTTTTTAATTTTTTTTTATTTCTAACATCTTCAAAATGGAAAAAAAAATTTTTTTTAATAAAAAGATGATTTAATGACTCTTTAGAATAGACTAGCGTATCTATAACATGAACATCATGACCAAGATTGACCAATTTAGTTGTTAGCATTGAGCCAATATAACCAGCGCCACCTGTTATTAATATTTTTAATCTCATTTATCTCTTTTGCTTAGTATTGGTTTATTAATGGGCCAAGATATTTTTAACCTAGGATCATTCCACTTCATGCTTAACTGATCTCTTACATCAGGATATATTCCTTGGTATGCAAATTTATAATGAAGTACCGCTTTTTCACTGATAACCAAATGGCCTGTTAGAAAGTTGGGCGGAATCAAAATTTGTAATCTGTTGTTCGGTGATATTATCTTTGACATATGTTTTAAATATTCATTGCTTTTTGGCATGTTATTAACAATTACAAAAAAAATTTTTCCATAAACACAACTGATTAATTTCCAAGATTTTTTGTCTCCATGAAGTCCTCTTAGGACATTTTTTTTTGAAAGTGAAAATTTATCATGATTAAAATTTAATTTATATCTATTTTTTTTCCATGATGTCCAATATATACCTCTCTTGTCTATAAAAGCATCATCTTTTAAAATTTTTATTTTTTTTAAATATTTCATTTAAAATTGACAGAATTTAATATTTTGCATATTTTTTTAATTTTAAATTTTGTCAAGCTAGGATAATTGCCAATATAGTAACCGTAAAAATGAATGTGATCGACAAATTTAAAATTATTAAGATTTAACTTCTTTTTAAAATTTTTCAAATAGGGCTGTCTCAACTGATTGCCTCCACCTGCATTTCCTCTTCTAAATTCAATTTTAAATTTTTTCATTGTATTTTCTAAAATATCTCTATTTTTAAGTGATTTTTTTTTTAAAATTAATGGAAAAGCATAATTAGAATTTCCTTTTACATCAAAATCATTATAGAATTTTGACTTGTCTATTAATTTTAAAAAAAGTCTAAAATTATTCATCCTTTTTAAATTATTTGTATCAAGCCTTTTTAGTTGATTAGATCCAATAACCGCACCAATTTCATTATTTCTAAAATTAAATCCAGGATGGCAGAAAATAAATTTTGGAGATAAAAGTGGATGTTTTTTTATAATTTTCTTTTCTTCATTTACAGAGTCTATCTCCCTTGCCATACCGTGAGCCCTCATAGATCTTGCAATTTGATAAATTTTCTTACTATTTGTACAAAGCATTCCTCCCTCTATTGTTGATAAGTGGTGGGCGTAATAAAAAGAGAAATTTGAGATAATTCCAAAATTTCCTAATTTAACTTTACCAAATTTTGCTCCATGAGATTCGCATACATCCTCGATTAAGAGTATTTTTTTTTTCTTCAAAACTTTTAATAACTTTTGACTTAATCCATTAAAACCCTGTGCATGTGTCAAGAAAACTGCAACTGTTTTTTTGTTAATTTTTGAAATTATTTGATCTTCATCCATACATAGATTTTTTGGATTTATATCAACAAATACCGGATTAAAATTATTTTTAATAACACTTACAATGTCTGATATCCAAGTAAGTGTGGGAACAATAATTTCTCCCTTTAAACCCATTTCATTCAAACATGCAATGCTTAAAAAATTTGCAGAAGAGCCTGAGTTAACAAATACACTATATTTAACACCTAACCATTTAGACCATTCTAGCTCAAATTTTTTTACTTTTGCTCCTGAAGTTAATATCTGATTTTTTTTTTTTAAAAATTTAATTACCTCAGAAATATCTGCCCTTGTAATATTATTTTCCATTAATGGATGATTAAAAAGTTTTTTCATCAGTTTATCTCAATTATTTTTGATCCATTATTTTCAAAATTAAAATTTATATTTAGTCTTTTTTTAAGAAATGTCGATTTAAACTTATTATGATTTCTTACAGGAACATAAAATAAAAAAAAACCACCTCCTCCTGCACCAAGCAATTTTCCACCAGATGCTCCACTTTTTATTGCTAGATTGTAAAGCTTATCAATTGAAGAATTAGTAACTGAGTTGCTTAATTTTTTTTTTAAAGCCCAACTTTCACTTAATAATAAACCAAAGTCATCAAACTTATGTTCTTTTAATAACTTTTTTGCAATTGAAGCGTGATCAATTATTTGTTTTATATAATTTTTCTTTGAACCATATAGATCATCTATGAATGTATTTGCAATATCATTTGCTCTCCTTGTTATATTTGTATAAACAAGAAATAAGTTTTTTTGAAATTTCATAAGCTGATTTTTTTTTATATCCAAAGAACTTACAATAAATTTTTTATTACTTAAAAATTTTATTTCATTAAAACCACCATATGAGCAAGCAATTTGATCTTGCATTCCGACAGTTTCTTTTAATATTTTTTGTTCAAAATATATTGATTTTAATGACAAATCTTTTTTTGAGATTTTTTTCTTTTTAAATGCGTAAAGGGAATTTAGTAATCCCACTACAAAAGATGAACTAGATCCCATGCCAGATTTTGCTGGCAAATCACTATCATAATGTATCTCAAGACCTTTATTTATATTAAAATTATTTAAAATTCCTTTTATAGCGTGATGTTGAATTTCTTTTATATTCCTAACCATCTCTACTTTGGAATAAACAATTCTATAGTTATGATTAAAAAATTTTGGAAGCTCACGTAAAGTAATGTAAATATATTTATCAATAGTAGTAGATAAAGTAACACCTGGTTCGTTTTCTACCCATTGTTTATAGTCAGATCCACCTCCAAAGAATGAAATTCTAAGAGGCGTTTTACAAATTATCATATATTAATTATTTAATTAAAATTAAGTCTTCGACTGCTTCGAAAATCAAGTGACCCAGAAATATATGACACTCTTGTATTCTTGCTGTAGTTTTGCTTGGAACAATTAAATTTAAGTCAGATATTTTTTTTGCTTTTCCACCATTATTTCCAAGAAATGCAATTGAAAATATTTTCTTTTTTTTTGCTGATTTTAATGCTTCTAATATATTACTTGAATTTCCACTTGTAGAAATCACTATTAATATATCTTTTGTCGAACCGATAGCATCTAAATTTCTGGAAAATAAATATTTAAATGAATAATCATTTGCACAAGCAGTTATTGTTGATGTATCCATGGCTAAGGATAGTGCTGGTAAGGCTTTTCTGTTTATATGAGGTCTTAATCGAACTAAAAATTCTGCAGCTAAATGTTGGGCGTCTGCTGCTGATCCTCCATTACCACATAAAAGAATTTTTCCCCCAGTATTAATGGAAGAGTAAATTTTATTTATTGCAAAGAGAACTTTTTTTTTAAAATTTGGATTATTTAATTTTTTTTTTAATAAAATTACTTCAGTTAACTTTTTATTATAAAAATTATTGAAATTATATTTCATAAAAATGTTATATTTTTATGTGAGCTCTTAATTTTTTTGCGATTGGGAGTTCCTCTGATAAAACTTTTCCTAATGATGGCTCTCCAATTGCTAATAAATATTTATTTATAGAATCAGTCAAATATTTCATACCTGCTGGCTCAAGGGAAGCAGCTTGATCCGATCCATACATAGTCCTATCAAGCGTGACATGTCTTTCTAATGAAGAAATTCCAAATTGTAATGCTGCAACGGATACAACTACACCATTTTCATGTCCGCTATATCCAACTTCACAATTGTAGGTTTTTTTGATTTGATTAATTGTCGATAAATTTGCATCTTCAGTTTTCATTGGATAAGTTGAAACACAATGCATTAGCTCAAAGCTGCAGTTTTCTTTTTTAAATATTTCAACAGCATCATCTATATTTTTTTTTGATGACATACCAGTTGATATAAAAGTGTGTTTTCTTTTTGTGGCAATTTCTTTTAGAAAGTCTTTATCTATTATCATAGCTGATGCAACTTTATTAAATTTTAAATTATATTTATCTAAGAAAATTAGACTTTTTATATCCCAAGCAGATGCAAACCATTCTATTTTTAATTTTTTACAGTAATTATCTATTTGATCATACTCCTTTTCACCAAACTCTAATCCATTTTTCTGCTCTCTAGTTGTTGTACCCCAGGGACTCTCTCTTGGTGTATCTAAAATTTCTTTTGAATATACCAATTCAATATCTCTTTTTTGAAATTTTACTGCATCGAAACCAGAATTTTTTGATACTTCTATGAGTTTTTTCGCGATTTCTAAATCTCCATTATGGTTAATGCCTATTTCTGCAATTAAATATGGTTTTTTCATTATACGGTTTAACTTTTAGCATAATAATATAGAAATGAAAGTTGTTAATGATAAGTAAATTCCAAGATTTAAAAAATAAAAATGTAATTGTCACTGGTGGTAGTGGTTTTATAGGTAAACAAATTTGCACAGCATTTTTATCACAAGGATCTAATGTTTACGTTTTTGACTTGAAAACTTTAAAATCGAAAAAAAAAATCAAGTATTTAAAAACAGATATAACTAATTCACAGGAGCTGGAAAATAATTTGAATTTTTTTAAAAAGAAAAAAATAAAATTAGATATTCTAATAAATAATGCAGCTAACGATTATGTACCGAATAATAAGAATAGAAACGAGTTTAAACTTGAAAATTTTTCAAATAATTTGTGGGATAAAGATTTAAATACAGGTTTAAAGGGCAGTTATTTATGTACAAAAATATTTGGGTCGTACATGGCAAGAAATAAAGGTGGGGTAATTTTAAATGTTGCTTCCGACCTTGGGATAATTGCTCCAAATCAAGATCTATACAGTAAAAGCAAATTCACCAAACCCATAACATACTCGGTTGTTAAACATGGGTTAATCGGCCTTACAAAATATACAGCATCTTACTGGGCAAAAAAAAAAATTAGATGTAACGCAATTGCACCTGGAGGCATGTTCAATAATCAAAGTAGAAATTTCTTAAATAAAATTAACAAAATTATTCCTTTAGGTAGGATGGCAAAAAAAAATGAGTATGATGATTTGATTTTATTTCTTTGTAGTGAAGCTTCATCTTATATGACTGGTTCAGTTGTAGTTGCTGATGGAGGTAGAACTATTATTTAAAAAATTTACTTTCTCGCAATTGATAATAGCATAATTTCTTTAGAGAATCTTATCCATTTATTGCTCATTCTAAAATAATCAGGCACAAATTTTCTTGTTATGACAGATGTTAAATAAAGTATTTTAGATAATAGATTGTTTTTAAACAAAATTGGTAACTGTATAAAACTCGTTACTTTTACATTTTTAAAGTTATTCATTGTGTGAATATCTTTTAAAGACTCATTAGTAAATGGTACTCTATGCGTGAAATCTTCATAAAAAGATTTATAAATATATTGCCACTCTGGTGTAAGGGTGATTATCTGACCTCCTGGTTTTAGTACTCTATGTGCTTCTTGAAATATTTTTTCTGGGTAATAAAAGTGTTCAATAAAGGATTTTGAGTAAACAACATCAAAAGTATTATCATTATAAGGTAATTTATCTTTTTCCAGATCAACTTCTTCAAATTTTAAATCAGGAAAAAAATTTTTTGAAAAATTTGATATATCTACACCGTAAGCATCCAAACCATTTTTTTTAAATTCGATAATAAAGTCACCTCTGCCGCATCCCAACTCAAGAATTTTTTGATTTTGTTGCAAGTTCGCTATTTCAATTAAGTGATTGATCAGTTTTTTTGGATAATCAGAAAATGGTTTATTTTCCTCATTATAAATAGTCTCTAGATATTTTTTTTGAACCATAATTTACTAAACACTGTATGTTTGTCCTCCATCAAGTCTCAATAGACTTCCGTTCATATATCCTGAGCCCTCACTAATTAAATAACAAAGTTGAAATATATCATAAGTATTGCCAAAAGAATTTGTGGGAACGTTTTCTTTAATATATTTCTTAGTTCTTTGTTTATGCCTAAGCATTTTTTTATGCCAGGTAGAACCTTTAAACATTATGTTTCCAGGCAAGATACCGTTAATCGAAATCCCTGATTTAGATAATTCTCTAGATATTGATTTTATGTAAAAATTTAGAGCAGCCTTAGAAACTGAATAACCTATTGGGGCACCTTTTATGACTTCTGCTCCACAAATAGATGAAACACAAATTATTTTACTATTACGTCTCAATATTTTTTTTGAGTCTTCAATTAAATTAGTTGCTGGTAACAAATTATAATTTAAAGCATACAAGATATCTTTGTTATTTTTATTAAAATTACTGTTTCCAAGATTTGCGATTAATAAATCTATTAATTTATATTTTTTTTTTATTTCATTAGTAACTTTTTTTATATTTTTTGCTTTTGACATATCGGCGACTATATAATCACAGTTATTTAATTTTTTTGAAGCTTTAATAAGCCTTTTCAAGTTTCTTCCATTAATTATAACTTTATAATTATTTTTTGAATAGTATTTTGCCAATGCAAAACCAATACCTGACGAAGAACCTGTTATAAAAAGAGTTTTAATTTTCATTATGTAATTTTTTTAAATAATTTAAATTAATTTTTATTTCTTCTAAATGCTTATTATTAACTGATCTAGCAGTTTGTAGTATTAAATTACCCTGGTACTTTAATAATTTTATATTTTTAAATAATTTAGAAAAGTTTACATTTCCATTACCGAGTCTAACAGTTTTTCCAAACTTTTGTCTATCTTTTATATGAATATTTTTTATATATTTGCCATAAAGATTAAATTCTTCGTCAATATCGTAGTTAAGTGATGCACTGTTACCAGTGTCGTAATTTATTCCAAAATATTTATTATTAAATTTTTTAATAAACTTGCTTAATGCTCTAGGCTTAAAGTCTGACTCAAAAATTATATTTACTTTAGATTGTTTTAAATATTTTTCGTGTTTTTTACATATTATCATTAGATTTTTTTTTTGAGAGTCGTTTTCTATTGATCCGTTGTCAACAAGGGGAATTACAATATATTTTATTCCAAGTTCCCCAGATGAAAGTATTATTTGTTTTAAAAAGTGTAAGATTTTTTTATTATTTTTAATTTTCCAAAAAGGTTTTTGCATAAAACAATCGCAAGTTACCGAATTTATTTTTACAGAATATTTTTTTTTTAAATATTTAATTTTTTTTTTTCCGATAATAGATAATAAAGGATTTTTATTAAGTTTTTCATAATCTAAAGTCCACTCAATTAGGTTTAATCCTGTTTTTTTAATTTTTAAAAATTCTTTCTGCCAGTATTTTTCTGGAAATGCTTGGATTTTATTATCTAAAATTGGGGACAATCTACCCTGCATTATTCCATAATTATTTTTCATTTTTAAATTAATTCTTCAACTAGCTCCAAATATGCCCCCTCTGGTGTCTTGCAATAAGTCATTAAAACACTTCCATCACTTGATTTAGAAGGCTTAGAATTAAACTTTATTTTTAATTTTCTTAATTTTTTATAAGTTTTTTTTATGTCTTTAACCGTCAAAGAAATATGTGTAAAACCATTTGAATATGGTCTAATTCTAGATTTTTTTTTGATTGGTGCATTAATAAAATATAGAAGCTCTAAGAGCACACCAGATGTGTCAGCTAGTTTAACCGTTTCTACTTTTGCAGATTTATATTCCATGATCATGTCTATTAGAGCTCCACTTTCTATTGCTCTTTTTTTTATTTTAAAATTTAAGACTTTATTCCAGAAAAATAGGGACTCCTTTAGATTTTTTGTAACTAATCCTGTGTGTCTGATTCTAATCATTAAATACTAGATTAATATTTTTTTTTATTATTTTAGTCGCTAATAATATTGCATCTTTTGTGATTGTTAATGGAGGTCCTAATTTTATTGACTCTCTTCCGGTATAAACTAATAGTAAGCCATCATTTATACATCTCTCTACTAAGTACTTTAATTTTATCTCAATTTTAGGAATTTTTTTTTCAAAAACTAATGCTGCGATTAATCCTTTGCCATAAACATCAAACAAATTTTTATTTGATTTTGCAATTTTTTTTAATTCATAATGCAAAATTTTACCTTTATTCTTAGCTTGAAGTGTGAGCTTTTTTTTTTGTATCTCTTCTATTACAGCAAGGCCAGCGCTACAAGATATTGGATTAGCTGAATTTGTGCTACTCATGTTACCGACTTCAGGGAGATCCATTATTTCTTTTCTGCCAATTACTCCAGCTAATGGCACTCCTCCTCCCATACCTTTGCCACAACAAATTAAATCTGGTGTGATATTGTAATGCTGAAAACCAAAATTTTTTCCGGTTCTTGAAAAGCCTGCTTGCATTTCATCAAAAGAAATTAAAATATCGTTTTCTTTACATATTTTTTTTAACATTTGAATGTATCCCTTTGGGTAAAAAAGAGCTCCCCAACCTTGAAATGTTTCAATCATTACTCCACATACATCTTTTTTTAAGTTTATTTTTTTTTTCAACTTTTTTATAGATTTTTTTAAAAAACTTTCATAGCCATCATCTGATATTTTCCAAGGATATGGAAATGGTAAATGATGAATATTTTTATCGGTGTACCCAACCCATTTTTTTTGATTAATATTACCACTCATCATTTGAGCCGCAAGGGTCCTGCCGTGCCAGTTTCCTTCAAAACAGATTATACCTAACTTTCGTTTATTTTTTTTTTGGCCATACATTCTCATTAATTTAAAAGCTGCTTCAGTTGCCTCTGTACCAGCTGACATTAAAAATGCTTTATCAAAACCTCGTCCAGCAAACTTTATAAGTTTTTCAATATATTTAACTCTAATCTTATGTATATACACATAACTGTGTAATAAATCATTGTCTAAGGTTCTTTGGATATATTTTTTTATTCTTTGATTTGAGTGTCCAGTATTAGCAACGAAAATTGTTGAAGTAAAATCAATAAACCTATTTCCAGATATATCGTAAACATAAAAATCTTTTGCACTTTTCCATGCTATAGGTAACTGCCCATGCATAGATCTTGATTCAACTTTTTTAAGTCTTTTGAATAGTCTATCTGTACCAAATGCAGGAAGTCTTGATTTTATTTTTATATGATTTGATATATCTATTTTTTTTTCCATAAATATTTTAAATACTTTAGATCCTCCAAACTATCTATTTCTTGACTATAAGAAGTTATAAAAGCTCTAACTTTTTTGCCAAATAATTTTTTCTCTTTTAAAATAACTTGTTTTCTATAAATGTCTATGACGCCATTTGGCGAAAATGTTTTGGGAAAGCTTTGCCTAGGATGATTTATTGTATCGATATCAACATTTAAATTTCTTAATGGCTTTAGTTGACCTTTCAATATTTCTACTGACTTATAAGAAGTTTCTGACATCTCATGAACTGATCTAAGAGAACTAAAATTTGAATTAATAAATTGTTTTATAGCTAATTTTAAATCATTTACTTTTCTTAATGGAGAAGTCGGACGAATATGAGCAATAAATTCGTAATCTTCTTTAACATTTTTTATTAAATGCTTAATCATCTGATAATCTGTTGAATTATCTTTACAAATATTCTTTGGTCTTAATATAATTTCAACGGGACCATATTTTTTTGATATTCTTGCGTACTCTTTTGAATCTGTTGAAATATAGATTTTTTTAAAAAGTTTGGAATTCAAACATTGTTCTATAGAGTAAGCGATAAGTGGTTTGCCATTTATCCTCTTAATATTTTTATCTATAATTGATTTTGAGCCTGATCTAGCAGGTATAACTGCTATTATCTTGTTGCTTATTTTCATAGATATATTGATTATAAATTTATGTAAAAGATTTAATAAAATTTTTTTCAGTGCATAAATTAAGCCAATTGAGCTATTAGTACTGGTCAGCTACATGCGTTACCGCACTTCCACACCCAGCCTATCAACGTGGTGGTCTACCACGGCTCTATAGGAAGAACTAGTTTTGAGGTGAGTTTCCCGCTTAGATGCTTTCAGCAGTTATCTCTTCCGTACTTAGCTACCCGGCACTGCAGCTGGCGCTACAACCGGTCCACCAGTGGTACGTCCATCCCGGTCCT
>CABYQM010000013.1:22500-24381 GCA_902521075.1 uncultured Pelagibacteraceae bacterium
CCGCCACACGCCCTTAAACGCTTAATTTATGCACAGAAAAAAATTCTGTGTAGAATTAAATTTTTACACAATATTCATCAATTCGAATATTGGTTGATTGTTCTTATCTTCGAACAATCGGATATAGATATTGATAATATTAAAATTTTTTACAAAGTAAAATAACTGAGTGTTTCTTGGTGGAGGATAGCGGGATCGAACCGCTGACCTCCTGAATGCAAATCAGGCGCTCTCCCAGCTGAGCTAATCCCCCAGTAAAAATGGTGGGCCGAGAAAGACTCGAACTTTCGACCCCACCCTTATCAAGGGTGTGCTCTAACCAACTGAGCTACCGGCCCTTTTCGCAGAAGAGTGAAACACTAATTTCAAGAAGAGAAATGAGGACGGTCAACATTATCCTGTTATATTTTTTAGATTAAGAAAAATTTCTTAATCATCCTTAGAAAGGAGGTAATCCAGCCGCAGGTTCCCCTACGGCTACCTTGTTACGACTTCACCCCAGTCGCTGACTATACCGTAGTCAAGGGTTTTAAACCTTGCCTTAAGGTAGAACCAACTCCCATGGTGTGACGGGCGGTGTGTACAAGACCCGGGAACGTATTCACCGCGGCGCGCTGATCCGCGATTACTAGTAATTCCAGCTTCATGTACTCGAGTTGCAGAGTACAATCCGAACTGAGGCATCTTTTTAGGATTTGCTTGACGTCGCCATCTTGCTTCCTATTGTAAATGCCATTGTAGCACGTGTGTAGCCCAACACGTAAGGGCCATGAGGACTTGACGTCATCCCCACCTTCCTCCAGCTTATCACTGGCAGTTCTTTCAGAGTGCCCAACTAAATGATGGCAACTAAAAGTGAGGGTTGCGCTCGTTGCGGGACTTAACCCAACATCTCACGACACGAGCTGACGACAGCCATGCAGCACCTGTGTTTCGTCCGGCCGAACCGAAAACTTTAATCTCTTAAAGTCGCGACGAACATGTCAAGTGTTGGTAAGGTTCTGCGCGTATCTTCGAATTAAACCACATGCTCCACTACTTGTGCGGGTCCCCGTCAATTCATTTGAGTTTTAACCTTGCGGTCGTACTCCCCAGGCGGTGTGTTTAATGCTTTCGCTGCGACACTGAAAATAAATTCCCAACGTCTAACACACATCGTTTACGGCATGGACTACGAGGGTATCTAATCCTCTTCGCTACCCATGCTTTCGTTCCTCAGTGTCAGTAATGATCCAGAAAGCTGCCTTCGCAATTGGTATTCTTTCTAATATCTACGAATTTCACCTCTACACTAGAAATTCTGCTTTCCTCTATCATACTCTAGCTAAAAAGTTTTGATGGCAGTTCCAGAGTTAAGCTCTGGGATTTCACCACCAACTTTTTTAACAACCTACGAACTCTTTAAGCCCAGTAATTCCGAACTACGCTAGGTCCCTTCGTATTACCGCGGCTGCTGGCACGAAGTTAGCCGGACCTTCTTATTCGGGTACAGTCATTTTCTTCCCCGACGAAAGAGCTTTACAACCCAAAGGCCTTCTTCACTCACGCGGCATCGCTGCATCAGAGTTTCCTCCATTGTGCAATATTCCCTACTGCTGCCTCCCGTAGGAGTTTGGGCCGTGTCTCAGTCCCAATGTGGCTGATCATCCTCTCAGATCAGCTATTGATCAAAGTCTTGGTAGGCCATTACCCCACCAACAAACTAATCAAATGCAGGCTCATCCTATGGCGCATAAAGCTTTCTCCGTAAAGACTTATGAGGTATTAGCACAAGTTTCCTCGTGTTATTCCTCACCAAAGGGAAGATACCTACATGTTACTCACCCGTCTGCCACTAAGTATTGCTACTTCGTTCGACTTGCATGTATAAGGCGTGCCGCC
>CABYQM010000014.1 GCA_902521075.1 uncultured Pelagibacteraceae bacterium
AATGATAAAAAACAAAAAATTACCAATTTAGAAATCGAAGAACCAGAACCTTTCATTAAAAATTTCAAATTTATAAAGGGTTTTAAAGAAGGTAAATTAATATACGAGGGACTTAATTATGAGGGTAAAACAAAATCAAATTTAAAAATTATCGATTTTAAAGTACAAGAAGTACCTGTTCTTGCAAAGCTTCTTACATTGGCATCACTGCAAGGAATAGCCGATCTACTAACTGGTGAGGGTATACGATTTACTGATTTTGAGATGGATTATGAAACTTTAGGAAATAACACTAAAATAAAAGAGATGTATGCGATAGGCCCAGCAATTTCGGTTATGATGGAAGGTTACATTGTGAAAGATGAATTAACTAGCTTGAAAGGAACACTTGTACCAGCAACAACTGTTAATAAAACAATTTCAAAAATACCAATGTTAGGCGATATATTAGTTGGAAAAAAAATTGGTGAAGGAGTGTTTGGCGTAAGCTTTAAAATCAAAGGGCCACCTAAAAAACTTAAATCTACTGTCAATCCAATAAAAACTTTAACTCCAAGATTTATAACTAGAACTTTGGAAAAAATTTCAAATTAAATTACTATTTTATAGTGTTTTTTCTTACCGATTGAGAGCTTAATAAAATTATTTTTTTTTATAAGTTCACTCGAAATTATGAATTTATCATCTGAAATAATTTGATTGTTAATTTTAACACCATTAGATTTTATTAGTCTTCTAATTTCGCTTTTAGATAAGTTTTTATCAATAATTGAGACTAAATTTACTACATCATTACCAATGTTAGAGATATCTATCTTTGTATTTGGCAAATTTTCACCAGATGAGTTTCCTGAAAAAGAATTTCTTGCTATTTTTTCTGCTTCCGCAGCTTCATTGGCTCCATGAAGAATTGAAGTAGCTTTGTTTGCTAAAATAATTTTTTGTTCATTTATTTCTTGAGTACTTATATTTTCAATCTCGATTAAATTTAAATCTGTAAACATTTTAAGAAATTTTAATACATCTTTATCATCAGTATTTCTCCAAAATTGCCAATAATCGAAAACTGAAAATAATTTTTTATCTAACCAAATAGCACCACTTTCAGTTTTACCCATCTTAGCACCTGATGCTAAAGTTATAAGTTTTGTTGTTAAACCGTAAACTTCGTTAGATGAATATCTTTTAATGAGTTCAACTCCGTTAACAATATTGCCCCATTGATCTGACCCTCCAATTTGGAGCAAACAGTTCTCTTTCTTGTTTAATTCTAGAAAATCGTAAGCTTGCAAAATCATATAATTAAATTCCATATAACTTAATGATTGCTCTCTCTCTAACCTTAACTTAACACTATCAAAACTTAACATTTTATTTATAGTAAAATGTTTTCCTATATCTCTTAAAAAAGATATATAATTTAAATTTTTTAACCAAGTGTAGTTGTTAACAAAAATTGGAGCCACTTTTTCATCTTTTGTCTCTAAAAATTTTTTTAGTATGTTCTCAATACTTTTAATATTTTTTTCTATTTCATTTTCTTCTAAAATTTTTCTTGTTTTATCTTTTCCAGATGGATCTCCTATTCTAGTAGTTCCACCGCCAAGTAAAACAATTGGTTTATGTCCATGTTTTTGCATTAATCTTAAGCACATGATTTGAAGCAAGCTACCTACGTGTAAACTTTGAGCAGTACAATCAAAGCCTATATATCCTTTTATACTCTCTTCATTCAGCTTCTTTGAAAGAGCTTTTTCGTCTGTGCATTGATAAAAATATCCTCTGTCTTTAAATTCTTTTAAAAATTCATTCATAAATGGTATTTTAATATACATATTTAAATAAAAATAATAATCAATAATGGATAATTCTTTTATAGCGCTAGGTTTAATGAGTGGTACGTCTCTTGATGGCATTGATGCAAGTATTATCAAATCAGATGGTGAAAATAATTTAGACATAATAGATAATAAGTACTTCAATTATCCTGAAGAATTTAGAAAAAGACTTTCTTCTTTTATTTTAAATATAAATAATAGAGCAGATATAGAGGAAAATATAAGTGCTTATAAATCTTTAGAAAGAGATCTAACTCTATATCATTCAAAAATATCAAAGAAAATTATTAGTGAAAATAAATTAAATATTCAATTAATTGGCTTTCACGGACAAACAATAATTCATAAACCTAAAGATGGATATTCTATACAAATGGGAGATGCAAATTTACTCTCTCAAGAATTAAAAGAAAAAGTTATTTATAACTTTAGAGCAAATGATATTAAAAATAATGGAGAAGGTGCTCCGTTAACTCCTATTTATCATAAACTTTTAATAAATAAATTTAAGATAAATAATCCTACATTAATTTTAAATATTGGAGGCATATCAAATTATACCTATTGTTTTAATGATACTTTAGCTGCAAAAGATATTGGTCCCGGAAATGTTTTAATGGATGAGTACTTAAAAAAAACAAAAGGAATAGATTATGATAAAAATGGAGAAATAGCGTCATCTGGAAACATAAATAAAGATATAATTAATCAATTTTATGAACATGAGTTTTATAATGTACAGCAAAAGCATTCTTTTGATAGAAATGAATTCGATTTTAGTTTTGTTAAAGGTTTAGAATTTGAAGATGCAGTTGCCACATTAACATATTTTACAGCATTAATAATTTCACAAAATATAAAAAAAAATTTTGATAATGAAATAGAAATTATTTTATGTGGTGGAGGTAGGAGAAATTTAGCATTAGTAAATCATATAAAGAAATTATTGAAATTTAAAATTAAACTAATAGATGAATTTAGTGTAGACGGTGATTTTATAGAATCCCAAGCATTTGCATATTTATCAATTAGATCATATCTTAATAAAATAATTAGTTATCCTTCTACGACTAATGTTTTAAATCCTGTTACAGGTGGTGAAATTAAAATAAATTTTTAATATAAAGCTGTTTCTTTTTTTATATATTTATTTAATGATTTTACCAAGGAAGCATCGGCTTTTGAGAAAAAATGATTTGCTTCTGAAATAATATCAAACTCTACTTTAATCCCTTTTTGAGCACTCAATCTTTTATTTAATTCATTTATATCATCAAAAGGAACTAACTCGTCTTTCTTACCATGTATTATTAGACCAGAAGTTGGACAGGGCGATAAAAATGAAAAATCATATACATTAGGCTGAGGTGATACAGCAATAAATCTATTTATTTCAGGTCTTCTCATTAGTAACTGCATTGCTATTAGAGAGCCAAAAGAAAATCCTGAAATCCAACATTGTGAGTTATCAAAATTTTCTCTCTCCAGCCAATCTAAAGCCGCAGCTGCATCTGCAAGTTCACCCTGGCCATTATCAAATTCACCATCACTTTTTCCAACACCTCTGAAATTTACCCTACAAACTGAAAAATTATTATCTACAAAAGTTTGAAAAGTATCGACAACAACTTTGTTATTCATTGTTCCTCCATATTGAGGGTGTGGGTGGAGCACTAAAGCAATAGGAGAAGTGTTTTTTTTACTTTTAAAATACTTTGCTTCTAGTCTACCAGCTGGACCAGGAATAAAGATTTCTGAAATTTTTGTATCTGTCGATGGCATTGATTATCAATCTCAAAAAAAAATTACATTTTTCTATCAAAATTAAGCGACAAAATGCAAGCATTTTAAATATTCTGAATCTTGACTAAATTAGTCAGGTATATATAAAGCCCGTGAATTGCGGAAAATATGAAATTATCAACCAAAAGCAGATACGCTGTAATGGCACTAGCTGACATAGCGAGATTTAAAAATAATGAGCCAATATCGCTGAGAGATATATCTATCAGACAAGGAATATCCTTAGTCTACCTTGAGCAATTATTTTTAAAATTAAAAAAAAATGAAATTGTAAAAAGCATAAGAGGGAAAAAAGGAGGATATACTCTAAATAAAACACCTAATGAAATAAAAATTTCGGACATTCTTTATGCTGTAGAAGAAAAAGTTAAAACAATAGGTTGTCAAAAGCATTCAAAAAAAGGATGCAATGGAAAATCTGCTAAATGCATAACTCATAATTTATGGGATGAGCTAGAGACACACATAAACTTATTCTTTGAAGAAAAAAATCTTGGTGACCTAATATACAAAACAGAAAATAGATTGTAATGAGAGATAAACAAATAGAAGATTTAAAAGATTATAAATACGGTTTTTCTACAGATATTGAAAGTTTTAAAGCCCCAAAAGGTTTAAATGAAGAAGTTATAAGATTTATATCAAATATAAAAAAAGAACCAGACTGGCTACTTCAATGGAGATTGAAAGCTTTTGAAAGATTAAAAGTATTAAAAGAACCTGATTGGCAAAAGCCAAAATACCCTAAAATTGATTATCAAGATTTATATTATTATTCTGCACCTAAAAGTTTTAAAGAAAAGCCAAAAAATTTAGAAGATTTAGATCCAAAATTGCTTGAGACTTACAAAAAATTAGGAATACCACTTCAAGAACAAAAGAGATTAAACGGTATTGCTGTTGATGCAGTATTTGACTCGGTATCTGTCGCTACTACTTTTAAAGATACTTTAACAGAAAGAGGAATTATTTTTTGCTCTATTTCTGAAGCAATACAAAAACATCCAGATTTAGTAAAAAAATATTTAGGTTCAGTTATACCAATAACCGATCACTTCTTTGCCACATTAAACTCGGCAGTTTTCACTGATGGATCATTTGTTTACATACCACCAAATGTAAAATGTCCCATGGAACTATCAACTTATTTTAGAATTAATGCATCAGACACTGGTCAGTTCGAGAGAACTTTAATCATTGCTGATAAAGGTAGTTATGTAAGTTATTTAGAAGGGTGCACTGCACCAATGAGAGATGAAAATCAGTTACACGCTGCAAACGTAGAATTGATTGCTTTAGATGATGCAGAGATTAAATATTCTACAGTACAAAATTGGTATCCTGGAGATAAAGATGGAAAAGGAGGAATATATAATTTTGTAACTAAAAGAGGATTGTGTAAAGGTAAAAATTCAAAAATTTCATGGACACAGGTAGAAACTGGTTCTGCAATTACGTGGAAATATCCAAGTTGTATTTTAAAGGGTGATAACTCAATTGGAGAATTTTATTCAATCGCAATTACAAATAATCATCAGAAAGCTGACACTGGAACTAAGATGATTCATTTAGGAAAAAATACAAAAAGCAAAATTATTTCAAAAGGTATTAGTGCAGGTAAATCAGATATGACCTACAGAGGTTTGGTAGATATTTCAAAAAATGCAGCTAATTCGACAAATTTTACTCAATGTGATTCATTACTAATGGGCAACAAGTGTGGAGCACACACAGTACCTTATATTAAGAATAAAAATTCAAATTCTAGTATTGCTCATGAAGCGACCACATCAAAAATAAGTGAAGATCAACTTCATTATTGTCAGCAAAGGGGACTAAATCAAGAAGAAGCTGTTGGACTTATTGTTAATGGTTTTTGTAAAGAGGTTTTGCAACAATTGCCTATGGAGTTTGCTGTTGAAGCTCAAAAACTTGTTGGAATAAGTTTAGAAGGAAGTGTTGGTTAAATGTTAAAAATAAACAATTTAAATGCAAAAATTCAAGAAAAATCCATCTTAAGTGGTTTTAATCTTGAGATAAAACCAGGTGAGGTACATGCAATAATGGGCCCAAATGGTTCAGGAAAGAGTACTTTGTCAAATATTCTCTCAGGTAAAAAAGGATACGAAGTATCAGGAGAAATATTATATGAAAATAAAAATTTGTTTGATCTTGAAACTGAAGAAAGAGCACATGAAGGTATTTTTTTGGCATTCCAATATCCGTTGGAAATACCTGGTGTGAATACAAATATTTTTTTAAAAACATCCTTAAATTCAATTAGAAAAGCTAGAGGCGAAAAAGAATTAGATGCATTAGAATTTTTAAAATTAGTTAAAGAAAAAGCAAAAGAACTAAAATTTGATGAAGAAAAATTAAATAGACAATTAAATGTTGGTTTCTCTGGTGGTGAAAAAAAGAAAAACGAAATTTTACAAATGTCAATTTTAGATCCAAAATTATCTATACTAGATGAAACTGACTCTGGATTAGATATAGATGCTCTTAAAATAGTTGCAGACGGAGTTAATGCATTAAGAAAAAAAAATAATTCCTTTCTCATTATAACACACTATCAAAGACTACTTGATTATATAAAACCTGACTTTGTGCATGTTCTTATGGGTGGAAAAATTATTAAATCAGGAGGTGCAGAATTAGCTTTAGAGTTAGAAAAAAAAGGATATGAAAATTTTAATTAAATGGAACAAAAATTAAAAACAGATTTTGATAAATTTATAAGCACTTCTAATTTCTCAAACCAAGAGATTAAATTAAAAAAAGAAGCTCTAGATAATTTTTTGAAAAATGGATTTCCTAGTAGAAAACTAGAAAATTGGAAATTTTCAGATATAAACCAGATAATAAAAAAAAATATTGGAGAACTAGCATTTTATAATGATTATAATGTAGAGAATGAGATTAATGATGATAATTTTATAAAGGAAATTGAGCATAATAAAATTGTTATTGTTAACGGAAAAGTTGTGCGATTGAGTTTTGAATATGAAGAAAAAGATAAAATTAATTTATCGACTTTAGATAATTTTAGCCAAAACTCAAATGACGATAATTCTCTTTTAAGTCTAAATAATTCTTTTTCTAATAAAATACATAATATTTTGGTTAAAAAAAATTATTCATTCAAAAAGCCTTTAATTATCTATCAAATTACAAATGAGAAAGTAAGCAATACTAATATTAATTTTCAATTAAACTTTGAGCTAGAAGAAAACAGCTTAATAAAAATTATTACTCTTTCTGACGATAATTCAGAAAAGAATTTCATCAACAATTTATTTAATTTTAATCTTGGTAAAAATTCAATTCTTAAGAATTATAAAATAGATAAAAAAAGTAATACAAATATTAAGTATGATTATTCTAGTATTATTCAAAAAGAAGATAGTATTTCTGAAACATTTATATTTTCATCTGGTTCACATTATACTAAAAATGAAGTTAACTGTAATCTAGAAGGCAAATATTCATCAGCATTCATTAATGGAATACACCTATTGTCTAAAAATAAACATCACGAAATAAGAACTAAGACTAACCATTTGTATGAAAACACAAAAAGTTATCAGCTAATAAAAAGTGTAATTAATGATAGTTCAAAATCTATCTATCAAGGGAAAATATACGTGGATTCAAAAGCTCAAAAAACAGATGGTTATCAATTAAGTAAAGCTCTACTCTTAAATGAACAAGCAGAATTCAATGCAAAGCCTGAACTAGAGATTTATGCTGATGATGTTAAATGTTCACATGGTTCTGCGTCAGGAAGTTTAGATGACAATTCTATTTTTTATTTAATGTCTAGGGGATTAGACAAAAAAACTGCAAAAGAATTATTAATTAACGGTTTTCTTTTAGAAGTTGTTGAAAAAATTACAGATGAAGAAATTAAAAAATTATTAAAAAATATGATTGGATTAAATTAATGAATATAGATGATATAAAAAGAGAATTTCCAATTTTTGACGATAAAATTCAAAATAATGATTTAGTATATTTAGATAGTGCTAATTCATCTCAAAAACCCAGAGTTGTTGTAGATAGAATTTATGATTTTTATACAAAAGAGTTTTCTAATGTAGGTAGAAGTGTTCATTATTTAGCAGTTGCTGCCACTAATTTATATGAACAAACAAGAGTTTCAGTTCAAAAATATATTAACGCTAAAGATAAAGATGAGATCGTATTTACT
The DNA here is from genome assembly GCA_902521075.1 of uncultured Pelagibacteraceae bacterium. GTDB lineage: Bacteria > Pseudomonadota > Alphaproteobacteria > Pelagibacterales > Pelagibacteraceae > Pelagibacter. The sequence continues at coordinate 7,855 of CABYQM010000014.1, forward strand.
AAAGGAGCTACAGAAGCAATTAATTTAGTCGCTAACACTTTTGGTCAAAAATATTTATCTGAAGGAGATGAAGTTTTGTTGACTGAACTCGAGCATCATTCAAATTATGTTCCTTGGCATTTTCTTAGAAAAGCAAAAAATATAAAAATAGAATTTGCTGAAATTAATGATGATGGTGAAGTAACATTAGAATCTATAGAAAAAAAAATTACAAACAAAACAAAGATAATTAGTGTAAGTCATTTGTCAAATGTTACAGGTGCAATATTACCAATCAAAGAAATTGTGCAATTAGCACATTCAAAGAATATACCTGTTCTAATTGATGGTTGCCAAGGAGCACCTCATTTAAGATTAGATATGCAAGATATTGATTGCGATTTTTATGCAATATCTGGACATAAAATGTACGGACCAACTGGAATAGGTGTTTTATATGCTAAAAAAAAATGGCTTGAAGATTTACCCCCATATCAAGGTGGAGGAGGAATGATAAATGAGGTTAAAAAAGAAGGTATTACTTATGGTGAATTACCTAATAAATATGAGGCTGGAACAATGGCTACAGCTCAAGTTATAGCTTTTAATGAATCCATAAAATTTATGGAAAAAATTGGTATTCAAAATATCGAAAAACATGAAAAAGAATTATTAGACTACGGACTAGAAAAGTTAAGAAAAAATAATTCAGTTAATATTGTAGGAAATCCAAAAGAAAAGGGTGGAGTTATATCATTTACTATTGAAGGTGTTCATCCACATGATATTGCAACAATTCTTGATGAAGATGGAGTGGCTATTAGAGCAGGACATCACTGCTGTCAAATATTACATGATAAATTAAATTTACCAGCAACTGCAAGAGCTTCATTTGGAGTTTATAATACTAAAGATGATATTGATAAGCTTGATGAAGCAATAAATAAATGTAAAAAAATTTTTAACTTATAATGGACTTAAAAGATTTATATCAAGAAATAATATTAGACCATGGAAAAAATCCAAGGAATTTGGGAAAGTTTGATAATTATAATAAAGATGCAAAGGGAAATAATCCTTTATGTGGTGATAATGTTCATGTCTATCTCAGATTGAATGAAAATAAAAAAGTTGAAGATATTGCATTTGAAGGGCATGGCTGTGCTATTTCAATGGCATCGGCATCAATTATGACTGATATGGTTAGAGGCAAAGAAGAAAAAGAGGTAAAAGAAATTATAACTGATTTTCTAGGAATGATAAAAGAAAAAGATTCTTTAGAAACTAATATTTTAAAAGATGACGAAAAAACTAAATTAATGAGTTTATCGGGTGTTAAACAATATCCTATGAGAGTAAAGTGTGCAACTTTGTCTTGGCATACTCTTACATCAGCATTAGATAATTCAGATCAAATTGTAAAAACAGAGGAATGAAAATGGATCTTAAAGAAAAAGTAATTGCTGAAATAAAAAAAATTTATGATCCAGAGATACCCGTTAATATATATGAATTAGGGTTGATATACGATATTATAGTTAATAATTCTGAAGTTAAGGTTAAAATGACTTTAACCACACCAAATTGTCCAGTAGCTGAAAGTTTGCCTAAAGAAGTTAAAGACAGTATATTAGAAATTAAAGAAGTTTCAAAAGTAGATCTTGATTTAGTCTGGGAGCCACCATGGGACAAATCGATGATGTCTGAAGCTGCAAAACTTGAACTAAATTTATGACAAAACAAATTATAACATTAAGCGATAACGCAGCTCAAAGAATAAAAGAAATTATGTCTAATGCTGAAAAAGATTCTTTAGGAGTTAGAGTTGGAGTTAAGTCAGGTGGGTGCGCAGGGATGTCTTATGTAATGGAGTATACAAAAAAGGCAAACCCAAATGACGAAGTAGTAGAAGATAAAGGTGTGAAAGTCTTCATAGACTCTGCAGCGGTAATGTATTTACTTGGAACAGAAATGGATTTTAAAAAAGAAAAATTTTCTTCACAATTTGTATTCAATAACCCGAATGAAACAGAGAGATGTGGATGCGGAGAATCCTTTAAAATATAGTATTTAATATATGCATATCAGAATTGCGTTTATTGCATATCTGTGATAGAATCATTGATATGAACACTTTTGAGCATAAAAACCTAATTAACTCTGAAGTTAAAACTCAAAAAAGAAAAACTTTATTCAGAAGTTTAATTAAACCAGTAGAGGCGGGCGCACATGGCACCCTCAACTACGTGGTTAAAAAAGGTTTAGGAAAAAATAAAATAGCTAAAAAATAAAAAAGCTATTTAACAACTATAGTACATATCAAACTCAATAGGATGAGGTGTATGTTCAAAGTTGTGTATCTCCTCAAATTTAAGAGCAATATAAGCGTCAATTTGATCATCAGTAAATACTCCACCTTGAGTTAAAAACTTTCTATCTTTATCTAAACTTTCCATTGCTTCTCTTAATGATCCGCAAACAGTCGGAACTTTTTTTACTTCTTTCTCTGATAAAGCGTAAAGATCTTTATCAAAGGATTTGCCTGGATCAATTTTATTTTTGATACCGTCAATTCCCGCCATTAACATGGATGCAAATGTTAAATATGGATTACCAGATGCATCTGGGAATCTAATTTCACATCTTGCTCCTTTTTTGCTTAGAGTTATCGGAATTCGACAAGATGCTGATCTGTTTCTTGCAGAATAAGCAAGCAATACTGGAGCTTCAAAACCTGGAATTAATCTTTTGTAACTATTTGTTGTGGCATTTGAAAACGCATTAATCGCCTTAGCATGTTTAAGTATTCCACCAATATAATAAAGCGCAGTTTGTGACAAACCTGAGTATTTATTTCCAGAAAAAACTGGAGTTTTTCCTTTCCAAACTGATTGGTGGACGTGCATTCCTGATCCATTATCACCTTTTACAGGTTTAGGCATAAACGTAGCAGTTTTACCAAATGAATGTGAAACCATTTGAACTACATATTTGTATAATTGAACATTATCAGCTTGATCAACTAATGTACCAAAAAGCATTCCAAGTTCGTGCTGACTTGGAGCAACTTCATGGTGATGTTTTTCAACTGTGATACCTACGTCTCTTAAACCTTTTAGGTATTCACCTCTTATATCCTGAGCACTATCTACTGGAGGGACTGGAAAATATCCACCTTTAACTCCAGGTCTATGACCCATATTCCCATTTTCATAACTTTTTCCAGAATTATATGGTCCTTCTGTACTATCTATCGAAAAACTTGTTTCGTTCATATCGTTTTTGATTTTTACATCATCAAAAACAAAAAATTCTGGCTCTGGACCAAAGTAAGCTTTATCACCTATACCAGTTTTCTTTAAATAAGCTTCAGCTTTTTTCGCTATCCCTCTTGGATCTCTTTCATAAGGATTTCTTTTAATTGCATCTAATATGTCGCAAAATAAAACAAGAGTATTATGAGATGTAAATGGATCAACGATTTGTCTGTTTAAATCTGGTTTTAATATCATGTCAGATTCATTTATTGCTTTCCATCCAGCAATAGATGATCCATCAAAAAATACACCATCGGTTAACATGTCCCCATCGACTACCGATGCATCCATAGTTAAGTGCTGTAATTTACCTCTTGGGTCTGTAAATCTTAAATCGACAAACTCAATTTGCTTGTCTTTCATCATTTTTAGAACTTTGCTTGCGCTCATATTATCTCCTGTAGAATTAAATATCTGGGTTAATTACCAATATTGTTATAATAAAGAATACATATAATGAGGATATCACCTATGCAATTTAAACATATAATTATGCCAATAATTTCAGTGCTTTTTTATCAATCATAAGTTGAATATGACTTTATTAAATAAAGAACCAGTTAAAAGAGCCGAGAAGTGTCTTAAAGAGTTTGATGAAAATCTATTGGTTGTAGAATTAGAAAATTCAGCAAAAACAGCATTGGATGCAGCAAATTCATTAAATTGTGAAGTAGGAGCAATTGTTAAAAGTCTGCTTATTAAGATAGAAAATGATTTTTTACTTTGTTTAGTTTCCGGAGACAAAAGATGTTCGTTAAATAAATTAAAAAAAATTTCTGAAAAAAAAAATGTAAGAATGGCTTCTGCTGACGAGGTAAAGTCTCAAACAGGATATACAATTGGAGGTGTATCTCCTGTAGGTCATATAAATAAAATTCAAATATTTATAGATAATTCTTTAAGTAGGTTCACAGATATTTTTGCTGCAGCTGGTCATCCTAATGTGATTTTTAAGATCAATTATGAAAAATTAATTCAAATTACAAAAGGTGATGTGAAAGATATTACAGAATGAAGCAAGCTAATTTAACAGATTATATTTTATTAACATTATTATCAATAATTTGGGCATCTGCTTTTTTTAATATAAAAATTGCAACAGAATCTTTCGGTCCAATGACAATTGCTTTTTTGAGAGTATTTTTTGGATCTATACCAGTATTAATTTTATGTTTTTATAAAAAAATAGTAATTGAAGCATTTTCAAAAGATTGGCATTGGTTCATGTTAATAGGTCTAATCAATTTAGTTATACCATTCTTTTTAATTGCATATGGAGTAAAATCTGTGCAAAGTAATTTGGCTGCAATTTTGATGTCCACTACTCCTTTGAGTTCTACCATATTAGGTCACTTTTATACAAAAAATGAAAAATTTAATGTTGCCAAAACTATAGGAATATTAATAGGATTTGCAGGAATTGTTTATTTATTTTCTGATAATATTTTAATCGATGAAAATAATTTTCTTTCAGCAATATTAATTTTAGCAGGATCAACATGTTATGTAATAGGTGGAGTTTTAACACTTAAAATTAGTAAGAAAAAAAATGAAAATGTTACTGGATCAATATTGATTTGGGCAACTTTGATTTTATTTCCGTTAATGTTTTTTTTAGAAACTCCATGGGAAAATACACCATCATTAAATTCAACTATGTCAGTAATTTATCTTGGTATAGTACCAACAGGAGTTGCATGGCTTTTAAGGTTTAAAATTTTGAAAAAGAATGGTTTAATTTTTCAATCTCAGGTCTCGTACTTAATTCCAATCTTTGGTATTATTTTAGGCTATATATTTTTAAGTGAATTAATAACTTATAAGGTATTAATATCTTTATTGGCTGTAGTTGTAGGAATTTATTTTGTTAGAAAAGCAGATACAAAAATTATTGTTTAAATGAAGATATAGAGCTAATATGCCCTGGTTTTGTCTCACAACATCCGCCTAATATTGTTGCCCCGCCTTCTATGAATTTTTTTGATAAATTATAAAATTCATTTGCATCAAAATTATCTCTTTTTCCTAAAGATTGATTAGGATTTACTCCAATTTCATTAGGTTTTGCTGTATTAAATGTCTGTATTGGGCCTGGTTCATCAACTCCCCACAAATTTATTTTAAATCCAAATGGAACTTTACAATTTAAAAATTTATCTAATACAGATAATGATATTTCTGGAGAAATGCATGCACAAACTACACCAAGTATATTTTCATCTTGAATAATTCTAAGTAATTGCTCAATTTTTTCTTCTGAGGGTAGGTCACCATTTTTTTTTAAATGTATTCCAATTAAAACTTTTTTGTTTAATTTTTTAGATATATTAAGAGCGGCTTTAACTTCATTAGTGCTGCTAATAACATCTAAGTATAAAAAATCAGTAAATTCGCTTAAAATATCAGCTTGTTCAAACATATCTTCCTCTATTAATTTGATATCGCGATCATCATTTATATAAGTGTCTCTTTGGCTTGGAATTGATCCAGCTACCAATATATTTTTCTTTGATAAATCTTTAGCTTTGATTGCAAGTTTACATGCAATTTCGTTTAATTTTTTGAATTCATCACCAACATTATTTTCTATTAATCTAAATTTTCTACAACTAAAAGTGTTTGTAACAATAACATCTGAGCCTGCATTGATATATGATAAATGAGTATCAACTAACAATTGATGATATTTTTTATCTAATAAAGCGCTTGCAGACCATAAGGTCCCCATAGATACCATTCCTTTTTCAAGTAATAATTGACCCATACCACCATCTAATATTCTTATTTTTTTAAAAAAATTGTTATCCATTTATTTTTTATCCCTTGTAGCTATAAATACTCCAACAGTTGTTATTAAAAAACCAATTATGTCAGTAAATGTTAATTTTTCATTTAAAAATATCCATGCCATCACCGCTGAGGTAGGAGGTACTAAAAAAAATAAAGTAGTAGTTTTGCCCACACTACCTCTTTTGATTAAAAACATAAGAATAGTAAAAGCTCCAAATGAAACTAATATAATTTGGTGAGACATACCCAATATAAAACTAGTTGTAAAATTTATGTAAGCATTTTCAAATATAAACATTAATAATAGATTAAAAAGGCAACCACCAACTGCTTGATACGCATTGTTAACTGACAAAGCTAAATTTCCACTTAATTTTTTTTGCCACAATGTTCCAGCTGTTATTGCAAATAAAGCTAAGACTGTAGCTAACAATCCTAAAGGAGGAATTTCTTTTCCGAAATCAATTCCTAAGACAGTGACAGAACCAATGAAACCTAAACTGATACCTACCCACTGTTTCCAAGATATTTTTTCTCCAAAAATAGGACCAGATAAAATATTTGTTAAAATCGGTTGAAGTGTAACTATTAAAGCTACAATTGCAGCTGGCATCCCAATTGAAAATGCATACCAACATCCACCTAAATAAATCCCATGAAATAAAATACCTGTTGAAAAACTTTCTATAATATTTTTTAATTTTCCGAAAATTTTATCATTACTGAGATAAGCAAATACAAGAAAACCAATTGTTACAATCCCAAACCTAAATGCTAAAGCTGCAAATGGAGAAGCATTTTGAACAATTTCTTTCCCAGATATGAAAGCCGATGACCATAATAATATAAAGAGCAAAGGAAATGATTTTGTCATGGTAAAGATATATGGCGTAATATCTAATTTTTGTTGTGAATTCTATCCATTTCTTGAAGTTCGACTTCAAGTTTGTCTAATTCTTCACCACCAGCCATCATACTAAGAAGCTTTTCTCTAGAAATATCTTTTTTTTGGAATGTTCCCATGCTTTTTCCTCGGTTAAGTACAGTAAAACTATTACCAACAGGGTAAGCATGATGTACATTGTGAGTAATTAAAATTACAGCCAATCCCTCAGACGCAGCCTTTACAATATATTTTAATACCATTGATGCTTGATGAACTCCTAAAGCAGAAGTTGGTTCATCTAAAACTAAAACTTTTGCTCCAAAATATATAGCTCGTGATATTGCTAGGCATTGTCTTTCACCACCGGACATAGTTCCAACTGCCTGAGATGGATCTCTAACATCGATACCTATCTGTCCCATTCTATCTGCTGCTATCTTATTTGCTTTCTCCACATCAAAAGTTTTAAGGAAAGGAATACCTTTTTGAGGCTCTCTTCCCATAAAAAAATTTCTAGTAACACTCATTAAAGGAACTAATGCTAGATCTTGATAAACTGTTCCTATACCAATATCTAAAGCATCTTTGGGTGAGTCAAAAACAATTTTATTATCTTCAAATATAATTTCTCCTTCATCTGGCTTATGAACACCTGCTAAAGTTTTAATTAAAGTCGACTTTCCTGCTCCATTATCTCCAAGCAAGCACATGATCTCACCTTTTTTTAATCTCATAGTTACATCTTTAAGCGCAATTACCTTCCCAAAAAACTTACTAATATTATTAAATTGAACGAGATAGTCTGACATTATTTACTCTCAGTCACTTTCTTTCTGATATAGTTATTAAACACTACAGCTATCAACATCATTGCTCCTAAGAAAACTTTAAACCAATCAGTGTCAACGTCTGTATAAAATATTCCCATAGATACAGTGCCAAATATAATTGCACCAAAAGCAGCACCTATTGCAGATCCATACCCTCCAGTTAAGAGACACCCACCAACAACAGCAGCTGCAATAGCTTCTAGTTCTTTTAAAGTACCTCTCATAGTATCTGCGGAACCCGCATCTAATACTTGAATACAAGCAAAAATAGTAGAAGCAACTGCTGTACCAATAAATAAACTTATTTTTACCCTTCCAACAGGCACACCCACATTTGTTGCTCCAACCTTATCGCCTCCAGATGCGAAGATCCAATTACCGTATCTTGTTTTCATCAATATCCATGTTGCAAACAATGTTAATGCAATAAACCAAATAACTGATGGAGGTATTCCAGTTGCAAGAGGAGTTCCATCAGTTCTTAGTTCAATTAATTTTAATGATCCCAACCAAGTAAAAAGCCATTTAAAAGTATCTGTAGCAAATAACCAAGCTAATGGATCATCTTCAATTAATACTCTTAGTCCTGGAACTTGAGTTCTACCAGTAATCAATCTTGTTATTGCTAATGTCAAACCTCTTAAAATAAAAAGCATTGCAAGTGTTACAATAAAAGATGGCAAACCAGTTTTGACAACCATTATGCCATTAAAGTATCCAACCAATACTGCCATAGCGAAAGCAAAAACTATACTCATCCATAAAGGCCAACCCCAGTAAATCGCAGGAATTGCAATACAAATTCCAGCAAAGCCAATCATTGATCCAATTGACAAATCAAATTCACCGCCAATCATTAACATCGCTGCTGCTATTGCTATAATTCCTAAATTAGCTGAAACATCGAGGAAATTAAGCATTCCATAGGCGCTAAACATACCAGTATCGCCAGCTACGATTCCAAAAAATATAAATACAAGTATTGAGCCACCTAATGCACCTAACTCAGGCCTATTCAATAAAACTCTTAGTGGTGATATTTTTTTTAGACGCTCGTCTTCATTAAGACTACTTTTTGATGAAATACTTTTTGATTTTAATGACATTTATATTTTGAAAAAAGGCCTGACTAAAAAATTTAGTCAGGCCTTAAATATAGATTTTATCTATAACCTTGAGCTGCCCATTTAATTACTTTAGCAGCATTATCAGGAGTAACAAATCCAGGTCCAGTCATAACTACACCAGCAGGCATTGTTCCCCATCTCATGTACTGAGCAAAAATAGCTATTGGCAAATAACCTTGTAGATATTGTTGTTGGTCAATTAAAAACTCTACTTTACCTGCAGCAGCAGCTTTTAACATGTTAGGTGACATATCAAATGTTCCTAATTTAACATTTCCAACTTTACCAGCAGCTTCTAAAGCTTTTAGTGCTGCTTCACCAGATAAACCAGCTCCTAACGTTAGAATAGTGTCATATCCACCACCTAATTTTGCAGCAACAGCTTTTTGAATTTCAGTTGGGTCATTTGATGTTCCAAGAATATCAACAGATCCACCAAAACCTTTTTTGAAACCTGCACATCTTCTATCAAGCGCTACGTTTCCAACTTCGTGGTTAACGCATAAAGCTTTTTTTCCTCCAGCAGCTTTCATTTTTTGTCCGCCACCAACACCAGCTTCAAATTCAGTTTGACCTACGTGTGCACTAATTCCTAATGATGCATAGTCATCCGAACCAGAGTTCATAGAAACTACTGGTATACCAGCAGCTATTGCTGCTTTAACAGATTTTCCTAATGCAGCTGCATCAGGCAAAGTAATTACAATACCTTTTGGTTTTTGTGATACAGCGTTATCAATTAGTTTTGCCATTTCAACCATGTCAAAAGTTCCAGGCGCAGTGTATTTGCAAGATACTCCCATATCTTTACAAGCAGCATCAACTCCATTTTTAGCTACCGACCAAAAAGGGTCATTAGCTTGTCCATGTGAAACAACAATTATATCAGTTGCTAATGCTGATACAGACATCATTGCCCATGCAGCAACAGCTAATATAAAGTTCTTTATTGTTTTCATTTTTAATTTCCTCTCTTAAATAAAAGTTAACTTTTAAACATTAAAGCTAACATAAATTTATTTAGATTGTAAAGAAGCAGGTTGTATTCAACCTAAAGTTGATTTTTAATATTTTATTTTTTCAAACTTTTTTGATTTTAATGACCGGATAGCACTCTCAGCAATTTGTATTGAAATCTTTCCATCAATAAAACCACTTTTAGGTCTTAAATTTGATCTGAATAATTTAGCAAGATCATTCAACTGTTCTTTGTATGCCTGGTCGTATCTTTCTATAAAAAAATGTTTAAAGCTTGATCGTGCATTTGTATTTTTATTAGAATACAAACTAATCTCATTTTCTTTGATATTATCAGAAATAATCATTCCTTTGCTTCCAAAAAGCTCTACTCTTTGATCATATCCAAAACTACAATGTCTAGAATTACTAATAATACATTGAACACCATTTTTTGTTTTCAAAATTGCCGTAGCAAGCTCGAAATCTTTAAGTTTATTGAAGTATTTATTAGAAATATTGCTCCCTGTGGCAAATATAGAAACAAATTCGTCTTTACCCGCATAATATCTTGCTAGATCGAAATCATGGATCATCATATCTTTAAAAATACCGCCTGAGGCTTTTAAATAATTTATAGATGGAGCAGCCGGATCTCTGCTAGTAATAATTATTTTCTCTAGCTTTCCTATCTTGCCTTTTATTAAATTATTTTTTAGAGAACTATGACCTGGATCATATCTTCTGTTAAATCCAATTTGAATTTTATGATTAAATTTATTTATTTTTTTTTCGTAATTTTGAATTTTTTTTAAATTTAAATCTAAAGGTTTTTCACAAAATACTGTTTTGTTACTTTTTATACTTTCATATATAAATTTAAGATGAGTTGATGTAGTGGAAGAGATAAAAATACAATCAATTTTTTTATCTCTATATGCTATTTGAGGACTTTCAATATTTTGACAATTTAGATTTTTTGAAACTTTTTTTGCAAGTTTTTTATTAACATCGAAAATATATAAAAGGTTAAAATTTTTATTATTTATTAAATTATTTGCATGCATTAGTCCTATTCTTCCCAAACCGAATAATGCTACGTTAATTAAATTTTTACCCATTGTTTTTTTAATGATGATTTCTTACATGCATCAATGAATTTAGCAGTCTCCAAACCCTCTTCTTCGTTAGGAAAATAAAATCTTTTTTTTGTATTCGTTTTTAAATATTCAGCAAATTCCTTATATATATTTGCAAAAGCATCTAAATATCCTTCAGGGTGACCAAATTTTACTCTAGAAAATTTTTTTGAAAAATTTGCTTTTGTATATCCTCTTTCTAAAAACTTTACTGCTCCTTTGCTTGGATTAAATTTTAAATAATTTGGATCATTTTGAACCCATTCTAAACTTCCTTTAGAACCATATACTCTAATTCTTAAACCATAAACACCACCTTTAGCTGTTACACATGTCCATACAATTCCTTTAGCACCATTGTTAAAATTAACAAAAACTTGTGCGTTATTATCCATTTTAACGTCCTTCGAATATTTACTTACATCGGCTATCAGTTTTTCTCCTTTAAGGCCTGTAATATAAATTGCTAGATGATATGCGTGTGATCCTATTTCATTGAGAACTGCTGATACACCAACAATTTTTTTATCAACTTTCCATTTAAAAACCTTTTTTGAATTTGATTTTGAAATTTTATTACCATCTGTCCAATCCTGAATATATTCAACATTGATATATTCAACTTTTCCAATTTTTCCTTTTTCAACTAAATTTTTTGCCTCTCTAACCATTGGATAAGATGAATAGTTGTGAGTCAGTGCATATTTAATTTTTTTGTTATTTTTTATCGCTTTATATAGTTTTTTTCCCTGCTCAAGATTTCCAGCAAATGGCTTGTCTGAAATTACATGTATGTTTTTTTTTATAAAATTTTCCGCAATAATTTGATGACTTGATGGTGGAGTCATTATTGCTACAACATTAATACCATCTTTTCTTTTCGCTTCTTTTTCAGACATCTCCTTGTAATTTGAATAACATCTAGATTTATCTAAACCTATACTTTGTCCAAATTTCCTAGATTTATCAACACTTCTAGAAAATACCCCTGCAACGATTTCATATTTGTCATC
>CABYQM010000015.1 GCA_902521075.1 uncultured Pelagibacteraceae bacterium
TTTTGATATCTTTTGTTAAGTCTTTATTTTTTATATTTTTAAAAACTCTTTTTAATTCTTTATTCTTAATAATTTCTTTAATTAAAGAATTTTCTGAAATCTTAAGAAGCTCTTTTTTAGGCAATGAACTAAGTTTTGGTCTCAAAAATATTAGATAATTCTTCTCATTTTCTATATCTATATTTGTTATAATCTCATCACCTATTTTAAATTTAATATTTATATTTGAACTAAGAGCGTTTAATTTAGGTATGAAAAATATCAAAAAAAATAATATATAAATTTTATACATTCAAATTAATTATTTATTAATTCCCCTAAGTTAGGAACGCCTAATTCTGTGAATGGTATAATTTTAATTAAAAAAGATAAAGATTTTGTAGGTTCTAGAATTCCATCTCTATAAAAAGATTTATTATAATTTAAATTAAATGAAATACAGTCCGTTTCATGAGAATACATCAAATTATAATATTGTGTAAAATTATTACTTAAATCCTTTGAAACCTCAAATCCAAGAGAGTTTTCATTATCGTAATAGAATTTACTTGAATTTTTAATAGTCTCAATATTCGGAAGATCATTATGTACAGAATAATATGAAATATTAGTTAAAAAATTATTCGCATTTAAATCAAAGCTCAACTCATCACGGTTGGAATATTTCAAATCTTTGTCATATGAAAAGTAATATCCCAAATTTATTTTGTTGCTAAAATTGTAATTTATTTCTCCAAAAATATCAGATCTTTTTTTATTTAATTTTGATTTATCTGGCATTCGATAATCTTCATCTATCTTTATTATGTTTGCGAGCTTTAAATCAATTATATCCAGTCCATTACTATCTTTTCTTTTAAATTCTAAGCCTAAATTTACAGACTCTCCTCCTTCTACTTGTGAACTTTCACTAATACGATTAATTCCAAAAGCATTGTTGTAGTTTAAGTACAAATCTTTTCCAGATAAGTCACTATTACCATTTGGACTATACCTAAATGAAATTAATGGTTTTAAAAAATGTGTATAATTTTCCATTCTTTTCTGTAAAGGAAAGCTAGCATCATATTTAAATAGTCCAAATAAGTTATAATTCAAATTATCTTGAAAATTTGTTGAATTATTTGAATGATCATTTGAATTTTTTAATAATAAGTTAAAATTTGAAGCAATTCCTTTTGAATTAACGTATTCATTTGACGAAAAAAGAAAATCATTAGTTAGAACACTTTCAGTTACATTCGTATTATATAACTTATTATAACCATATGAATTAAAATTAAATTTGCCATTATAACTATCAGGAATAATAATATTTTTAGTAAAATTAAAATCTGGTAAAATATATTGATATCTATCATGATAATTTCTTGATAAATCTTCGTATATTTTAAAAGATGTAAATAAATTGGAGTTATTAAGTTGCCAGTTTAAGTCTAAATTTGATAATAGAACGCTATCATCTTTTATTATTAAAGAATTATCTTTTAATTTGTGTGTCTTTAAATAATTGTCGCCCTTAACATTTTGGATATTTAATTCGAAGTCTGTATTGTTGCTTATTTTTCCTATTTGATTATAAAATAAATGTCCTTTAGTTCCTGCCTCACCAATTAGAAAACTGAAATCACTTAAAATATTTGAATTTTTTAAAGCTTGTCTATATTCATTTTGTAATAAAAAACTCTTATCAGCATAATATCTGGGATTAAATGTTATATCTTTATCTATATCTATTACTTTAAAATATGGAAAATTTAATTGAGTACCTAGACTGTCCGAAGTGCCATAATATGGGGTTAAAAACCCCGATTTTCTTTTAACACTTGGATCAGGGTGATTAAAATATGGCGTAAAAAGAACTTTATAATCAAATAGCTTTAACCATGAATTTCTATATTCAAATATCTTTTTTTCTTTATCATGTCTAAATTCATCTGAATTTACTTCCCATCCTCTGCATTCTTTATCTTGAGTATTACAAGTACTAAATACTGCTTTATATACTTTTAATTCTTGTTCATTGGAATATGAGCTTCGTCCCTTTAGTATTGGATCATTATTTTCATTGCCAAAATATGTATCTTTAAACTCAACTTTAATTTCTTTACCTAAAATTTCATTTGTTTGCAAATTTAAAACTAAATCTTCAAATATATACTTATTATCATTTTTATCTAAAATTAATGATTTTTTTGATTTAATAATTTCTTCATTAATAAGAATTTTATACTTCTCTTTTAGCTTAAAAATATTTTTTTCTTGATCCTCAACTATCGCTTCTTTATCACCATAGATAATCTTTTTTGCTCTATCAAAATATGTATTTTCACTTTTTATATCATATTTATCATCAATATTATATTTTGCTGGCCCCTCACTAAAAATTAAATTTTTATTTTTTTCATATATGATTTTATCACCCTCAATTATAATGTTATTTTTCTTATCATAAAAAAAAACGTTATCTGTGAAAATAACCAAACTCTTATTTTTATTGTATTCAACTTTCTTAGAAAAAATATTTATGTTATCTTCAGGAATATTAGTATTAGAATTATAACCAATTATTAATTTTCCATTCTGCCCAATATCCATTTTTTCTGCTTTAAATTTTATTTCCTGTGATAAAAGCATATTTGTAAATGCTATAAATGTTATTATTGATATTAATAATAATTTACTAATTTTCATTTATTTTTAATAATCCAATATTACAAATTAAAAAAAGTATAAGAAGAGGAGCCCATATAGATAGGTATATTGGTAATACACCATTAGTTCCTAGTAAACTTGAAAAATAATTTAAATAGTAAACAACAACTGACACAAATATACCAAAAATTATTACAAAAAATTTCGATTTTATGGCCTTAAGTTTATTTATAATAACAAAACCCAAAATAGTCATTAAAACATAAAACAATGGCATACTGTAAATTTTATTTAAGTGTATTTTTATATCTGTGTTAGAATAACCAATATTCAAGTAACTTCTAGAGAGCTTATGAAGTTCATAAATATTTAAAGCATTTAAATTTGAAAAAAGATTTGAAATAATCTCACCATCAAAAGATGAATTATACACATAGCTTTTGAACTTTTTAGATGCTCCATCATTACTCAAAATTGAAACATTTTCTAATTTCCAATTTTTAGATAATATGTTTGCACTTTCGGCGACAATTGTATTCTCACTTTCGTAATATTTTGTTGCTTGATTAATTGTCAGATATTTTAATTTATTTTTCTTTAATTTTTTTGCATGAATTATGTAGAGTTTATTATCTATTTCTTCTTTAATCCAAAGCCCATCATTATTAACTACAGCTAAATATTCATTAGAATTTGAAAACCTATTTTTCGCGTCTAGATATATACTTTTCAAATTTGATGATAAGGTATAGTAAAATATCAATATAAATACACCCATAATAATTGTTATAATAGTTGAAAAAAAAACAATTTTTAAATTACTTATCCCGTTTGAATTAAAAATTTCTAGCTCGTTTTTTTCACTTAAGTCTAAATAAAAAAATATTATTGATACAAAAAATATAAATGGCAAAATTTCAAAAATTAGTGATGGAGCATTTAACAATGATAGATAAAAAACATAATAAATTTCAATATTATATTTTTCAGAAAATCTTATTTCTTCAAAAAAATTTATCAAAATCACTGTGCAAAGGAACACTATACTTATCTTTATAAATTTACTCACAAATAAACGAGCTAAGTAGGTATGGTATTTCTTAAAAGTCATAAATATCTTAGTTTAAAATTAGTTTTTATTAAAATACAAAAATAAAATATGAATATTAAAAATATAGGAAGAGATAGTGATATTATTTCATATTCTGTTTTAGAATTAATAAATTTATAAGTTAGTTCCGACATTACAATAATTATAAAACCAAAAAAAAATATTAAGAATTTAACAAATTTTTCAAATTTAATAACTTTTCTCTTCAAAATTATAAGAGAGCTCACTAATGATAATATAATTATATAAACTGGATTTATAACTCTTTTGTATGTTTCTTCATAAATATCTTTAATCAAAAAAGAATTTTTATCACCACATCTTAGAGATTTATCTTTTCTATTATTAATATATTTTTTCAAACAATAAAATAAAAAAGAACTTTTTGTTTCACTTAATTTTCTCCCTTTTCTAGTTTTAAAATTAATATCAGATAATTCATATGTAGTTTCTGCAAATCCTAAATTAAAATTTCCAGATTTATCTAAATTTATAATTTTACCTTTATATAGTTGAAAATTATATCCATCATCATTTTGCTTGAGCTCACCTTGTCCTGCAATTATAATTTTATTTCCTCCATTTTTTAGATTTTCTTTTATATATATCCCTTTCAACAATCCATTATTTTTATATTCTTCAACAAAAATATTTAAGTTATCTGAAACTTTGGAAAATTTTTTTTCTTGTATTAATTTTGGAAAAAAATCAATTGAAGAAGTTTTAAGGTACAACTGAGCCAAGTTTTGTGAGTAAGGAACTATAAATAAATTAAATAACAATTGTATAATTACAAAAATAAAAGATACTTTGAATATAAAATTTACAAAAGTAATTTTTTTTATCCCATTAATCCAAAAAACTAATATTTCATTGTTTTCTTCATACCTATTAATGACAACAAACAGACTCAAAAAATAAGCAAATATTATTAATTTAGAAAAAATTTTTGGCAAAGTTAAGAGCAAATAAACGAAGTAAACTTTAAAAGAATGACCCTGTTCTGTTACTATATCTAATAAATTTACGCCTTGAATAACCCATACAATTGATGTGATTGCTAGACAAGACAGTATAAAAAAAGTAAATATATCTAAATATAGTTTACGAAATATTAATTTATTCATTGAAATTATAAATTTAATAAATATACAACATTATCTATAAAATATTTCAAAAAAATGAAGCTAAAATTAGAATTTGTAACTAAAGCACCCAAAGTAGCCAAAGATAATCAGGTTATTTTGATAAAGGATAAAACCACTCAAAACAGAATCGTTAAATCTCTAAATAAATCTTTATTTGCAAATAAATTATTCTTAGAGAGAAAATTTCTGATCCAAAATTTAAATGACAGAACCTATACTTTTGTAAATTGTACGAAGTCTAAAACTTCGCTAGATTATGAGAAACTTGGATCTAATTTATTTGTTTTTCTAAAGAATAATAAAATTGAAAAATCTTTTTTTGAAACAAATTTATCTAAAATAACTAATACACAATTAGAGAAGTTTTTACATGGTGTGCAACTTAAATCATATGAATTTAATGTTTATAAAACTGATAAAAAGAAAAACATAACTACAAACTTATATATAGTTGGAGATAAATCAAAAAAGACAAATCTATTGAGAAATAAATTAAATTCAATTTTAGAAGGTGTATTTCTTACCAGAGACCTTGTATCAGAGCCAGGAAATGTTCTACATCCAGATGAATATGCAAGACGTATAGTTAAATTAAGAAAATTTGGATTAAAAGTTACTGTATATGATCAAAAAAAATTAAAAAAGATGGGTATGAATGCTTTATTGGGTGTAGGCCAAGGAAGTGTCAGAGGTTCATATTTAGTAACTATTGAATGGAAAGGCACAAAAAGTAAATCTAAACCCTTAGGATTTGTCGGAAAAGGTGTATGCTTCGATACTGGAGGTTATTCTTTAAAACCAGCAAAATTTATGGAAGATATGACCTATGATATGGCAGGCTCTGCTACTGTTGTTGGTTTAATGAAAACTCTTGCTTTAAGAAAATCAAAAATTAATGCTGTTGGAGTTGTTGGACTTGTCGAAAATATGGTAAGTGGAAATGCTCAAAGACCTGGAGACATTGTAAAATCTTATAGCGGAAAAACAATTGAAGTTTTAAATACTGACGCCGAGGGAAGATTAGTTTTAGCAGATGCTTTAACATTTACCGAAGAAAAATTTAAGCCACAATTTATTGTTGATTTAGCAACATTAACCGGAGCTATAATTGTTTCTCTTGGCTCAGAATATGCAGGTCTATTTTCAAATAATGATAAATTATCTAAACAACTAATTGATGCAGGTGAAAGTGTTGAGGAAAAACTCTGGAGAATGCCTTTGAACGAAAACTTTGACAAATTAATAAATTCTAAAAACGCAGATATGCAAAATATTAATTATGTAGGTGGAGCAGGTTCGACCACAGCAGCACAATTTTTGCAGAGGTTCATAATAAACAAAACTCCTTGGGCTCACTTAGATATTGCTGGCATGGCATTTTCAAAATATGGAGGAGCACTTAACTCTGGTGGTGCAACTGGTTATGGAGTTAGATTGTTGAATAAATTAATTGAGGATAACTATGAGTAATATTGAGCAAACTCTATCGATAATTAAACCAGATGCAGTTGAAAGAAATCTTCAAGATAAGATTAAGCAGGAATTTACAAATAAAGGATTTGAAATAATAAAAGAAAAAAAAATCCATATATCTAAAGAGGAAGCTGAAAAGTTTTATAAAGTACATGAGTCCAAACCGTTTTATAACGATTTATGCAATTATTTGTCTTCAGGCCCTATTGTTGTCATGACTCTACAACGAGAAAATGCTGTTATGGAAAATAGAAAGTTAATGGGAGCAACAAATCCGGTTGACGCAGATGAGGGCACTTTGAGGAAAAAATACGGTATATCAATTGATAAAAACTCTGTTCATGGTTCAGACAGTCTTGAAAATGCTAAGATTGAACTAGATTTTTTTTTTAATCACTAGCTAGTAGTCTAAAAATTGCTTTTGGATATATTTTATGCTCGATTTTTAAAACTTTTTTTTCTAAACTTTTTATACTGTCAGATTTTAGAATTTTTACTTTTTTTTGTAATATAATCTTACCTGAATCTAATTTCTCATTGACGATATGAACTGTAGCTCCAGAGTATTTGTCTTTATTTTGAATTGCTCTATTGTGTGTATTTAGGCCTTTATACTTAGGAAGAAGTGAAGGATGAATATTAAGTATAGGTTTATTAAATTTTCTTATAAAACTACCTGATAGTATTTTCATAAATCCAGCTAAACAAATCAAATCAACATTATTCTTTTTTAATAATTTTAACAATCGATCTTCAAAACTTTTTTTTTTAGAATCTTTAATAAAGACATTATTGATCTTAGACTTATTTGCATAATCCAATCCTTTTGCACTAAAATTATTAGAGACAACTAGAACAATTCTAATTAAAGATTTTTTCGTTTTTGAATATTTAACTAGTGATCTTAGATTACTACCTCTACCACTTATTAAAACTGCTGTATTTTTTTTACCAGATAACTTTTCCACTCAATTTTACTTTTTCTGAATTTTTTTTAATTTTTCCAATTACATATGGTTTATATTTTTTTGGAAATAATCTAATTACTTTTTTGTGGTTTGAACGTTTTACTATTAAACAAAAACCCACACCACAATTAAAAGTTTTTAACATTTCTTTATCGCTAACACCTTGACTTTTAAGCCATCTAAATATTTTTAATGTTTTTATTTTTTCTAAATTTATTTCAGCGCAGTAATTATCTGGTATTATTCTTTCAATATTGTCTTTTAATCCACCACCAGTGATATTTGCACAAGCATTCAAATACTTTTTTCTAATTAATTCTAATACATGCATTACATATATTTTAGTTGGTACCAATAATTCTTTTTTTAAAAATGAATTTTTTTTTATATTAATTTTCTTTTTTTTTATAATATGTCTAACTAGGGAATATCCATTTGAGTGGAGACCACTGGAAGGTATTGCCAGTACTAAATCTTTTTCTTTTATTTTATTTAATAATATTTTGTCTTTCTCTACTAAGCCTAAAGAAAATCCTGCAATATCAAATTTACCTTTGGAATATGTTCCAGGCATTTCTGCAGTTTCTCCACCAACTAATTCACAGTCAGCTAATTTGCAGCCTTTAATAATTCCTCTAATTATATTTTTTAGCTTTTTCGTATCGATTTTTTCGACTGATATATAATCTAAAAAAACTAAAGGTTTTGCTCCTTGAACTATAATGTCATTTACACACATTGCCACAAGATCCACTCCAATTGTATCAAATTTACCTAGCATATTTGCAACTTCAATTTTTGTACCAACTCCATCTGTGCTAGTTACAAGATATGGATTCTTCATATTACTTGGCAGTTTCGTAAGCGCTCCAAAACCTCCAATATTCTTAAATTTACCACTTTTTTTTGATTTTTTTGTGCTTGAGGATATAAATTTAATAAATTTATCTGCTTTTTTTATGCTTACACCACTTTTCTTATATGTAAAATTCTTCGATCCCATGTTTAAGTTATGTTTTTAATCAAAAATAAAATTAATATTTACTTATACTTTTTTTTTTTACTTTTCATTTTAGTTTTTATCAAGTTTTCCACAACTATAGTATTTGCAGACAATTACACAGTTAAAAATATTAAAATTAAAGAACAATACGACACAAATTTTAACAAAGATGAAGTAATAAAAAAGGGTTTCAAAAAAGGATTTAAAACATTAATTTTTAGAATTGTAGAAAGTAAAGATAAAAATTTATTTAAAAATGTACCAAGCAATAAAATTAATTCATTGATAGATAATTTTTCCATAACAAATGAAAAATTTGTAGACAATAATTATGAGGTTGATTTTGAGGTTAAGTTTGACAAAGAAAAATTATTATCTTTTATTAGAGGAAAAAATGTTATTTCTTCTGTTCCAAAAGATACAGACGTGCTTTTTATCCCAATTTTAATTGATACACAAAGTAACGAAATTAAGTTTTTTGATCAAAATTATTTTTATAACAATTGGAATAATGTTAATAAAAATTATTTCTTATTAAATTATAATTTACCAGATGAAAATATTGAAAATTTTCGTCTTTTTCAAAGATTAAAAAATAATATTGAAAACAATGATTTATCTGAGATTACAAATAAATATAACTTCGAAAATATTTTTATTGTTGTATTTTATAAAAATAAAAAAAATTTACAAATATTTTCCAAAATTAGTTTTTCAAATTCAAACTTTAAATTTAATTTAGATCAAAAAAACATCAATTATGAAGATAATAAACTATTAGATCAAATTATTTTAAACTTAAAAAATTTATATGAAGACAAATGGAAGTTGATTAATAAAATCAATACCTCAATTTCAATACCCATAAAAATTTCAGTAAAAAACAGCAATTTCATAATTTCTGAGAAATTAGAAAATATATTAAATCAATCAGATTTTGTATATGAATATGAAATAGAAAAAATTAGTAGTGAAGATATTATATATAAAATAACTTACAATAATAATCCTGAAAAATTTCTAAATACTTTAAAAGTGAATGATATAAACATAAATTCATCTAGTAATATTTGGAATATAGAATGAGAGAATTAGATCAAAAACTCTTAGACTTTGGAATTACTGAAAGTTTTGATGAAAATGATTACTATGTGTCTAAAAGTAATTATTTTGCAAAAAATATTATAGAGGCTTGGCCTAAATGGGAAAAAAAAATTGTCAACTTAGCTGGAGAAAAATATTCTGGCAAAACACATTTATCAAACATATTTAAAAAAAAAAGTAATGCTTTATATTTATATAGCAACAATATCGAAGATAAGATTTTAAAAAAAATTAAACTTTCAAACAGTATAATAATTGAAGACCTAGAAGAAAGTTTTGACGAAAAACTTCTTTATTCTATATTCAATTTAGTTGAACAGGATAATAAATATTTATTAATCTCGTCAAAAAAACCAATAGATACAATGAAATTCACACTCCCAGATTTATTATCAAGATTAAAGAACTGCATTATAGCTACAATTGAACAGCCAGATGATGAGTTGATTTATGCAATAATTTTAAAAAGCTTCTCCGATAGACAAATTAAATTGGATAACAAAATTATAGATTATATTATAAAAAGAATTGCGAGATCGTATAGTAAAATGCACGAATTTATATATAAGATTGATGAATTGAGTTTAAAGAAAAAGAAATCTATTAACTTTAAAATAATAAAAGAGATAATAAATTGAGTAAATTTAGGACACACACTTGCGGAGAACTAACTTTAAATAACAAAGATCAAACAATAAAGTTATCAGGCTGGATAAATAAAAAAAGAGATCACGGAAATCTATTATTTTTAGATTTAAGAGATCACTATGGACTAACTCAATGTGTAATTGATGAGGGTAAAAAAATATTTAAAGAAATAGAAAAACTTCCATTAGAAACTGTACTACAAGTTGAAGGTAAAGTTTTAGCGAGAGAAAAAGATACAATTAACAAAAATTTAAATACTGGAGAAATTGAGGTAGGAATTGAAAAATTTAAAATACTTGCAAGAACTAAGGAATTACCACTACCTGTTTTTTCAGATCAAGAATATTCTGAAGAAATTAGATTAAAGTACAGATTCTTAGATTTAAGGAGAAATAAGATTCATAATAATATTATTTTAAGATCCAAAATTATTTCATTTATTAGAACTGAAATGCAAAAATATGGTTTTCTAGAATATCAAACACCTATATTAACTTCATCTAGCCCAGAGGGTGCTAGAGACTTTTTAGTACCAAGCAGACTAAATCCTGGTAAATTTTACGCATTACCTCAAGCGCCACAACAATTTAAACAATTAATCATGGTATCTGGTTTTGATAAATATTTTCAAATTGCACCATGTTTTAGAGATGAGGACGCAAGAGCGGACAGGAGTCCAGGTGAGTTTTATCAACTTGACTTGGAAATGTCTTTTGTAGAACAAGAGGATGTATTCAAAATAGTTGAGGAATTATTTGTAAATTTATTCAAAAAATTTTCCTCTAAAAAGTTACTCCATGAAAAATTTCCTAGAATTCCTTTTGATACGGCTATGCTTAAATACGGTTCTGACAAACCAGATTTGAGAAATCCTTTGGAAATAGCCGATATTACTGAAATTTTTAAAAGAGACGATGTTAACTTTGAAATATTTAAAAAATTAGTAAGTAAAGGATCGATAGTTAGAGGAATAGTTACAAAAAATACATCTCAAAAACCAAGAAGTTTTTTTGACGGAATTGATAAATGGGCAAAAGATGAAGGATCATCTGGTCTTGCATATTTTTCTATAGAAAATTCTGACAAATTGAGCGCTAAAGGACCTGTAGGAAAATTTTTTTCTGACAAATCCCTTAAAGAAATAATGACAAAAATGAATGCTGAAATAGGTGATACAATATTTATGTCTTGTGGAAATAAATCAGAAGTTGAGAAATTATTAAGTAATGCAAGAGGCAAAATAGCAAATGAATTAAACTTAATTGACGAAAATGTTTTTTCATTTTGTTGGGTAGTTGACTATCCAATGTTTGAAATAGATGAAAATACTAAAAAGATCGAATTTAGTCACAACCCTTTTTCTATGCCGCAAGGGGACACTGATAATTTGGATCTTTCAGAACCTCTGAAACTAAAAGCTTTTCAATATGACATTGTATGTAATGGAATTGAATTGTCTTCAGGAGCTATCAGGAACCATAAACCTGATTTAATGTATAAATTATTTGAAATCGCTGGCTACTCTAAGGAAGAAGTGGATGAAAAGTTTAGCGGCATGATTAATGCTTTAAGCTATGGCGCACCTCCCCATGGGGGCATTGCTCCCGGAATAGATAGGATCGTGATGTTATTAGCAGAAGAAAAAAATATTAGAGAGGTGACTATGTTTCCAATGAACCAAAACGCACAAGATTTAATGATGAATGCACCATCTGAAGTAGACGAAAATCAATTAAAAGAACTTTATATTTCAAAAAGAAAAAAATAACTATTTTTTTCCTTTAAGATTTATTCTAATATCTGATAAATCCACCAGTTTTTTTTTATAATCGTTTCTAACAAATCCTTTACTTGTAATATCTTTTACAAGCTTGATTAATTGATTCTGATCTTCACTTTCTTGACTTTCACTTGTGTCAGAATTACCAGCTATAGATGGGGTGTGAGCTAAATCTTCTCTATTTAAATAGGATATCGCTAGCTCTCTGAAAATATAATCTAATATTGAACTCGCGCTCATTATTCTATCATTTCCATAAACTTTACCAGAAGGTTCAAATTTCGTATCTAAATATGCATTTACAAATTCATCTAGCGGTACTCCATACTGAAGTCCTAATGATATTGCTATTGCAAAATTGTTCATAAGAGCCTTTACTAGCTCACCTTCTTTACTGGTATCGATAAAAATCTCTCCTATTTTACCATCCTCGTATTCACCAGTATGCAAATATACTTTGTGGTCACCTATGGAGGCCTTTTGTATATAACCTTTTCTTCTATCAGGCATACTAAATCTTTTACCTATATTTTCAGTTATATTTTTTTTAAAATTCTCATCAATTAGTTTGGATTTGCTACTACTTTTAATATCTTTATTACTAACTGGTTGTGAAACAATTTCGACTTTACTACTTTTAGTATCTTGAAGGTTTTTTGTTTTTCTATTATCTAATTTGATATCAATAATTTCGAATTTTCCATCGTCATTTTTCTCTAAATTGTTAAGATTTTCCTCATTTATATCATCTAAATAATGAGATACTTTAAAGCTACACGTATAATATGTTTCTACTAAGTATTTTGCCATTTTAATCCTATTTGTAAATTGAATCTTGATAAGATTTATATATATACATTTTTCGATTATAGTCTAATTGTAAATTTACAATTATAAATTGAAAATAATTTGAATAAAATGATTAAAGAAATTTTTACTTGGTGGAACAAACAAACATTTGGCACAAGACTAAATACAATTTTATTTGGAAAATTAGTTGGCGAAGATAATTCAGGCAACAAATATTATGAGAGCAAATCAGGAAAAAGATGGGTTATTTACAATGGAGAAGTTGAAGCATCAAAAATACCTAGTGAATGGTACTCATGGATACATCGTACGGGAAATAAAATTGAAAATAGTCATGAATTAGATAAATATAGTTGGCAAAAAGAGCATATGCCAAATCAAACGGGAACTGACAATTCTTATCATCCAAACAAAAACAAAAGTAAAAATGTTTCAAACAAAAAATACAATTCTTGGAAAAGCTAAAGTTTTTATAATTATTTTTTTTACTTATTATTTATTAATGATTAATTCTCTAAGTGAAAATCAACCAAAAACAGAAAATTTTGCAGTTTTAACAATATTGGATAAAGTAAATTCTCAAAGCGACATAGTCGAGGTTGAAGTTGGCATGGAATATATATTTAAAAATCTCTCTATAAACATATTAAAATGCAACAACTCAAAATTTGATGATGATCCAGAAGTTACAGCATATATGCAAGTGAGAGATACAGTTAATAAAGATCAGAATAAAGTATTTATCTTTAATGGTTGGACGTTTGCCTCATCTCCTTCAATTAGACCTTTTGACCATCCTGTCTACGATATTTGGTTAAAAAAGTGTTATTCTTAGAGTAACTTTTCTTTATCAAGCCAACTCACATTAAAATCTGAGTTTAAAAATTTTTTGTGATTTAAAAGTATTTTATGTAAGTCTATTGTTGTTTTTATACCTTCTATTACAAATTCATCTAGGGATCTTCGCATTCTTTGAATTGCTTCAGTTCTATTCCTTCCATGACATATTACTTTGCAAATCATGCTGTCATAATATGGAGTTACTTTGTAGCCTTGAAATATAGCTCCATCTACCCTTGTTCTAAAACCTGAAGGTTGATGACACATGGTAATTTCTCCTGGTGAAGGTTGAAAATTTTTTGATACATCTTCAGCATTTATTCTGCATTCAATTGCATGACCTCTTGGCTTAATATCTTCCTGTTTTAATGCAGTATTGCCATCATACGCAATCCAGATCTGTTCTTTTATTAAATCAATTCCTGTTACTACTTCTGTTACTGGATGTTCAACCTGTATTCTTGTATTCATTTCTAAAAAATAAAATTTTCCATCTTCAAAAATAAATTCTACTGTACCGGCTCCTTCATATCCAATTTGACTTACCATTTTGACAGTTTTTTCAAAAAGATCTTTTCTTATCTGATCATTTAGTAAAGGACTGGGAGTTTCTTCAATTAGTTTTTGATGTCTTCTTTGTATAGAACAATCTCTTTCATGAAGATGTACCGTTCTATTTTTACCAGATAATACTTGAACTTCGATATGTCTTGGATTTTGAAAAAATTTTTCAATATATACCTCATCATTACCAAAAAATTTTTTTGCCTCAGTTTTTGCAGTCAAAAATAAGTTTTCAAACTCATCTTCTTTTGTAACAACTTTCATACCTTTTCCACCACCACCACCAGCTGCTTTTATCAGTACCGGATACCCAATTTCCTTACATATTTTTTTTGCTTCATCAAAATCAGATACACCCCCATCAGATCCTTCAATTACTGGAAGACCATATTTTTTTGCAATTTTTTTTGCTTCAATTTTATCACCCATCATTTTAATTAATGAAGACGATGGACCAATAAATTTAATTTTGTTTTGTTCAAGAATTTTTGCAAATTCGTAATTTTCAGATAAAAAACCATATCCCGGATGAACAGCTTCAGAATTTGTCAATTCAATAGCTGACATTATGGCAGGAATGTTTAAATAACTATTTGCTGCTTGGTGTGGACCTACACATATACTTTCGTCAGCTAATCTAACGTGCATACTATTTCTATCAACATCAGAATGAATGGCGACTGTTTGTATACCCCATTCTTTACAGGCTCTTATAACTCTAACAGCTATCTCACCTCTATTTGCAACAAGAATTTTTTTGAACATTATTACTCAATTATTGCTATCGTATGTCCATATTCAACAGGTTGACCATCTTCGACGCAAATTTTTTTTACAGTACCTGCTATTGGAGATGGTACATGATTCATTGTTTTCATAGCTTCAACAATCATTATTGTATCACCTTTGTTAATTTTTTTACCGACTTCTACAAACTTTTTACCACCAGGTTCTGGTGCTAAATAAGCTGTTCCTATAATAGGTGATGGAACCTCAGTGCCACTAATATTATTTTGTTTAATGTTTTCTGATTTTATTTCTGATTTTATTTCTTTAACTGTAGCTACGTTTGCTCCAGATAATTTTGACACTTTGACTTTAATATCTTTTTCTGTGTATTCTATCTCAGTAAGATTAAACTCTTTTAAATATTCAGTAAGTTCTTTAATTATATTTTTATTTATTTTCATTTAACATTTCATGCATAGAATTTATGGCTAAAATATATCCATTTATCCCCAATCCACAAATAATTCCTGTAACAACACCACTTAATAAAGATTTATGACGAAATTCCTCTCTTTTATAAATATTTGATATATGAAGCTCAATTATTTTACCTTTGAATACATCAAGAGCATCCCTTATAGCAACTGAGGTGTGACTATATCCACCTGCGTTGATAATAATCCCACTGTATTCTTTTCTAGCACTTTGTATAAAATCTACAATCTCTCCTTCAACATTTGATTGTTTCATTTCAAGAGTTAAATTTAATTCTGTTGATTTTATCTTACAAATATCCTCTAAGTATTTGTAATCCTTGCTACCATATTGTGATTGTTCTCTTTCACCTATTAGATTAAGATTAGGACCATTGATAATTAATATTTTGCTCACGAAGTTCTTATAATCTATGAAAGTAAAAAATAAAATAAAAATAACAGTAAATGGTAAACAAATTCAAGTTATTCATAATTTTTCTATGAAGAGTTTGATAACAAATTTAAAAATTCCACTAAATAAAATAGCTATAGAATTAAATAAAAAAATAATTGATAAAAAAAGAATTTCAAAAATTTACTTACAAAAAGGTGATAAAATAGAAATAGTACACTTTATAGGAGGCGGTTAATGGTTGATAGAAAATTAAAGATAGCAAATAAAAACTTTAAATCACGCTTAATTGTAGGGACTGGTAAATATAGAAGCTTTAGAGAATGCGCAAAAGCAATAAAAGTTTCAGGAGCGGATATTGTAACTGTTGCAGTAAGAAGAGTAAATATATCAAATAAAAATAAAGCAAGACTTATGGATTATATAGATCCAAAAAAAATAACTTATTTACCAAATACTGCTGGATGTTTTAATGCCGAAGATGCGATAAGAACTTTAAGATTGGCAAGAGAAATAGGCGGATGGAAATTAGTAAAATTAGAAGTTTTAGGAGACAAAAAAAACCTTTTTCCAGAAATGATAGAAACATTAAGATCTACAGAATTATTAACTAAAGAAGGTTTTAAAGTAATGGTGTATTGTAATGACGATCCGTTAATGGCAAAAAGATTGGAAAATGCAGGTGCTGTAGCGATTATGCCTCTTGCTGCTCCAATTGGATCAGGGCTAGGAATACAAAACAAGGTTAATATTAAAATTATCAGACAACAAACCAAATTGCCTTTAATAATAGATGCTGGAATTGGTCAAGCTTCAGATGCAAGTATTGCAATGGAACTGGGCTGCGATGGAGTATTAATAAATACCGCAATAGCGAAAGCAAAAAATCCTGTTCAAATGGCAGAGGCAATGAAGTTTGCAGTTATTTCAGGAAGAAAATCTTTTTTGTCAGGAAGGATTAATCCAAATTTATTCGGATCTAGATCAACCACAAAAAAAGGAATTATTTAGTTTTTTTTTTGTGAAATTTTTTTCTAAACTTTCTTTTTTTAAAAATCTTTCTGCCTTTGTTTTTTATAATATTATCTTCTTTTTTGTTTTCAATTTTTATAACCTCAAGTCTCTCTACTTTTTCAATTTTATCTAATACTTTCTTTGTTTTTGATTTAAATTCAATTATATAGTCCTCTAAATTTAAATCATTGTTTGTATTTAAATTAATTTTTGCTTTATGCTTTTTTTCGAAGTATTTAATTACCTCTTCATAATGATCTGAAATATGTTTTTCAATTTTATTATTAATAGTTAATTCTACTAATTTAGCGTTATGCTCTAATGATTTTATTTCTATTAATTTAAGTATTTTTATAACAAATGTTTCATCTGTTAATTTCATATGCCATTTAACATTGCTTTCCCTCAGTCTCTGTCTTGACATCTCTAACAATCCAAAGTTACTTATTCTGCCAATCTGAATTCTTGCTCTATCATTTCTACATTTTTCTTTTAATTTTCTTTCTACTTGTCTTCTATTATTAAAGTTAAGCATATCAATAAAATCAATAATTATTAATCCAGATAAATCTCTTATTTTTATTTGTCTTGCAATTTCTTCAGCTGCTTCAATATTTGTATCAAAAGCAGTGCTTTCAACATTTTTTTGTTTTATTGATTTTCCTGAGTTTACATC
>CABYQM010000016.1 GCA_902521075.1 uncultured Pelagibacteraceae bacterium
TCCATTGCCTTTTCTAAATAAGTAGTAATTTGCATATTCTCACCTCTGCCAATTGCTCCAAGTTCAGGAACTCCAGCAACTTCGGTTGCAAATCTAATACATCTTGTACAATGAATACATCTAGTCATTTGAGTTTTAATTAGTGGACCCATATATTTTTCGGGTACATATCTTTTATTTTCTTTAAATCTTGATTTATCAATTCCATAATACATAGATTGATCTTGTAAATCACATTCCCCACCTTGATCACATACTGGACAATCAAGTGGATGGTTTGCTAGTAAAAATTCCATTACACCTTTTCTTGCTTTTTTCACTTTTTCAGTATTAGTTTTAAGTACCATCCCCTCTGCAGCAGGCATAGCGCAAGATGCTATTGGCTTAGGAGATTTTTCCATTTCAACTAAACACATTCTGCAATTTCCAGCTATAGATAATTTTTCGTGATAACAGAACCTTGGTATCTCTGCTCCAGCTTGTTCGCATGCTTGTAAAACAGTTGTGCCTTCTTCTACCTCTACATCAATGTCATTTACTTTAAGTTTAAGCATTTTCTTTTTCTAATAAATGTTGGTCAACTAAATACGGTATATCTTTTTGTTTTTTGACAATTGGATCAAACTTATTTCTTTCAATTATTTCATCTTTAAAATTTCTGATTAATCCCTGAACAGGCCACGAAGATCCTTCTCCAAAAGCACAAATAGTATGACCTTCAATTTGTTTTGTAACATCTAATAACATATCTACTTCATCTCTTGTTGCTTCACCTTTTGCCATTCTTTCTAACATTCTCCACATCCAACCGGAACCTTCTCTACATGGCGTACATTGACCACAGCTCTCGTGTTTATAAAATCTTGCAATTCTAGCCATACACTTAATGATGTCTTGATCTTTATTTATAACCACTATACCAGCTGTTCCTAAACCAGTTTTATTCTCGATACATGCATCAAAGTCCATTTTAATTGTTTCACAAGTTTCTTTTGGAAGTAATGGCATTGACGAACCACCAGGTATAACTGCTTTTAGATTATCCCATCCACCTATTACTCCACCTGCATGCTTTTCAATTAATTCTTTTAATGGAATTCCCATTTCTTCTTCTACGTTGCAGGGATTATTTACATTTCCTGAAATACAATATATTTTGGAACCAGTATTTTTTGGTCTACCGAGTGATGAAAACCATTTTCCACCTCTTCTAAGTATAGTTGGTACCACTGAAATTGTTTCAACATTGTTTATTATTGTCGGGCAACCATAAAGACCTATTAAAGCTGGAAATGGAGGTTTCAATCTTGGTTGGCCTTTTTTTCCTTCAATACTCTCAAGCAAAGCAGTTTCCTCGCCACAAATATAAGCCCCAGCACCATAATGAATGTATATATCTAATTCCCAATCGGTCCCTGCAGAATTTTTTCCTAAGAGACCATCTTTGTAAGCTTCATCGATAGCTGTTTGAAGCTTTTGTCCTTCATTAAAATATTCTCCTCTTATATAAATATAGCACTTGTGTGCATTAACTGCGTATGATGCAATTAAGCAGCCTTCTATTAATTTATGAGGTTCAAATCTTAGAATATCTCTATCTTTACATGTTCCAGGTTCAGACTCATCGGCATTAATTACTAAATAATGCGGTCTTGATCCAACTTCTTTTGGAGCAAAAGACCATTTCAATCCTGTAGGGAATCCAGCACCACCTCTTCCTCTAAGTTCTGAAGCTTTAATTTCATTAATTATCCATTCTCTTCCTTTGCCGCAAATTTCTTTTGTATCTTTCCAGTCTCCCCTCTGTTTTGCAGATGTTAAATCAGCACCAAAATCATTGTATAAATTTTGAAAAATTCTGTCTTTATCTTCAAGCATTTTTATTACCCGTTAATGTTTTTCTAGTATTTTCTGGTTCGGAACTTAATCTGCCTCTGTAAGACCCTGGTTGGGGAACCTCATCATTACTTATTTTATCAATTATTTGCTCAAGTTTTGTTGGATCTAAATCCTCATAATAATCCTCATTTAATTGAAGCATTGGCGCGTTCACACAAGCACCTAAACATTCTACTTCTAACCAAGAAGTTCTTCCATCATCTGATAAACGATTTTCTTCCTCAGAAATTTTTCGTTTACAAACATCTACTAAATTATATGCGCCCCTTAGCATACATGGAGTTGTCGTACATACCTGAAAGAAATATTTACCAACTGGAGTTAAATTATACATGCTATAAAATGTAGCCACTTCATATACTTTTATATATGGCATATCTAAATACTTTGCTATGTATTTCATTGCACTTAAAGGTATCCAATTATCATTTTGTTTTTGTGCTAAATATAATAAAGCCATAACCGCACTTTGTTGTTTTCCAGAAGGATAATTTTTAATAATACTGTCAGCATTTTCTTTGTTTTTTTTATTAAACTCAAATTTTTCTGGTTGTACTTTTGATATTTTTTTAACAGCCATTATCTATCTACCTCTCCAAAAACAATATCCATTGAACCTAAAACTGCAGGAACATCAGCTAACATATGACCTTTAATTAAGTAATCCATCGCTTGCAAATGAGAAAATCCTGGAGCTCTAATTTTGCATTTGTAAGGTTTGCTTGAACCATCAGAAATTAAGTAAACACCAAATTCTCCTTTAGGAGCCTCTACAGCTGTATATATTTCATCTTTGTCGACTCTATAACCTTCAGTATATAACTTAAAGTGATGGATTAATGCTTCCATAGATTGTTTTATTTCTTTTTTTGGTGGTGGACTGATTTTTCCATCATCAGTTTTAATTGGTCCAACAGGTAAATTTGCTAGGCATTGATTTATTATATTTACACTTTCTTTCATTTCTTCAATTCTGCATAGATATCTGTCATAACAATCACCATTTTTTCCTACTGGAATTTTGAATTCAAATTGTTCATAACAATCGTATGGCTGAGATTTTCTTAAATCCCACGGAACTCCAGATCCTCTCAACATAACACCAGAAAAAGAATAATCGAGAGCATCCTGTTTTGATACTACTCCTATATCAACGTTTCTTTGCTTAAATATTCGGTTATCTGTTAAAAGTAATTCTAAATCATTTATTATTTTTGGAAATCTTTCACAGAATTTTCCGATCTCTTTGTCTAATCCTTTTGGTAGATCTTGATGTACTCCTCCAGCTCTAAAATAATTAGCATGCAATCTAGAACCAGAAACTTTTTCATAAAAACCCATTAATATTTCTCTTTCTTCAAATCCCCACAACGTTGGAGTTAATGCACCAACATCCATTGCTTGTGTTGTGACATTCAAAATATGGCTAAGTATTCTTCCAATCTCACAAAACATTACTCTTATGTATTGAGCTCTTATTGGAACTTCTATTTTTAATATTTTTTCAATTGCTAAAGCAAAAGCGTGTTCTTGGTTCATTGGGGCGACATAATCTAGTCGATCAAAATACGGAACAGCTTGGGTATAAGTTTTGTTTTCAATTAATTTTTCTGTCCCCCTATGTAATAAACCAATGTGTGGGTCTGCTTTTTCAACTATTTCACCATCTAACTGCAATATTAATCTCAAAACTCCATGAGCAGCGGGGTGTTGAGGTCCGAAATTTAGATTTAACGTTTTAGTTTCTTTTGCCATTATTCTTTAGTTTGTTCTTTTATATACTTGGTTCCTTCCCAAGGACTTTCATAATCAAAGTTCCTATAATTTTGTTCTAATTTTACTGGTTCATAAATCACTTTTTTAGTTTCATGACTGTATCTAACTTCATTATGACCTGTTAAAGGGAAATCTTTTCTTAATGGATGTCCTTCAAAACCATAATCTGTAAGAATTCTTCTAAGGTCTGGATGGTCTTTAAAATCAATTCCATACATGTCAAATACTTCCCTTTCCATCCAATTTGCAGCAGGAAATATAGATGTTATTGAACCAACAATTTCTTTTTCTTTTACGTCTATCTCTATGATAATTCTTTGATTAAATTCATGACTTAATAATAAGTAAACTAATTTAAATCTAACTTCATTTTCAGGGAAATCTACAGCTGTGATATCTATCAATTGTCTAAATTTAGTCTTTGAATTTGCTTTTAAGAATAAAATAACTTCTGTTAAGTCCGTCTCATCAATTTTCAAGTAAATTTGATTGTGTTTGATTAAAGAACTTTTTATTTTAGTATTTAGTTCTGAATTCAAAATTTTTTCTAAATCCTGGATGTTTTGCATTTTTTATCTTTCCAGAGAACCTTTGTTCCTGATTTTCTTTTGAAGTTGCATTATCCCATATAAAAGTGCTTCAGCAGAAGGAGGGCACCCAGGAACATATACATCAACTGGTACAATACGATCACAACCTCTTACCACAGAATAAGAGTAATGATAATATCCACCACCATTTGCACAACTCCCCATAGAAATTACATATCTTGGTTCTGGCATCTGGTCATAAACTTTTCTTAGCGCTGGAGCCATTTTATTTGTAAGAGTTCCAGCAACAATCATAACATCTGATTGTCTAGGTGAAGCCCTTGGGGCAGCACCAAATCTTTCTAGATCATATCTTGGCATTGAAGTTTGCATCATTTCAACTGCACAGCATGCAAGACCAAAAGTCATCCAATGCAATGATCCAGTTCTAGCCCAGTTAACTAGATTATCTAGTGATGTTGTTATAAAACCATTATCACTAAAATCTTGTGCTAATTGTTTAAATTCCTCTGGAATATTTTTTTTTCTTTCCTCTAAATTCATTTTATTCCCAATCTAATGCTCCTTTTTTCCATTCATAAATAAACCCTATAGTAAGAATAAATAAGAAGATCATCATTGAAGTAAATCCAAGAATTCCAATTTTACCCAAAGATATTGCCCAAGGAAATAGAAAAGCGATTTCTAAATCAAAAATAATAAATAATATTGCCACAAGATAAAATCTAACATCAAATTCCATTCTAGAGTCATTAAATGGTTCAAATCCACACTCATACGCTGATAATTTTTCTGGGTCAGGGTTTTTTGGAGATGCTAAATAATTGACCGCCACAAATGCTACACTCAATACAAGTGCAACTAGTAAAAATACAATTATTGGCAAATAATCTTTTAAAAATTCCGCAAGCATGATGAGTCTATATAGCACCTTTTATATCAACTAAAAGAGCAGATAGGTCACATTTTAAGGCTCTATTTTATTCATTTATTTCATGGCGGGAGTGAAGGGACTCGAACCCTCGACCTATCGCGTGACAGGCGATCGCTCTAACCAACTGAGCTACACCCCCGTGTTCTGGTGGGCAGTAAAGGACTCGAACCTTTGACCCCCTCGGTGTAAACGAGATGCTCTACCAACTGAGCTAACCGCCCAAAACATGGTACTATTACATCAAGCTTATTATAATGTAAATTGTTTATTACTGAATACTAGCCTGGGATTTGTCGTCTTTTTTAGTTTCTGTTAATTTATCTACTTCAGTCCATTCAGTAGGTTTTAATTCTTTAGTTAAAGCTATTTTAATTACTTCATCAGCAGTTTCTACTGGAACTATTTCAATATCATCTTTCACTTTTTTTGGTACATCAACTAAATCTTTTTCATTCTCTTTAGGTATCAAAACTTTTTTAACACCAGCTCTATGAGCTGCTAATAGTTTTTCTTTAAGCCCACCAATTGGTAAAACTTGACCTGTAATTGTTACCTCTCCAGTCATAGCAATTTCTCTCTTAACTGGAACTTTCGTAATTGAAGACACTATTGATGTAACCATAGCTATACCTGCTGAAGGACCATCTTTTGGTGTTGCACCTTCTGGAACATGTATATGAAAATCTTTTTTTTCAAATAGTGGTGGTGTTACACCAAATTCTAAACATTTTGATCTTACATAAGATTTTGCAGCTTTTACAGACTCTTGCATGACATCGCCTAACTTACCAGTTATTTGCATTCTGCCTTTACCAGGCATATTTACTGTTTCAACTTTTAATATCTCCCCTCCAAACTCCGTCCAAGCTAAACCTATAACTATTCCAATTTTATCTTTTGCCTCTAGTTCACCAAATTTAAATTTCTTAATTCCAAGAAAGTCAGGTATGTTTTTTTCATTAACCTCTACACTTTTTTCTTCATTATTTACAACTTTTTTAACAACTTTTCTCGTTACTTTTGATATTTCTCTCTCTAAGTTTCTTACACCACTTTCTCTTGTATAACTTCTTATAATCTCTTTTATTGTATCGTCAGCTAACTTCATTTCACCTTCTTTAACACCGTTGTCTTTAATTTGTTTTGGAAGCAAATATTTGTTAGCAATATTAATCTTTTCATCTTCTGTATATCCTGGAATTCTTATGACCTCCATTCTATCTAAAAGCGGGGGAAGAATATTTAGTGTGTTTGCTGTTGTTACAAACATCACATCTGACAAATCATAATCAACTTCAAGGTAATGATCGTTAAATGTGGTATTCTGCTCTGGATCTAAAGCTTCCAATAAAGCTGATGATGGATCACCTCTATAATCATTTCCAACTTTATCAATCTCATCTAATAAAAATAAAGGATTTTTAGTACCTGCTTTTTTCATCATCTGAATAATTTTTCCAGGAAGTGAACCAATATAAGTTCTTCTATGACCTCTTACTTCCGCTTCATCTCTCACTCCACCTAATGACATTCTTACAAATTGTCTGTTAGTTGCCTTAGCTATTGATTTACCTAATGAAGTTTTACCAACACCTGGAGGACCCACTAAACAAAGTATAGGACCTTTAATTTTATCCATTCTTTTTTGAACTGCTAAAAATTCAATTATTCTCTCTTTGACTTTTTCTAATCCAAAATGATCTTCCTCTAAAATTTTTAAAGCTTTATTCAAATCAATATCCACTTTATCTTTTTTAAACCAAGGTAAATCTATCATCCAATCTAGATAGTTTCTTACAACAGTTGCCTCAGCAGACATTGGACTCATATTCTTTAATTTTTTTAATTCGGACATGCATTTCTTCTCAACTTCTTTTGGCATCTTTGCCTTCAAAATTGATTTTTTTAAGCTTGTGGTCTCATCCTTACCATCTTCAATTTCACCTAATTCTTTTTGAATAGCTTTTAACTGTTCATTTAAATAATACTCTCTTTGAGTTTTCTCCATTTGGGTTTTAACTCTTCCTCTAATTCTCTTCTCCACACCTATGATACTCGCCTCATTTTCCATTATTTTAATGACGCTATTTAATCTCTTCTTAACATCTAAAGTTTCAAAAATTTGCTGTTTCTCTGAAATGCTAGCATTGATATGTGAAATTATATTATCTGCAATTTTTGATGGGTCTTTTAATTGTTTAATATTGTTTATTGTCTCGGAGGATATTTTTTTATTAACTGTAGTAAGTTTTTCTAATCTTTTTATAGCAGTTAAGCTTAATGGGAGCAGATCGTCATCTTTTGAAATAATATCTTTTTGATACTCGAATGAACATTTAATAAACTTTTCATCAT
Organism: uncultured Pelagibacteraceae bacterium; assembly: GCA_902521075.1. GTDB lineage: Bacteria > Pseudomonadota > Alphaproteobacteria > Pelagibacterales > Pelagibacteraceae > Pelagibacter. The sequence goes on from CABYQM010000016.1 coordinate 7,516, forward strand.
CTTTAAAATCAACTATTTTAACTCTCTTTGTACCTTCAACTAATACTTTAACAGTTCCATCAGGAAGTTTTAGTAATTGCAAAATATTACTTTCACATCCATAAGTGAATACATCATTTTTTTTAGGATCATCAACTTCAGAATTTTTTTGCGTGACAAGAACAATTTTCTTATCACCTTTCATCACTTCATTTAATGCAGTGATAGACTTATCTCTTCCAACAAATAAAGGGATTACCATACTTGGAAAAACTACTATGTCTCTCAATGGTAATAACGGCAATGTTACTTTTATATCCATTCGAGAAATATGGATATTATATTTTATAATGCAATAGGAAATTATGGTTTATTAACGTGCAATTATGCTGCTGAAGTCTTGTCAGTTTTAGTTTTGTTCTTCGAATGAACAATAACAGGTGCTGATACACCTTTCGCCGCACCAGAATCAATTATAACTTCTTCTATATTATCTTGACTAGGTAGATCAAACATTGTTTTTAATAATATGTTTTCCAGAATCGATCTAAGTCCTCTTGCTCCAGTTTTTTTAGATATTGCCTTGTTAGCAATGTCTTTAACTGATTGATCTTTAAAAGTAAGTTTTACTCCCTCTAATTTAAATAGTTCTTGATATTGTTTTATTAAAGAATTTTTTGGCTCAATTAAAATTTTAACTAAAGATTTTTCATCAAGATCATCTAAAGTAGCAGTTATAGGTAATCTTCCGATAAATTCTGGTATCAGCCCATATTTTAATAAGTCTTCAGGCTCAAGATTTTTCATCCACTCACCTACTTTTTTATCTTCGAGGCTTTTGACTTCAGCGCCAAATCCAATTGATGAACCTTTATCTCTTTGAGAAATAATTTTATCTAAACCTGCAAAGGCGCCACCACATATAAATAAAATGTTAGTAGTATCTACTTGTAAAAATTCTTGTTGTGGATGTTTTCTTCCACCTTGAGGGGGCACGCTAGCAACTGTTCCTTCCATTATTTTTAACAAAGCTTGTTGAACACCTTCACCAGAAACATCTCTTGTAATTGATGGGTTTTCTGATTTTCTGCTGATTTTATCTACCTCATCAATATATACAATTCCTCTTTGCGCTTTTTCAACGTTATAATCTGCTGCTTGTAATAGTTTTAATATTATATTTTCAACATCTTCACCAACATAACCAGCTTCTGTTAATGTAGTTGCATCTGCCATTGTGAAAGGCACATCTAAAATTCTCGCTAAAGTTTGAGCAAGTAAAGTTTTTCCGCAACCTGTCGGTCCAACTAACAAAATATTTGATTTTGAGAGTTCTACATTTTTGCTTGTTTTGTTTTCGTAATTTAATCTTTTATAATGATTGTGAACAGCTACTGATAAGACTTTTTTTGCATGATCTTGTCCTATTACATAATCATCAAGAACTGCACAAATCTCTTTTGGTGATGGTAATCCATCTTGATGTTTTACAAAGGTATCTTTGCTCTCTTCTTTGATAATGTCCATGCATAATTCAACACACTCATCACAAATAAAAACTGTTGGTCCAGCAATTAATTTTCTGACTTCATGTTGACTCTTTCCACAAAAAGAACAGTAAAGAATATTTTTATTATTGTTGCTCATAATTTTTTATAACGAATCAATTTGAATACTTTATTACAAAGATCACTTCTTAATCAAGTATAGGTTGTGAATAAACTATATATTGTTGTCTAGTCTCTTTTTTCCACTACTTTATCGATTAAACCAAAATCTTTAGCGTTATCTGGAGTCATAAAATTATCTCTCTCCAAAGCTTCTTTGATTTGATCAACTGACTTACCTGTGTGTTTAGAATAAATTTCATTTAATCTTTTTTTCAAAGACATAACCTCATTAGCATGAATTTCTATATCAGTGGCTTGACCTTGAAAACCTGCAGATGGTTGATGAACCATTATTCTTGAATTTGGTAATGATAATCTTTTTCCTTTAGATCCTGCAGCTAATAAAAATGATCCCATGCTTGCAGCTTGACCAATACATAATGTGCTAACTTCAGGTTTGATGTATTGCATCGTATCATAAATTCCTAAACCTGCTGTAACTAATCCACCTGGACTATTAATATATAAAGAAATTTCTTTTTTAGGATCTTCAGACTCTAAAAATAATAATTGAGCAGTAACCAATGATGCAACTGCATCATTAATTGGTCCAACTACAAAAACAATTCTCTCTTTTAATAATCTTGAATAGATATCATAAGCTCTTTCACCACGGCTTGATTGCTCAACTACCATTGGGATTAAAGTACTTAGATGTTCAGGAATTTTTGTTGTCATAAGTGATTCGATCTACTTATACAACTTGTGATTACTTTTTGCTAACTTTTTTTGTTGATTTAGTTTTTTTTACTACTTTTTTTGGTGCTTTAGATGATTTGGCTGTTTTCTTTTCTTTTTTATCTTCTGACTTAACTTCTTTTTTCTCTTTTACTTTATCATCAGCTCCTTCAGATAGTTTTGCTAATTTCTCTTGCTCTTTTAGATTTTTTTCATTTTCTTCTTTTAATATTTTTTCAGCTTCTTCTTTACTAATTTCCTTTTTATTTACTTTCGCAATTTTTTTAAGTTCACCTATTATTTTTTCTTCATAAATAGAACCTCTTAAACTCTCTATCGCTCCTGGATTTTTCTCATAATACTCTTTAACCATTTTTTCTTGTCCAGGCATCATTCTAAATTGTTTTTGTATTTCTGCATTTAACTCTTCTTGGGATACTTTAATTTTATTTTTTTCACCAAATGCATTTAAAATTAAACCAGTTTTAATTCTTTTCTTAGCTTGTTCCTCAAAGTATTTTGTATTTTTTTTCTTTTCTTCTTCTTTCATACCTTGAGCTAATATATTTACTTCTTGTTCAATAAGGTTAGCTGGTAATTGGTCTAGTTTTTGTTTTTCAATTTGTTCAAGAATTTGTTTTTTTGAAATCATTTCTAATGAATTTTTAAATTCATCATTGATTTGTTTAGATATTAATTCTTTTAAATTATTTAAATCTTTTGCTCCTAAATTTTTTGCAAAGTTATCATCAATTTTTGTTTCTTCAGGTTTTTTTACAGCTGTAATTTTACATTCAAACACTGCTGATTTGTTAGCTACTTCTTTTTCTGGAAAGTTTTCTGGTAGTTTAACTTCTACTTTTTTATCTTGTTTATTTTTGACACCTTCTAATTGCTTATCAAATCCTTTAATAAACAAATCTTTTCCAAGTTCTAATTGAGTATTCTTTCCTTCATTTCCATTAAAATCTTTACCATCAACTGTTGCTTTATAATCAAAAACAACTAAATCACCCACTTTAGCCACATAATTCTCTTCAGCATCTTTAAAATTTTTTTGTGTTTTAGCTATTTGATCAATTCTTTTGTCTGTTTCTTTAGGATCGATTTTAACAACGTACTCGTCTACTTTTAAATTTTTTAATGATCCAACCTCCACATTTGGTAATTCTGTCACTGAAATTGTGTACTCTAGATCTTTTCCTTCACCAAATGACTTTAAATCGATTTTAGGCTGACCAGCTGGTTTAATTTTATTGTCTTCAAGAGCTTTAGTAGTAGTATCTTTCAATACTTTATCAATTACTTCTCCATAGACTGCTTTTCCAAATTGTCTTTTTAAAATTTCTGTAGGAACTTTACCTGGTCTAAATCCTTTTAAAACGACATCTTTTTTAATCTCTTCGTATTTTTCTTCGAGATATCCAGATATAGTTTTTTTATCGATAAAAACTTTTATATCTTTTTCTAAACCTTTTTTATTTTCTACTGTTACTTTCATAAAATATGGTAGGCGAGAAAGGACTCGAACCTTCACAGTTTGCACTATTGGTTCCTAAGACCAACGCGTCTACCAATTCCGCCACTCGCCCAAATTATTGGTGCTTTATATATGATTGTTTATAATTGTCCAATTAGAATAATAGTGTAAAACATTAGCTTAATTGATATGAGCAAAACAAATATTGCAATTGTTATTTATCTTGTAGGTCTTGCATTAGGTGCAATCTTTTTAGATATATGGAGTGCTGAAACCAGTCCAAAAGCTTTATTAGGAATTGGATGGACAACTTTATTTGCTATTGCTTTATTCTTTGCTGAAAAAGAAAAAGAAGAAAAAAAAGATTAATTCTTCTTTATTAATTCACTTATAAAAAGTTCACCATCACCATCATCAACTGCTTTCTTATAAAAAGATTTTGATAGATCAGATAATTTTTCTGCATTATCCATGCCTTTTAGTAAGTCTGTAATATATGTTAAATCTTTTAGTGTATTAGTCGCTGTAAACTTAAAACCTGTATAATCATCTTCTAGAACCTTATCAAAAATTCTCTTTAAAGCATTAGAATTACCTGATCCTAATTGTGCTACTTTATAAAGTTTATCTAAATCTATATCTAATTTTTTTGCAGCTTTTATTAATTCAATTACATAAGTGGCAGTTCCTAAAGATAGAAAATTATTTAATAATTTTGTTTTTGCGCCATTTCCAATGTCTCCAAAATGATAATAATTTTTACAAAAACATTTTAATAGTTCTTCTGATCTTTTTAAATTTTCTTCGGATCCACCAACAATTCCACCTAATATTCCCTCTTCTGCTTGAACAGGACCTCCCATTACAGGACACTCTAAATAAGGAATATTATTTGCTTTTAATATTTGCTCCATTTCAACAGATCCGTTTTGATTATGAGTAGTAATATCAATGACAATTGTTTTATCAGACAGTAATGTAACTATTTTTTTTCCAATTTCATGAGCAATAGGAGAATTCGTTACACACAAAAACAATGCATCTAATTCACTTTTGCAAAGTTCATCGTAGGATTTAACTTCTTTTGCACCCTCTTTAACTATTCTATCAATTGGCTTTCTGTTCTTGTTAGCTATGACAAATAATTCATGATTTTTTTTTAGGATGTTATTAGCGATACCAAATCCCATCCATCCAACACCTATAAATCCAACTTTCATAATTCAATATAATAATCATGTATAATTACTACATGGTTTCAATACTTCCTATAAATTTATAATCTTTATCTATAACTACAATTTCACCAGATGAAGTGCCAAAATTTAACATTTCAGAAATAACTACGAAATGTGTTACTAAAATAAGATTTTTATCACTATTCCAATTAGATATATATTTTTTTAAACTTTTAATTTGTTCATCTTTATATTTATAAAACTTCT
>CABYQM010000017.1 GCA_902521075.1 uncultured Pelagibacteraceae bacterium
GAATGACCAGAGTAATATTTTGTCGCTGAAACTATAGACATATCAAAACCTAAGTCTAAAGGCTTGATTAAATAAGGTGTTCCCCAAGTGTTATCTATAGCTGTATAAATATTCTTATTCTTAGCAAAAGATAATATTTTTTTTAAATCTTGAAATTCAAATGTGTTACTTCCTGGGTTTTCAACAAAAATAAGTTTAGTCTTATTTGTAATTTTATTTTTTAAGTCATCTAAGTTTTTTGGATCATAAAAAACTGCTTTAATATTGAATTTTTTTAAATAGTCTTCGGTTAAAAATCTTGTGGGAGAGTAGACTGAGTCCGTTATAATTATTTCATCACCAGGTCTTACAACACTAATCACTCCAAGAAAAACTGCACCAAATCCTGTTGGTGTTAAATAAACTTGATAAGCATTTTCAATTTTTCTTAATAGTTCTTGTAGTGCAAAAGTTGTTGATGTTCCTTTTCTACCATAATCAAAATTTTTGCTTAAGGGATTTTTTTTATAATTACTTTGTGTTTTCTTTATATCTTGAAGAGTTTTAAATATTATTGTTGAAGCTCTTACTACTGGCGGATTAACTGACTGATTTTGATAATCTTTTCCTACTTGTTTCAAAAAAGTTTTAACTGAATTAACCATAAAAAAATTGATTAGTTATATTGACAATGCTATATCCCTCAAATAAGTCAATAAAATTGTAAAACTAAGGAGATTATGGGATACCCTAAAAAGCATAGAGGCCGAAGAAAAATGGGCTCTAAAAAAAGAAGAGCAAGAAAAAAGAATAAGAAAAAGTAAAATTAATTATTCTTTAATCCAACCACCTCCAAGAACTTTGTGACCATATTGGTCTTTTTTATAAAAGACACATGCTTGTCCAGGTGAAATACCATCTTCAGAATTATCTAAATTTACCTCAGCATCATTCTCGTTTATAAAATTTACATTGGCGCTTAATAACTTTCCTGTAGACCTAACTTTGACTAATATATTTTCATTTAATTCGTTTTTATCGGATAATAGATTAATATTTTTTAAATTAATTTTCTTTTTTCCTAGATGTTCTCTACTTCCAACAATTATCTCATTATTTTCTGCATCAATTTTAATTACATATAATGCCTCTTTGTCAGATACTTTAATTCCTTTTCTTTGACCAATAGTAAAATTTATAATTCCATCATGAACGCCTATTACTTCACCATTTAGATTTTTAATATTACCTTTTTTTAATGAATCTGGCTTAAACTTTTTTATTACTGATGAATAGTCTCCGTTAGGAACAAAACATATATCTTGACTATCTGGCTTATCTGCAACATTTAAATTTAGTTTTTTAGCAATTTCTCTAGTTTCATTTTTTAACATTCCACCTAATGGAAATCGTAAATAATTTAATTGCTCTCTTGTAGTATTAAATAGAAAATAACTTTGATCTCTATTTTCATCTACTGCTCTATACATATTATTTTTTTCATTTATTGTTATATTTTTTACATAATGACCTGTGATCAAAGCATCAGCATTTAAATCTTTAGCAACTTCATACAAATCTTTAAATTTGACAGTTTGATTACACTGTACGCATGGTATTGGAGTTTCTCCTTTTAAGTAACTTTCTACAAAATTATCAATAACACCTTGCTTAAATTTATCTTGGTAATAAAGAATTTTATGATCAATATCTAATTTATGAGCAACTCTTTTTGCATCTATAACATCTTGGCCTGAGCAACATACTTTTGATTTAACAACTTCTTTACTATCGTTGTATAGTTTTAATGTTATGCCGGTAACATTATATCCTTGCATTTTCATCAAACCTGCAACTGTAGATGAATCTACACCACCAGACATAGCTACAATTACTTTTGTATCAGACGGTTTCTTATTTAATCCAATTGAGTTTAACTCTAAATTCATGTGGTGGTATTTATACTCATTTCTATTATAAGTAAAATCAAATGATTTTAGATTTTGAACCAGGTGATAAAGTTATAAATCCTAATAATAAAGATTGGGGAATAGGACAAGTACAGTCAATTATTAAAGAAAAAGTAACTGTGAATTTCGAAAATGTAGGAAAAAAAGTTATCAATGCTAAAAATATCGAATTAGAAAAGTTAGAATAAATGAAACAAATCGAAATAAAGGCAGCAATAGAAAATCTAATTGACACTTTTTTATATGCAGGAAAAGTTTCAATAGAATTAAGAAAAAAAGGCTTAATAAAAGAAATTAAGGAAGATAACACACCTGTTAGCAATGGCGATCTTGAAGTTAATAGAATTTTAACTGAAAAAATAAATAACTTAACTCCTCAAATACCGATTGTATCAGAAGAAACTAGTCATAATAAATCCAAGAAAGATTTAAAAAATTTTTGGCTAATAGATCCAATTGATGGCACTTATGATTATATTAATGATCTTGACGAATTTACTCTAAATGCTGGTTTAATAATTAATAATCGAGCAGTAGCAGGTATAATATATGCACCCGCTAAAAATAGATTATTTTATTCTTATGAGAAAGGTTGTTCATTTGAAATAATTAATAGTCAACATATAAAATTAGACTGTTCAAAAATTTCAAATAATAAACTTAAATTTGTATCATATTCAAATAAACTAAAACCTGAAATTAATAAAATTTATCAAACAATGAATGTTAGCGAATTTAAAAGGATGAAAAGTTCTTTAAAATTTTGTGTAATAGCTTCAAATGAATACGACGGCTATGTTGCAGAGCCTAGAGCATGTGAATGGGATATAGCAGCTGGGCATGCTATTCTTGAAAATGCAGGGGGTATAGTTACAGATTTTGAGGGAAATGAAATACTTTACGGAAAAGAAAATTTTAAAAATCCTAGTATAATTTTGAAAAGAAATAAAAATATATAATGAGTGAACAATTAAGAATAATATTAATTATAATAGTTTCTGTATCAATTTTTGGATTAATAGTATTTGTGATGGTAAAAAACTATATCAAAAGCAAAATTCAGTATTATTTAGAAGAAAAGAACAAAAAGTCTAAAGAAGATTTATAATTTTCAAATATTCCTCTTTATCTAGTTCCATTACTCTTCTGGAAACCTCAAAATCAAATCCAGATCTTGCTAATATACCAATATCTTTTTTATAGAATAAAGGTCTATTATCTTCAGTTCTTGAAGGACCAATTCTTTTTTTTTTACAAACTTTTATGGCTGAAAAAAAATCTTGATCTTCATTATTTTCATTAATTTGTTCAATTGTATTTTTTATGTATTTTTCTCCAACTCCTTTGCTTATTAAATAATTTCTAATCTTATTTATTGATGAACCTCTTTGGATTAGACTTTTCGCTTTTGTTTCTGAATAAAATTTATCATTTATAAATTTAGACTTTTCTAAATCTTCAGCTACAATCTCGATTAGATCTGAAATATTGCTTCTTTTAACGTTATCAACTTTAGATCTTAAATATTTCTTTAAAAGATATGTTTTTAGCTGTTGTTTTGATGGTGCAAATTTTTCTACATAATTAAGTGCAAAGTTGCGCATTTCATCAATTGTCGCTTCTAAGTTTTTTTTTTTATTTTTTATAGGAATCATTATTGCATTTAATATAATATAACCCTGATGATTGAACAAATATCTGCATTTTTTACAGTAGAAATGATCTATATGTGGTTGAATATAGGTGTAATACCTTTTTGGTTAATGCTTATTATTTTTCCACAAACTAAAGTTTGTGGTTTATTTGTTACATCAATAATTCCAACATTTATTTTGGCAAGTGTTTATGTTTATCTATTATATATATTCTTTTTTGCCGGATATGATTTTGATGAAAACTTTATTTTATATTTAAGTTTTTATGATCTTGCTGAGCTTTTTGAGAATAATGAGTTTTTAATTTTATTTTGGACGCACTTCTTGGCTATAAATTTGTTTTGTGGATCTTGGATTGTTAGAGATAGCCAGAGGTTTTATATGTCAAAAATTCTAGTCTTTTTTCCTTTAATAATCACATATTTTATTGGTCCTTTAGGATTATTTATATACTGGGTAATCAGAATTTTTTTCGCAAAGAGAATAAGTTTATTTGATTAATTTTTATTTCTCTACTTTAAAGCCACTGCTCTTCATTTGAGAAAAGCCTCCGTCTATATGTGAAATTTTTTCAAACCCCATGTCTTTCAATGATTTTGTAGCTAGTGCAGATCTTAATCCACCTGCACAAAATAAAACCATTTCTTTGTTCATATCTATCTTGCCTTCTTTAAAGTAAGGACTATCTGGATCCATCCAAAACTCCAACATTCCTCTAGGAATGTGATGAGAATTTTCTATTCTTCCCATTTTCTCAAGTTCTCGAATATCTCTTATATCAATTAAATTGCATTTATCACTGTTTACCATCTCTAATGCTTCCGCTGGGGAAAGTGTCTTGATTTCTGTCAAAGCTTCTGCGACCAATGTTTGTGCTGATTTAATGCTCATAAAGGTTTAATACATCATTATAAATTTTAATCTACGAAAAAATATGCCAAATAAAGCTCCTAATTTCAAAATCCCATCAACCAATTCAAAACTTTTAGAGCTAAAGAAAATCAAAAGTAAATATAAAGTTTTATATTTCTATCCAAAAGATAATACACCAGGGTGCACAGTTGAGACAAAAGACTTCAATTCTCTACTTTCACAATTTAAAAAATTAGACTGTGAAGTTATTGGTATTTCTAAAGATAGTATGGAAAGTCATGAAAAATTTAGAGATAAATTTAAAATTAAGTTTGATTTGGTAGCAGACGTAAAAAAAGAAGCGATTAAAGCATACAAAGTTTGGGGTAAAAAAAAATTCATGGGTAGAGAATTTATGGGATTAATAAGAAGTACATTTTTATTAAAAGATGACAAAATTATTAAAGAGTGGCGTTCAGTGAAAGTTAAAGACCACGCAAAAGAAGTGTTAGAATTTTTAAAAACAGTTTAATAAAAAAAGGCCCCATTTACGGGGCCTTTTTAGTTTAACTTAAGGGAGGGAGTTAAATTTAGTCTCTTATAGCGTAAGCTATTACACCAGTTTCAGTTACGTCTGTACCTTTCAGTTCAGCCTCTTTACTTAATCTGATACCCATAGTGTTTTTCATAATTGCCCATACAATGTATGATACTACAAAAACAAATGCGTTGATCGAGATTACACCGATTAACTGTGCACTAAAGTTTGCATCAGAGTTTGTTAGTGGAACAGCTAATGTTCCCCAAACTCCAGCAAATAAGTGAGCTGGTATTGCACCAACAACATCATCAATCTTAAATGAGAATAATAGTTTTGTTCCAAACACTACTATCAATCCACCGATTGCACCGATGAATATTGCTGCTATAGGTGCTGGCGCTAATGGTTCAGCTGTTATTGCAACTAATCCACCAATCGCACCGTTAAGCATTTGAACTACATCAGTTTTACCATACATTAATCTAGTAATTACTGCTGCTGCTAAAACACCACCACACGCTGCTAAGTTTGTATTAATAAATATATTAGATACTGCTACTGCATCATCGAAAGTTCCCATAGCAAGCTGTGAACCACCGTTGAAACCGAACCAACCTAACCATAAAATAAATACTCCAACTGTTACCAAAGGTATAGAAGAAGCTGCAAATGGTCTCATTGGTTTTGCTTCACCTGATTTAGCAAATCTTCCTGTTCTCGCACCTAACAACATAGCTCCTGCTAATGCTGCAGCACCACCAGTTGAGTGTACAAGAGTTGAACCAGCAAAATCAGAGAAACCTAAAGCGGCTAACCAGCCACCACCCCACTGCCATCCCATGACAATTGGATAAATGATTCCTGATAAAATTGCTGCAAATAAGAAGAAAGGCCATAATTTAATTCTTTCTGCTAACGTACCAGATACAATTGATACTGTTGTTGCACAGAATACCATTTGGAAATACCAATCCGAACCATCTGCATATCCTGTATCAACAGCACTTGCATCAGACCACGGAGTGAATGTTCCTATATAGCCACCTTCTGGAATTCCATATGCTAGATTATAACCAACCATCCAGAACATAATTCCAGCGATAGAAAATAATCCTATATTTTTTGCACAAATTACAGATACACTTTTTGAAGTTACCATTCCTGATTCTAGCATCGCAAATCCGCAAGCCATAAACATGACAAGAAAACCACAAACTAAAAATAGAAATGTATTAAAAATAAATCCAACTTCTGCAGAGACTGTAGATTCGGCATAACCTACACTTGTCATATTCAGTAAGAAAAACAAACTTACTAAAGGACCGACAAGTTTTTTTAAATGTTTAGTCATTTAACCTCCATTGTTAAAAAGAGGTTCTTATAATTTTAAAATAAATAAAAACTAATGATTGTTGTTAAAAATAGATATGCAGTTTTTGCATGTAGAAACAGCCTTTATTAAGAATTTTAGTATTCCTAATAAAGGCTGTTAAATGAGATTTACTTGTTAAATACTTCTTTAAGTGCTTTAGCAGGTAAAAACTTTACCTTTTGAGAAGCAGCGATTTGGATTTGCTCTCCAGTTCTTGGATTACGTCCAATTCGGGCTTTTCTTTTAGCCACTTTATATGTACCAAAACCTGCAATCTTTACAGAATCGTCGTTTTTCAACGCATCTAGTATAGTATTCGTAATAGTATCAAAAGTACGCTCTGCATCAGCTTTACTTTGATTTAACGAACCAGCTAGCTTTGCTACTAATTGTTTTTTGTTCATTTTAGCTCCGGTTTTAAAGGTTTATGAAACTATACTTAACAAAATCATTGATAATTCAAGCTTTTTTTTAGTATATATTTTTTTTTGAACAACAATATATAGTGGTAAAAAAAGTCAATAAATACAATGTTTTTTTAGCTATTAAAAAAGCCTTAAAATAAGCCTAAATCTTTAAGGTCGTTAAATGTTGCGAAAAACATCAAAGATAACAACAAAAACATTCCGATTCGAAAAAAACCTTCCTGTGTTTTTTGACTTAAAGGACGACCTAATACTTTTTCAAATGCATAAAACATCAGATGTCCTCCATCTAATAAAGGTATAGGAAATAAGTTAATTAGTCCCAAACTTATAGAAATATATGCCATCATACTGACAAAAGGTATAATTCCAAATTCTGCAACTTGGCCAGAAATTTTAGCAATTCTAATTGGACCACCCAATTGAGAACTGTCCCCTGCTCCTGTAAACATTGATCCAAGATATTTAAGTGATGAAGTTGTTACAAAATAAACTTCATTAAATGATTGAAGTAAAGCTTGTACAGGTCCAAGTTTTTTGTGTGTTATTTGATTGTTATAAGGACTAAGTTTAATACCTACCATCCTTTTCTTTAATTTGTTTCCTAATTCATCAACGCTATCAACAAAATTTGGTTTAACTTTTAAAATAATCTCCTGGTCATATCTTGAAACTTTAAAATCGATAAATTCTGATGTTGACATTGCTATTAATTTAGAAACATCAAGAATACTCTCAACTTTTGTATTATCTATTTCAATAATAACATCATTTTTTTGCATACCAGCAACTTCTGCTGGACTATCTTTTAATACTTCATCAATTACAGCTGGTGTAAAATCTTTACCAGCAAACATGTATATAAAAGTAAAAATGACTAAAGCTAAAATAAAATTAGCCAATGGTCCTCCAGCAACAATTAAGGCTCTTTGGTAAAGAGGTTTTGTTACAAACAATTTGTGTTGGTCTTCTTTGCTATATTTTTTTAGTAGTTCTTCTTGATCTGCTTGTGAAAATACATTCCTATCTCCGAAAAATTTTACATAACCGCCTAGTGGTATCCAACAAACTTTCCATCTTGTCCCTGATTTATCGTTCCATCCAAATAATTCTCGACCAAAACCTATCGAAAAGTCTGTTACACCAACACCATATCTTTTTGCAAAATAATAATGTCCATATTCATGAATGAAAACAACAACAACAATTAATACAATAAATGGTAATATAAAATTGAGCATTAATTAAATTATACAATAATTAGGTTTTTAATAAACATCAATTATTTCAATTTCCATGCAATTATTGGTGATAAAGTTGCCGCAATAAATGAACAAAATAAAAGAGATTGAGAAATATACGATGGTGCTAAATCCATTGGCAAAATTATGCCAAATAGTATTGATTTAGAAAAATCAGGGCTTGGAAAAAATAATAGTCCTGCAATTAATCCTATTAATATAGAAACATAAGCATTTTTTTCATCATAAGATTTTGAATAAAAAGTATAAAAAACACTTAGAACAGCCGCACAACAAAATAAATCTGCTATTAAGAATAAATAAAGAATACTAAATCCTTTTGATGCAACAAAAAAAGCTATGACCGAAAGAAAAATAACAAATTGTTTTGAGATATTTAAATGATTATTTTTTAAATTTAATACTTTATCTACATCGACTATTACCAAACTTGAAATAGCATTTATTAAAGTATCAATACTACTTATTGTTAAAGAAATAGCTAAAATTATTACAATGACTGAAAATATTATTAAATTTTCTTTTAATAAAATTGAGAAAAATGCAAGATCAGGTATTACATTAGTATCTTGAGAGACAGCCACTAAACCACTAAATCCCATAAAAAAGACTATTGGTAATATTATTAAAAATGAAAATATTAAACTTTTTTTTAAAACTTCGTAATTTTTTGCAGCATAAACTCTCTGCCAATTACCTTGATGAAAAAGATTAGTTGCAGCAACAGCTATAAAGAAAGTTAAACCGGCAGTATAATTTGGGAGATAACTAAAACTTAACAAATGCGGATTATTATTTTTAATAATTTCAAAGTTAAAATCGTTTGTTTCAATTGAGGTAATAAAAATTAAACTAATTATTAAAAGTGCTGTAAATACAAAAAATTGAATATTATCTGTAATTAAGGATGCTCTTAAACCTCCATATAATGTGTAAAGTAACGAACATGATATTACTATTAAAGAGGTAATCCACAACTCAGTACCAGATATGTAATTAATTAAAAAAGCTACAGCAGTAACTTCAGCAATTAAAAAGATTGTCATATAAAAAATGGAAAAAACTAAAATAAGTTTATAAAGATTTGGTCCAAATCTTAATCTTATTATTTCAATAATACTTTTGCCTTGCGGATAACTAGTTCTAAATTTTTTACCAAGATAAATTAAAATAAAGAGTGGAAATGCAGTTCCTAGTGAATAACCAATCACTGCACCAATTCCTCCCCATGTTGCTGCTGATGCCGGTCCAAATAAAATCCAAGCACCAAGTGCTGAAGCAACAAGACTTGTTGTTAAGGATAAAGTTCCAATCGAACGGTTTGCAACTAAATAATTATTAAGTCCTTTAAATTTTTTTGAAAAATAAATTCCAACAAAAACAAATATTAAAGAAATTGAAATAATTAATATTATTGCTGATGATTGATTGATTATATTTAAATTATTCATTTTCCCTTTCTGAATTACCGGACAGGTTCTAAGGGTATTTCTCAGCCTTCTGGCACCCCATTTACAACTTATTTCAAAGATTAAATGAAATCAATTATTAACTTAGCGCTACTAACAAGAATTAAAGCGTAAATGATATTATAAAATAAATTTTCCTCAATTATTTTAAGTAATTTGTAACCTATAAAAATTCCAATAAGTGCTAGGGGAAAGAGAGTAACTGATTGATATAAAGTATCAAAATTCATCATAGATAAATAAACATACAGAGGAAGCTTAATTAGATTAACACAACTAAAAAAAATAATTCTTGTGCCAACATAAATTTCTTTTTTCATTCTTAGTGGAAGCAAATAAAGACTTGTTGGGGTTCCTCCCGCATGAACACAAAAACTTGAAAAACCAGCAATGGATGAACAAATAGCCCCTTTAAAAAAGTTTTTTTTTGCCGGTATAGTTTTTTCTTTTTTAAATAAAAAATAATGACCAGAAAATAAAAAACCCATTATTCCAACAATTAACTTAAGCAAATCCTCAGAAAAATAAGTAAATGTAAATGAGCCAATTATTATTCCAATAGCTGCAAATGGAACTATTAATTTAAGTGTTCCAAAATCAAACTCTCTTCTAAATCTATAAACTGCAATAATGTCTGAAAAAATTAATATTGGTAAAATAATTGCAAGTGCTTGATTTAATGGCATTACTACTGTCATTAATGGAACTGAAATTAATGATATTGATCCACCTAAACCTGATTTAGCAATTCCATATAATACGATAGCTGGAACAACGCTAACAAAGAATAATAAATTTATCTCCATTATAAATTAGAAATATAGTAATAAAGATAAAACCACTAATATTAAAACTAATATGATGACAGCTATGTAATTAAGTTTAATTTTAAATTTGCTTAATAAAAATTGATTAATTTTTTCCCAGAAAATAATAATTAAAATTAATAGTACTGCTGGAAGAATAAATTTAATCATAAATCTATTTACATCAAAAAATACATCAATCCAAATATAACAAGTATAATTATTATCCAAATTGAAAAATTAGATATCAATTGTTTAATATTTGAGTTTGATCTGAGAAAATTAGGTAGAACTAATATTAAGACTAATATTAAAAATATTGCAGGAATTATCTGGTCAACAGTCAAATTAATTTTTTATATTATAACCTTTTTTAAGTATAATTGAGACAAGAGTTACACATACAATTAAAAATATAAACATTGTTGAAATACTTATCCAAATATCAAAATCAGAAACTCCATAAAATGCAAACCTCAGCCCATTAATTAAATATACAACAGGATTAAAATAAGTGACTGTTTGCCAGAAACTTGGGAGCATATCTAGCGAATACAAACTTCCACCTAAGAATACCATTGGTGTTATGACAATTGTTGGTATTATAGACATTTGCTCGAAATTTTTACTAAGAAGTCCAATTAAAAACCCAAACAAAGCAAAAGTAAAAGCAACTAGAATTAATAAGAAAATCATTAGTAAAGGAAACTTTACATTTACTTCTGCAAAAAAAAGTGAAGTGCAGAAAATTACTGCAGCAACAATTAAGGTTTTAGTTGCACCTGCACCAACATAAGCAATTACAATTTCTACAGTAGAAATTGGAGCTGCTAAAATTTCATAAATTGTTCCATTAAATTTAGGAAAAAAAATTCCAAAAGAAGTGTTACTGATAGATTGCGTTAATAATGTTAACATCAATAATCCTGGAACTATATAAGAGCCATAACTAATGCCATCAATTTTTTGTACATAATCCCCGATTACCGAGCCGAATACTATAAAGTATAATGAAGTAGATAAAACTGGAGAGAGAAGAGATTGTATTAATGTTCTTCTAAATCGATCCATTTCATGAAAATAAATTGCTCTTAATGCGTAAAAATTAATCCTCATTATTTTCCTTTACCAATGTCACAAAAATCTTTTCAAGATTATTTTGCTCTGTTTTTAAATCTCTCATCTTCAAACCTGCATTTTTTAAATCTTGAAGCATCTTTGTAATACCTGTTCTTTCAGCATGTAAGTTATAGTTGTAAATTAATGAATAATTATCATTAGATATTGATAGATTATATTCATTAAGTTCTGCTGGAATTTTTTCGACTTTATCTTGTAATTCAATGGTTAATTTTTTATGACCCATCTTTTTTAATAAATCTATTTTATTATCAACAACAATGATTTCTCCTTGA
>CABYQM010000018.1 GCA_902521075.1 uncultured Pelagibacteraceae bacterium
CTTGAACAATGTCTTTCCGAAGCTAGTGAAGCAGGATTTAAAGGAATAGAGTCTGGGGGAAAATTTCCAAAAACATCAAAGGAATTAATTCCTATATTAAATAAATATAATTTAAAATTATGTTCAGGTTGGTATGGAGCAAATTTAAGAAAAAATACTTTTGAAGAGGAAAAGTCAAAAATTCAAAACCAATTGAAACTATTTCAAGATTGTAAAGCGCCCTGCATGGTTTTTGCTGAAGTTTATGGTTCCATTCAAGGCGATCCAAATATAAATTTATCTAAAAGACCTAGAATGGATTTAGATGAGTCTAAAAAATATTATAAAAAAATTTCAGAAATGGGAAAATATCTAGAGGATCAAGACATGCCCCTTGCTTACCATCATCATATGGGAACTTGCATTGAAAGTGAAGAAGATACAAGAAGATTATTAGAAAACACAGATGGTAGTGTCAAACTAACTTTAGATACTGGACACATGTTATTTGCAAAAGGAGATAGTTTGAAAATTTATAAAGAATTTAAAGAAAGAATAATTCATATACATTGCAAAGATATGAGAAAAAACGTTTTAGATAATTCGTTAAATCACGATTATAGTTTTAGACAGGCTTTTTTGGAAGGAGCCTTCACTGTTCCAGGAGATGGTTGTATTGATTATAAGCCTTTTTTTGAATTGTTAAAAAAACAAAATTATTCTGGATGGTTAGTTGTAGAAGCGGAGCAAGATCCAGCAAAAGCAAATCCTTTTGAATATGCTAAAATTGGATACAAATATCTAATTGAAACTTTAAAAAGTGCAAATTTAGAAATTGAAAATAATTAGTTATCTATATAAAGAAGTTAATTCATTATTACCAGCAGCAACACATGGAGATTTAAAACAAGTACCAACTATCCATTCTGATCCTGGTTCTGCTAAAAAATTTGATGACATTATAAAAATAACACCCATTTCTACTGACTGACCAGCTTTTCCTTCTGCTTTTATTCTCGGATCAGGGTCTGTTTTAACTTTATTGTCATCTGAAAACGGATTTTCAATCTTAAGATTATCATTTATATGATTAACAACCTTTTCAGCTATCCATTCAGCATTACATGGATCACCCCAAACTGTTATCTTCCCTTCATCGTTATTTCCACAATTATTAATTTCGCCATTAATAAAATCGACAACTTTTTTATGATTTTCTTTTACTAA
Source organism: uncultured Pelagibacteraceae bacterium (assembly GCA_902521075.1). Taxonomy (GTDB): domain Bacteria; phylum Pseudomonadota; class Alphaproteobacteria; order Pelagibacterales; family Pelagibacteraceae; genus Pelagibacter. Next base: position 1,207 of record CABYQM010000018.1, read on the forward strand.
ATTTGCACGAGCTTCAACTTCAGGCCTTGTACTCGCTGTCCATATCAACATTCCTACCACATAAACAGCTGATACAATGATAAGAAACTCTAACAATCCAAAATTTTTTAATCTTAAGCTCATGAGATTTTTACTATTTTTGACTTTTCCAATTTATTATCAAAAAAATCAATAATATTTTGGACTGTTTCAATGCCCATTCTAGACAAACATTCTTCGGTAAATACTGCTGAATGAGGGCTTAAAAATGCTTTCTCATTTTTTAGCAATGGATTATCTAAAGATGGAGGCTCCTTTTCAAAAACATCAAGCCCTGCACCAAAAATTAAATCTTCGTTTAATGCCTTATTAAGATCTTGCTCGTTAATAATACCACCTCTTGCAGCATTAATTAAAATACAATTTTTTTTCATTTTTTTTATCATTTCATAATTGATTAAATGTTTTGTATTTTCGTTTAGAGGCATATGAATTGAAATTGCATCCATTTTATTTAAACTCTCATTTAAATCATTAATTTTAGTACCACCAACTTTTTTAATTTCCTCTTCGCTGACAAAAGGATCATAAACAAAAATGTTCATTTCTAAACCCTTACATTTTTTAAGTAAGCATTTTCCAATACGACCAAAACCTGCAATTAAGATACTTTTATTCCATAACTCAATTGTTTTAGGAAGCTTAGTTCTATCACTGAACTTTCCAGTTTTTACTGTCTCGTTGTACATATTATTTCTTTTTGCAATGCTGAATAGCATGAATAAAACATGTTCTGCTACAGCTTGAGCATTTGCTGTAGCTGTTATTGCTAATGTGATATTGTTTTGCTTGGTTGCTTTAAGATCTATATTGTCATAGCCTACACCATGTCTAGATATCACTTTTAAATTCTTAGCTGTGTCTATAATTTCTTTTGACAATTTAGATGTTCTAATACTTATTCCATCACAGTCTTTTATTTTATCTTTCAAAAATTCTGTATCTGTGTTGTCTACAACTTCAAATTCAAAATTTTTATTTCCTTTTAGTAAATCAATACCATGATTATGTATCGATCCTATTATTAAGATTTTTTTCATACGTAAAAGTTTATACTTTATTTATTAATAGGCTTTAGATAATTCTGATTTCACTGTGCCTTTTAAATTTTCAACTGTATTTTTCGCACCCGCACTTATAAATCTGGAGTCTGCTCCAACTGTTACAAATTGAAAACCTTTTTCAATCATTTTTTTTGCATAGTCAGTACTTCCGTTATGAATTCCAGCAAATATATTGTTTTTTTTTGCATGCTCTAATATTCTAAGTATTTCTGAATAAGCTTTAGTATCTTCACCTTTGTCAAAACCAGGCTTTTCTCCTATAGCCAAACTTAAATCAGCAGGCCCTATGTAGATACCATCAAGACCTGGAGTACTCATAATTTCATCAAGATTTTCTAAAGCTTCTTTAGTTTCAATCATAGCCATTTTTAATATTTCGTCGTTTGCATGATCTCCATAATCAGGTCCTCCATAGATTAACCCTCTCATTGGACCAAAACTTCTATATCCATGTGGTGGATATTTACATGCTTGAACAAATCTTTCTGCTTCTTTTCGATTACTAACCATTGGGCAAATGATTCCATAACATCCAGCATCTAAAATTTTCATAATTTGACCAGGTTCATTCCAATTAACTCTTGCCAAAGGTACGACATCTGTCGCTGAAATCACTTGCATCATTGGCATTGCATTTGTGTAATCAACGAGCCCGTGTTGCATATCAATTGTTAATGAGTCCCATCCTTGTTGAGCCATTGTTTCTGCTGAAACAGTACTTGGAATTTGTAACCAACCATTTATTACAGCGTTGCCATTTTTAATTATTTCTTTGGCTTTATTTTTTCTCATTTACTCAGGTTTTGAGACCCATATGGGTATACTTTATATTAAGGTAATCTTTTATAGCCATAGATCCACCTTCACGACCATAACCGGTTTGTTTTATTCCACCGAATGGAGCTTCAGCAACTGCAACAGCCGCTGTATTTACTGCAACACAACCGGTTTCCATCATCTCTGATGCTCTATTAGCTTTGTCCATTGAGTTTGTATATAAATAGCTACAAAGTCCCAGGTCATTATTATTTGCTCTCTCTACTACTTCGTCAAAATCCTTGAAAGTTAAAACAGGTACTAAGGGACCAAAAGGTTCTTCTTTCATAATTGTAAAATTATCCTGCACATCATCAAATACTGTTGGTTCAAAATAATAACCTTTATTAAATCCTGAAGGTCTACCCCCACCTAAAACAACTTTTGCGCCTTCACTCTTTGTAGTTTCGACTAATTTTTCAATTTCTTCCAAACGTTTTGCTGTTGTTAAAGGTCCTAAGTCAGTGCCTTCATCCATTCCATTTCCAATTTTTAATTTTTTTGCTCTATCAACAAAAGCATTTACAAATTCTTCTTTTCTTGTTTCTTGAATGTAAAACCTATTTGGAGATATACAAACTTGACCATTGTTACGAAATTTTGCTGTTATTGCCATATCTGCAACTTTATTGATGTCAACATCATCAAATACTATAAATGGAGAATGGCCACTTAATTCCATTGTAACTCTTTGAACTTTATCAGCAGCTTTTTTAAGAATTAATTTTCCAACACGTGTTGAGCCGGTTATAGAAACTTTTTTTATTATATCAGAATCAAGTAATTCATTTGATATTTCAGCTGGGTCTCCAGATAATAAATTGACTACTCCATCAGGAACTCCAGCATCTTTACAAATATTTACAAGTTCCATAACTGCTCCAGGTGTAATTACATCTGGCTTACAAATAACTGAACAACCAGCAGCCAGTGCAGTTGAAATTTTTCTAGAAGCTAAAACTATAGGAAAATTCCATGGCACAAGTGCTGCTACAACACCTACTGGCTGATAGTAAACATGAACTCTTGTTTCTGGAAATCTACTTTGTAATGTTTCACCATAAATTCTTTTAGTTTCTTCTGCATTCCATTCAAATATATCTGCTCCACCACCAACTTCTCCAATTGCTTCTTTAAGAGGTTTTCCAACTTCAAGTGTAAGCCATTTAGCCAATACATCTTTTCTTTCACGCATCAAATCTGCAATTTTTCTTATTACATAAGACCTTTGCCATGGAGTAGTATTTTTCCAAGTTTCGAGTCCTTTCTCTGCTGATTTTAATGCTTTTTGAACGTCAACAGACGATGCTTTTGATGCTTCTCCTAAAACTTCTTCTGTTGCTGGATTGATAACTTTATAAGTTTCTTTTTTTCCTGCTTGTTGCCACTGACCATTAATGAATTGACCAAAATTGCTATACATATTTTTTAAATTGTGTTTAATTGTTAAAAGTTAAAGATTTATATATAGAATAATGAAAAAAATAAAGCTCACTTGTGCACATGCAATAATAAAACATCTTATTGCTCAAAAAATTTTAATAGACGGTAAAAAAGAGCAGTTATTTGCTGGAGCTTTTGGTATTTTTGGACATGGCAATGTTGCTTGTTTAGGACAAGCTCTACAAGAAAATCAGGATAAATTACCAACTTATAGAGGGCATCATGAGCAAAATATGGCACTGACTGGAATAGCGTATGCTAGAGCCAAAAGAAGAAAACAATTTTTTGTTGCAACTAGTTCAGTTGGACCAGGATCTACAAATATGGTTACAGCCTCGGCTGTTGCTATGAGCAACAGATTACCAATTTTATTTTTACCTGGAGACACATATGCAAACAGAATGCCTGACCCAGTTCTTCAACAAGTTGAGCATTTTAATAATCCTGGCATTACTCAGAATGATGCTTTCAAACCAGTAACAAAATATTTTGATAGAATTACAAGACCAGAACAAATTTTACAAACATTACCTCAAGCAATCCAAACAATGTTAGATCCAGCAGATTGCGGACCAGCTTGCTTATCATTATCACAAGATGTTCAAGGTGAAACATATGAATATCCTGAAGAATTTTTTAAAGAGAGAGTTCACAACATTAGACGACCAAGACCTGATTATTTTCAAATAAAACAAGCAGCTGAGCAAATTAAAAAATCCAAAAATCCTTTATTGATTTCAGGTGGAGGGGTTTTCTACTCTGATGCAATGGAAGATCTAAGTAATTTTGCAATTAAACACAATATACCAGTTACACAAACAGTTATGGGCTACTCTACAATGAAGAGAGACCACTCTCATTTCTTAGGTCCCATAGGTGGTCTTGGTGGCAAAGCAGCAAATAATTTAGCAAAACAAACTGACCTAGCTATTGCTGTTGGAACAAAATTAGCTGATTTCACAACTGGGTCGTGGGCAAATTTTGAGAACCCAGACTTTTCACTTGTTAGTGTTAATGTCTCTAGATTTGATGCTAGCAAACATTTGGCGCAATCAGTAATAGGTGATGCAAAAGTAAGCTTACAAGAGCTATCAAATGCCTTGGGAGATTGGAAAGCACCTGATGAATGGCATAAAAAATCAAGAGATGAATTAAAAAATTGGAATGATTATGTAGATAAAGAAAGCGGTCCAACTAATCAAGAACTACCTAGTTATGCACACGCTGTAGGAGCAATATATCGTAATTCAGATCCAACGGACATTGCTGTTACTGCTGCAGGTGGATTAGTTGGAGAAGTTGTGCAAATTTGGAGGCCAAAAGAATTAAATACACATGAAACCGAATGGGGTTTTAGCTGTATGAGTTATGAAATTTCTGGTGCATTAGGAGTTAAAATGGCAAACCCAGATAAAGAAGTAATAGCTTTTGTAGGAGATGGATCTTATTTACTTTTTAATTCAGATATTTATTCATCAGTTATAACAAATAATAAATTAATAATAGTTTTATGTGATAATGGAGGCCATGCCGTTATTAACAGGTTACAATTGTTTAAAGGCGGAAAAGAATTTAATTGTCTATTTAATAGTTCAAAAGCTCCAAATCTAGTCCCTGTTAATTTTGCTAAACATGCAGAGAGCATGGGTGCAAAATCTGAGGAGGTATCATCTATTTCTGAATTAGAGGAAGCATTTAAAAGAGCTAAAAAATCTGATGTAACTTACTTAATTTCAATAAAAACTCATTCTTATGAGTGGTTAGAAGGATCTGCTTACTGGGAAAGTCCTACTTTAGAAATGCCATCAACAAAAGAAAATGAAGAGGCATTAAAACTTCATAAAGAAGGAAAATCAAAGCAAAGACAAGGTGTCTAAAATTCATGAATAAAGTTTTTAAGGTTGGTCTCATAGGATGTGGCCATATCGCAGAAACATATTTTAGGGGACACCAATATTTTAATAATTTCAAAATCGTTGCTTGTGCGGATATTAATCAAAAAGCAGCTGAAAAATGTGCGAAATTATACAACATCAAATCAATGACTGTTAATGAAATACTAAAAGATAAAGATATAGAGGTAATTTTAAATTTAACAATTCCTCAATCACATTATTCTGTGTCAAAAAAAGTATTAAATGCAGGCAAGCATGTTTATTCAGAAAAACCATTAGCAACATACTTTCAAAAAGGAAAAGAGTTAGTGGCTTTGGCAAAACAAAAAAAATTATACATTGGTAATGCGCCAGATACTTTTCTTGGAGGAGGTGGACAAAAAGCAAAGGAATTAATTGACTCTGATTTGATTGGACAAATCAAACTTGGAAATGCAATCTTTGCATTTCCTGGTGTTGAAAACTTTCATCCAAAACCAGAGTCTTGGTATAAAAAAGAGGGAGGACCAGTAATAGATATGGGTCCTTATTTTTTTACAACACTTGTTAATCTTTTAGGGCCAGCTAAACAGGTGCAAGGAAGAACATTAACAGCATTTAAAAGAAGAAATTATAGAGCAGGTCCAAATAAAGGTAAAACATTCAAGGTTGAAACACCAACTACTTATTTAGCAACAATTCAATTTCATAATGAAGCAATTATTCAAGTCACCTTATCCTTTGATGTTATTAATCATCAAAGAAATCATATGGAACTTTATGGAACTAAAGGATCAATTATTGTTCCTGATCCAAATATGTTTGGTGGATCTGTTTATATTTCTGTTACTGAAGGTGGTCGTTGGGGTGAACATAAAACCGATAAAATGCATTTAGGAAAAATAAATATTACATCTGCAAGCGGTAGATCCAATGAGTCACCAACAAATGCAAACTATAGAAGTGTTGGCATGTCTGAGATGTTATATTCAATAGAAAAAAAGAAAAAACATCGATGTTCAGGAGAGCTATCTCTTCATGTTTTAGATATAATTGAATCTACTATGAAAGCCGCAACAACTGGAGTACCTCAAAAAATTAAAACTAAGTGTGAAAAACCAAAAAGATTTACAGAAGAAGAAGTAAAAAAAATTCTCTTATAGATCATGAAAGATATTGCAATTGTTGATCCATATCCAAGAACTATGGAGCTTATTTTTTCAAAACCAAAATTAAATGAGTTAAAAAATAAATTTAAGCTTATTTTCGCACCAAAAATAAATAAACAGAAATTTTATATTAATAATATTCATAAAGCGAAATTTATAATTGGACAGCCTGATCTTCCTAAATTTTTATTAATAAAAGCAAAAAAGTTGAAAGCAGTAATAAATGTCGAAAGCAACTTTTTAGATAATATGGATTATAATTATTGCTTTGATAAAGGTATTCACGTTATTGCAACTTCACCTGTTTTCTCAAAACCAGTTGCAGAGATTGCACTTGGATTTACACTCTCTCTTCTTAGAAATATTCATGGAGCAAATCAGGATTTCATTAATAAAAAGGAAAAGTATGGATTAGATGGAAATCTTAAGGCTTCATTGTTATCAGAAAAAAAAATTGGATTGTTGGGATTTGGAGATTTAGGGAGAGCTTTGGTTCCATTATTGAAACCATTTTCGAGTAAAATAAATATCTATGATCCTTGGATACCAAACAAAAAAATAATTAATCAAGGATATAAACCAATTACTTTAAAAAAAATGTTTAAAGAATGTGAAGTTATTTATGTACTTGCTGCAATTACTACAAAAAACAAAGGACTGATTGATAAAAAATTACTCAATCTTATGAAATCAAACTCACTTTTTATACTAATGAGTAGAGCTGCAGTCGTTAATTTTAAAGATTTAAAAAATAGACTTAAAAAAGGTGATATTTATGCAGCACTTGACGTTTTTCCCGAAGAACCAGTTAAAAAAAATGACCCAATAAGAAAATTAAAAAATGTTTTATTCTCAGCACATAGAGCGGGTGCTTTAGACGAGGCATTCAAGGAAATGGGCAATATTGTTTTTGAAGACATGAAATTAATTTCAAAAAATCTTAATCCAAGATTTTGTAAAAAAGCTCTAAGAAAAACTGTTCATCTTTTGAGGTCAAAACCTGTTGCAATTAATTAATTTTTTTTTTAATTTAAATTAAATGACTTCAACAAATAAATTGCTCTTAGAGGCTAAAGGTATCACAAAGTATTTTGGAACAATAACTGCTTTAGAAAATGTAAATTTAAAAGTGCACGAAGGTGAATGTTTAGGTGTAGTGGGAGATAATGGTGCAGGCAAATCTACACTAATGAAAGTTTTATCTGGTTTATACAAACCAAGTGCAGGTGCTTTATTTTTTGAGGGCAAAGAACATGTGTTAGATAGCCCAAAAGACTCTCAAAATTTAGGCTTAGAAATGGTTTATCAAGATCTTGCATTGGCAGGTAATTTACCCATTGGAGAAAATATATTCTTAGGAAGAGAGCCTACAAAAAATATTGGCTTCTTAAAATTTCTAGATTTTAAAAAAATTCAAGAAATGACAAGCGCACACTTAGAGAAACTAAAAATAAATGTTAAAAGTGCTGATCAGAAAGTAGAGGAATTATCTGGAGGACAAAGACAAGCGGTTGCAATAGCTAGGTCAACAGCATTTAATGCTAAAGTTGTTATAATGGATGAACCAACTGCTGCTTTAGCAATAAAAGAAGTTGGAAAAGTATTAGACTTAATTAACAAATTAAAAAGTACTGGCGTAGGTGTTATAGTAATAAGTCATAGAATGGATGATATTTTTACTGTTTGCGACCGAGTAATGGCACTTTTTCAAGGAACAAACTTTGCTGAGTCTCAATTAGATAAAACTTCAAGAGACGAAGTCATTGGTTGGATTATGGGAAAAAAATAAAATGGACGATAAGGAAAAAAAACAAGATAGCTTATACGTAAAACTTATTCCATATTTTGAAAAATATGGGATTTTACTATTATTAGTTATCATGATCTTGGTAATGCATATTTTGCAACCAGATGTCTTCTTGTCATGGAGAAATGTAACAAACGTATTCAAACAAATATCTTGGCAATCAATGTTAGCTTTAGGTGTTTTTATGGTGATTGTGACTGCTGGTATAGATCTATCAGTTGGCTCAATAATGATGCTTTCATTGATGATTTTAGCAATAGTGGCTAAAGCTGGAGCACCTTGGTTTATAGTTGTTCTAGTACCTTTATTTGCTGGATTTTTATGCGGGTTGATAAATGGTTTGGGGATAACACTTTTAAGAATGCCTCATCCTTTTATAATGACTTTAGGAACTCTATATATTTTTAGAGGAACAGGAAACTTAATATCAGGCGGAACACCCATAAGTGGATTTACCGATGAAGTTAGGTACTTAGGTCATGGTAGAATAGATCTTACTTGGTTAGGATTAGAGAAATCTCAATATCTCCCTGTAAGCTTAGTTTTAATCGCGGTTGTATATTTTGTTTTTTGGGTTTTCTTGAATCATAGTCGAACAGGAAAGTGGATTTATGCAATTGGTGGAAACCCAAGCGCAGCAAGAGCTTCAGGAATTAATGTTAATAAAATTTTAATAATTGTTTATTCACTTTGTGGATTTTTATCAGGTATTGGAGCATTAATTTTAGCAGGAAGAACAGACTCTGGTTATCCTAATGCAGGATTACAATCTGAATTGGATGCTATCGCAGCATGTATAATTGGTGGAGCCAGTTTCTTTGGTGGTAGAGGAACTGTTCTTGGAGTTTTTGCTGGAGTAATGATTATGGGAATTTTAAGAAATGGACTTAATTTGATGGATGTAAGTTCTTTCTGGCAACAAGTATTGATTGGCTCGATCATTGTATTAGCAGTTTACGTGGATGTTTTAAGAAGAGATTTCGGCACGAGGAAATAAACACGTCAAAGTTGAATAGATGCTATCATAAGAGACCCTGTAAACAGTTGAATTTTTTTTAAAAATTTTATTAAATTAAGCTCTAATAATTATTAAAGGGGAAATTTATGAGAGAACTATCAAGAAAAATTGTTGTTTTAGTATCAGCAATTTTTTTATCGATAAGCATGATTTCAGCTTCTTTTGCTGATGGTCATGGTAAAAAAATCTTGTTCAGTATTAAAGGTCCTGGGTCTGGAAATCCTTTCTGGGCTTCTGTTACAAAAGGTGCTGAAGAAGAAGC
>CABYQM010000019.1 GCA_902521075.1 uncultured Pelagibacteraceae bacterium
AAAAGTAACCTAAGTATCGATAAAATACATAATATTTTATTTAAAAATAATTTTTATAGGGAAGACTGTATAATTTCATTTGGTGGAGGAATTACAGGAGATGTAGTTGGATATGCAGCCAGCACATTTAAAAGAGGAATAAAATTTATAAACATTCCATCCACTTTATTAGCTCAAGTCGATTCTTCAATAGGTGGCAAAACAGGTATTAATAATAAATTTGGAAAAAATCTTGTAGGAAGTTTTTATCAACCAGATTTAGTAATTTCAGATATTAATTTACTACATACCCTACCCAAAAGAGAAATTATATGTGGATATGCTGAAATATTAAAAAGTAGTCTAATTGATAGCAAAAAAAATTTTGTTTTTTTAGATAAAAATTTTAATAAGATTTTGAACCTAAAAAGTAATTTTATAATTAAAGCAATTTTAAATAGCTGTTTATTAAAAAAAAAAATTATTGAAAAGGATGAAAAAGAAAAAAATTTAAGAAAATCTTTAAATCTTGGCCATACTTTTGCTCACGCATATGAGGCTAGTCTTGGTTACTCAAAAAAATTAAATCATGGAGAAGCTGTTATATTTGGTTTAATGAATGCTGTAAATTTTAGTAAAGAAAAAAAAATTATTTCAAACTCAAATTCAGAATTAATAAACTATCATATTAAAAAGATAGAAATCAAAAATAAATATAAAGACCTTTTTAATAAAAGAAAAATTACATCAATTCTTAATTTTATGAAAAGTGACAAAAAAAATAAATCAGACAGTATAAACTTAATTTTAATAAGGAATTTTGGAAAATTAAAACTTAATTATCAAGCCAAATCTGGTGAATTGAACAAATTTTTAGTAAAAGAGTTAAATAAAGCTTATTTGTAAAGAATGAATATCAGTTTTCAATTCTTCGCTTAAAATTTTGTAGATTACTTTATTAGACTGAATTCTATTTGTTTTTTTTAATATTTTAGAATTTATTTCTAATTTAATATGATATTTGCCTTTCTGATGTGAATTGTGTTTTAAATGCTTATAAGTGTTGTCAATTATCTTTACATTTTTTATAGAGGTGTCTTTCAAAAGTTTATTTTCAATTTTTTTTGAAAGTTGATTAATATCCATTAAACTTGATATTATATTATATGAAAAATATTTGTGAATGGAATAATTGCAATGAGGAGGGACTTTACAAAGCTCCAAAAGAAAAGGACAACAGCAAAGAATATAGGCTTCTATGTCTAGAGCATGTAAGAGAGTTTAATAAAAGCTGGAATTATTTTTCAGGTATGAGCGACGAACAAGTAATCAACTTTTTAAAGTCTGACATGACATGGCATAAGCCAACGCAGAGTTTCAGCTCTTCAGACAATTTTTTCAAAATATTGTGGAATAATACTTTAAAAGATGAAAATGGAAAATTTAAAGATTTTAGTAATTTGAATCATATGAGTAAGTTTAAGTTTAATAGTAATGATCTTAAAGCCTTTGAAATTTTGGGTGTTGGAGTTGGTTTAAAATGGGCCAAAATACAAGAAAAATTCAAAAGACTTGTGAAAAAATTTCACCCTGATATGAATGCTGGCAATAAAAAATTTGAAGATAAGCTTAAAGTGATAACTTTAGCTTATACCCAATTAAAAAATACTTATAAGGAAAAAATTGACAATTAATATTGAACAAACCCCAGATATTAAATTATCGATTAAACAAACATTCGGTATAGATTCTGATATGGAAGTGGACGCATTTTCAAAAAAAACTGATTATGTGCCAGATATAGATAAAACTTATAAATTTGATAAAGATACAACTTTAGCAATCCTCTCCGGATTTTCATTTAATAAAAGAGTCTTGGTGCAAGGTTATCATGGAACAGGTAAATCCACACATATAGAACAAATTGCAGCCAGATTGAATTGGCCATGTATCAGAATTAACTTAGATAGTCATGTCAGTAGAATAGATTTAATTGGTAAAGACTCAATTGTCATCAAAGATGGAAAACAAGTCACAGAATTCAAGGAGGGAATTCTTCCTTGGTCGATACAAAATCCAGTAGCTTTAGTATTTGATGAATATGATGCCGGTAGACCAGATGTGATGTTTGTAATTCAAAGAGTTTTGGAAGCTGAAGGAAATTTTACTTTATTAGATAAGAATAAGGTCATTAAGCAGAATAAATATTTCAGATTATTTGCAACCTCAAATACTGTTGGTTTAGGGGATACAACTGGACTCTATCATGGAACACAACAAATAAACCAGGGACAAATGGATAGATGGAATATCGTAACAACATTAAATTATTTAGCTTTAGAAAAAGAAATGGAAATTATTTTAGGGAAAAATAAATCTTTAGATAATAATAAAGGTAAAGAGAGAGTTGCAAACATGATAAAAGTTGCGACACTTACTAGAAAAGGATTTATGGCTGGAGATATTTCAACTGTTATGAGCCCTAGAACAGTACTACATTGGGCAGAAAATTCTGAAATATTTAAAGATGTGGGTTATGCGTTCAGAGTGACTTTTTTAAATAAATGTGATGACGTAGAAAAGAATACAATCGCAGAATACTATCAAAGATGTTTTGGCGAAGAACTGCCAGAGTCGATGATAAATATTCAGGTTTAATGAACAAAGATGATCTTATAAAAGAGCAATTTAAACAAGCTTTAAACTCAACGATTAAAGCCATTTCAGGTGAAACATATCCATTAAAAGATAAAAAAAATTTAAAAGAATTTAATTTTTCTAAATTTGATAATTTAAAAGATAAAGAAAACTATATTAAGTTAAGAGCCGAGGCAGATTCAGAAGCGTTAAAAAGAAAATTTTCTGATAATTCCACTTTAGAACAAAATATCCCAAAAACTCCTACATGCCATACACTTTATAAAATTTCTGAAAAAATAAGATATGAACTTTTAGGCTCACAAATGATGAAGGGAATTTCTAAAAATTTAATGACCAAATACAACAATAAGGTAAGTGCAGCAAAATCTGAAAATATAAAAAAGAAAGAAGAATCTAACGTTTCTGAAGCTTTTGAATATTACATGCTTAATAAAATAATGAACGTAAATTTAACTGAAAACGCTGAAAAAATTTTATCATACTGGAAAGATGATTTTGAAAAATCTTTAGATAAACACATAAACTTTTTAAAAGAAAATGCAGAGAATCAGGACATATACAATTCTAAAATATCAGAAATTCTTCAAAATATGGAAATCTTTGAATCCGAAGAAGAAAACAAAAGGGAAGAGCAGAAAGAAGATGAGCAAGATAACAATAATTCAAAAGATGATCAAAAAACAGATAGTGGAGACTCTCAAGAAAGAGAAGAGGAAGACAGTATTAATGAAGGAGTTGATAGTTCTGACGAAATGAATGAATTTAGACTTGATGAACAACTAGGAAATGATGATGCTGAAAATAATGAAATAGAAAATATTGTTCAGAAAAAAAATTTAGGAATAAGTAATAAAGAATATAAAATATATACTTCAGAATTTGATGAGACAGCAAAAGCAGAAACATTGGAAAATTCTGAAGAAATTTCAAAATTAAGAAAAAATTTAGATCAACAGCTAACTAGTTTCCAAGATATAATTACAAAACTCGCAAATAAATTACAAAGACAGTTACTTGCAAAACAAAATAGATCTTGGGAATTTGATCTTGAAGAAGGTTTATTAGATAGTTCAAAATTACCAAGAATAATAATTGATCCATATAATTCCCTTTCTTTTAAAAAAGAGAAAGATTTAGAGTTTAAAGATACAGTTGTGACTTTACTAATAGATAATTCTGGGTCTATGAGAGGAAGACCAATTACTATTGCCGCTCTTTGTGCTGATATATTGTCTAGAACATTAGAAAGATGCTCGGTCAAAGTTGAAATTCTTGGTTTCACAACAAAGAATTGGAAGGGAGGTAAGAGCAGAGAAAAGTGGAATAAACTTGGAAAATTAAAAAATCCAGGACGTTTGAATGACTTAAGACATATAATTTATAAATCTGCTGATACACACTGGAGACAATCAAAAAAAAATTTAGGTTTAATGCTAAAAGAGGGTTTGCTTAAAGAAAATATTGATGGTGAAGCTATTACTTGGGCTTTCAATAGACTTAAGAAAAGAAAAGAAGAAAGAAAAATTCTTATGGTTATTTCTGATGGAGCTCCAGTTGATGATTCAACATTATCTGTTAACTCGGGTGATTTTTTAGAAAAACATCTAAAGCAAACTGTAAAATCAATTGAAAATAAAAGTGATATCGAAATTCTTGCTATAGGTATAGGTCACGATGTTTCGAGATATTACAAAAAAGCGATAAAAATTGCTGATGTTCAAGAATTAGGTGATGTAATGATTGGTCAGCTTAGTGGATTGTTTGAAAATAATAAAAAATTACACTAATTTTTTTAAATTTTTATTTTCCCATTCTATATTTACTTCAGCTCCACCTCTAGTTTCTGAATTTCTAATTGTTATTCTGGCAGAGTTTTTTTCCAACAATGTTTTGCCTATAAAAATCCCTAAACCCAGTCCAGTTTTTTTGTTATCTTTGGGTTTAAGTGTCTTAATATAAGGCTCTCCAATCTTATTAAGTATATCTTTTGGTATACCAGGGCCATCATCCTCTATTGTTATTTCAGTCTTTTGACTGTCACTTTTGATAGCAATATAGATATTTTCATTTGAAAATTTGTTAGCATTTCCAATAAAATTCCTCAAACCATAAACAATTTCAACAGATTTTAATATTTCAAATGAGTTAGAATCTTGCTCTTTATCAATATTGAAATTCTTATTAGAAATTTCCTTAAATGAGTTAACTATCTCATTAATATAATCGTAAAGCGTTTTATTTTTGTCAATAAAATCATCTTCTATAGTAGGATTTAACGTTAATTTTTTTAAAATCTCATTACACCTATTAACCTGACTAATTAATAGTTCGAGATCTTTTTTAACATCATTATTATCTTTAAATTGATCAAATAAATCGTGGGAAATTATTTTAATTGTAGACAAAGGAGTACCAAATGAATGAGCTGCAGCTGCAGCCTGTCCCCCAAGTGAAACCAGCTCATGTTCTTTGGAAATTACTTCTTGGATTTTATCTAATGCATCTTTCCTAAGATTTGTTTCTTGTCCAAAAATAAATGCAAAATAATTTAAAAAAAATAATGCTATTATCAACGCAAGGGGAATTGCATAGTAATAATACAGACTAATAGTATATTCATCCAATGGTTTTGGCAATTCATAATGATAAAAAGTTAAAATTACAATCGATGCTAGAGTAATTAAAATTAAAGCAATATTTGTTTTAATATTTAAATTGGATGCAGCAAATACACTTGGTATCAAAAGGAATATTGAAAATGGATTTAAAATACCTCCAGATAAGTAAAGTAAAGCGCTCAATTGAAGTATATCTAAAGATAAAAAATTAAAAGAAGTCGCGTTTGAAAGTACGGGTTTTTTATAAAAAAACATTAAGTAAAAGTTACTTAAAGCTCCAACAAAAATTATAAAATTAGATAAAATAAAGTTGAACTCAAAACCAAAAATAAATTTGACTGTATTTATAGTTATAAATTGACCTAAAATCCCAATCCATCTTAAATTGATATATGTTGACTTATTTAATGATGCTGCTTTGACAGATTGTTTTAAATCCATCTAAATATCTAAGTTTGAAACATTTATTGCGTTTTCAACAATAAAATCTTTTCTTGAGGAAACATCGTTACCCATTAAGGTTTGTATCAAATCTTGATCTTTTTTACTATTCTGAGAATATTTAACCTGTAATAAATTTCTTGTTTCAGGATTTAAAGTTGTATTCCATAATTCATCAGGGTTCATTTCTCCCAGTCCTTTAAATCTTTGAATATTTAATTTGGACTTTTCAATTTGGAGAATATTATTAAATTCTTTAGAATTTTTTTTATATTTTTTAATATCCTTTGAATTTTTTATTAAAAAACTTTCAAGCTCACTTTCATCTTTGATATATATGCTTTTAGTTCCTTTATTAATTTTAAACAAGGGTGGCTGAGCAAGATAAACATGTCCAAACTCAATTAATTTATCAAATGGTTTATTATTAAAAAAAGTTAATAATAATGCTCTTATATGTGAGCCATCAACGTCAGCATCCGTCATTATTATTATTTTTCCATATCTTAAATCTTTGAGATCTATATCCTCATTTTTTGGATCAAGACCAAGTGCGTTAATCAAAGTAACTATTTCATTTGATGAAATCATCTTTGATAAGCTTTTAGTTCTTAATTCATTGGCATTTCCATTCTTTTTCGATCCATTAAAATCTGTAAAAGTATTTAATATTTTTCCTCTAAGCGGCAATACTGCTTGATTTTCACGGTTTCTGCCTTGTTTGGCTGATCCACCAGCTGAATCACCCTCTACAATAAATAGTTCAGTACCATCTTGCTTTGAGTTTTGACAATCAGCTAATTTTCCAGGCAATCCCGTTAATTCTAAGGCTCCTTTTCTTCTTACATTTTCTCTTGCCTTTCTAGCTACATCTCTTGCTACTGCGGCCTGGATAATTTTAGTTAAGATAATTTTTGAAATCGATGGATTTTGATCAAACCAAATAGACAGCTTCTCATTAATGATAGTTTCAACAATATTTCTAACTTCTGATGAGACTAGTTTATCTTTTGTTTGAGATGAAAATTTAGGGTCAGGAATTTTTATAGAAAGAACTGAAGTTAATCCTTCTTTAACGTCATCTCCTGATAAAGAAACTTTATTTTTTTTTAACAAGTTTTGTTCATTTGCATATTTATTTACTACTCTTGTTAATGCACTTCGAAATCCAAGAAGATGTGTTCCTCCATCTTTTTGATAAATATTATTAGTATAAGGCAATACATCTTCACTATACCCTGCATTCCACTTAAGGGAGCATTGAACATCAATATTATTTTTTAAACCTTCAATGTAAATTGGTTTTTTAAAAAGATCATTTTCATTTTTGTTTTTTAAACTTTCTTTTTTCTCATCAATGAATTGCACAAATTCACTGATACCTCCTTCAAATTTGAACTCTAATGTTTTTGGTTTTTTTTGTCTTAAATCGCTTAAAACTATTTTTATGCCCTTATTTAAAAAAGCCAATTCTCTCATCCTTTTTTCTAAAATAGAAAAACTAAATTTTATTGATGAAAATATATCTTTCGATGGAACAAAATTAATTTCGGTTCCGCTAGTTTTTGATTTTCCAACTTGTTTTAAAGAAGTTTTAGCGTCTCCGTTTTTGAATTCAATATAATATTTTTTATTATCTCTATTGATTGTAAGTTTTAATCTCTCAGAAAGAGCATTAACAACTGATACACCTACTCCATGTAGTCCTCCAGAAACTTTATAAGAATTATGATCAAATTTACCACCAGCATGAAGTTGGGTCATTATAACTTCGGCAGCTGATTTTTTTTCACCCTTATGAATATCAACAGGAATTCCTCTGCCGTCATCAATCACTGTTACAGAGTTATCATCGTTTATACTTATCTCAATTTTTTTACAAAAACCTGCTAGAGCCTCATCAATGGAATTATCTACAACTTCGTAAACCATATGATGTAATCCAGTCCCATCATCGGTATCACCGATATACATACCTGGTCTTTTTCTTACTGCTTCTAAACCTTTTAGGACTTTTATGGAGTCAGCTTGGTAATTGTTTGAATTATTTTTTGTCATTAATTTATAATATGGAAGAATTTTTTATAACATTTTTATAAAAAATTTAAAAATGGGAGAGACGCAAATGCTTAAATTAATGTTGGATACCAACGTTTTTTTGATGTTTTTTAGATTTTTTTTCTATTTCTTTAAAACCCGTCAAAAAGATCATTTTTCTAATAAAAATATGGCGGAGAGAATGGGATTCGAACCCATGATAGAGTTTCCCCTATACACGCTTTCCAAGCGTGCGCCTTCAACCGCTCGGCCACCTCTCCAAAATTCCTACTCCTTGTTTATCCTTAAAACACCAATAAATGCTTCTTGAGGTATCTCAACTTTTCCAAATTGCTTAGCTCTAGCTTTACCTTTTTTCTGTTTTTCAAGCAGTTTTCTTTTTCTATCTGTTGCTCCTCCTCCATGAATTTTTGTTAGCACATCTTTTTTAAAACCTTTGATAGTTTCTCTAGCAATAATTTTACCACCAATAGCTGCTTGGATTGGTATCATAAAGTTGTGCCTTGGTATTAAATCTTTTAATTTTTCACATACTTCTCTACCCGTAGTTTGAGCAAAATCTTTATGTATCATCATTGCAAGAGCATCAACGGGTTCTGAGTTCACAAGTATATTCATTTTTACTAGATCTCCTTCTTTGTGATCAATAATTTCATAATCAAAACTAGCATATCCGCTTGTCATAGATTTAAGACGATCATTAAAATCAAATACTACCTCATTTAAAGGTATTTCATAATTAATTACTGCACGGTTTCCAGAATAACTTAAATTAGTTTGTATACCTCTTTTATTTTGACATAACTTAATAATTGATCCCAGGTACTGGTCTGGAGTGATAATTGTAGCTTTAATCCATGGTTCTTCAATAAATTTTATATAAGTAGGATCTGGTAAATTAGATGGATTTTGAAGTTCGACAATTTCACCATTATTTAAGTGAACTTTATAAACAACGCCAGGTGTTGTTGTTAATAAATTAATATCAAATTCTCTTTCAAGCCTTTCTGTGATAATTTCAAGGTGTAAAAGACCTAAAAAACCACATCTAAAACCAAGTCCTAAGGCAGATGAAGATTCCGCTTCATAAGAAAAACTTGCATCATTTAATTGTAATTTAGCAAGTCCATCTTTTAGCTTTTGATATTCTGAACTATCTACAGGAAATAAACCACAAAAAACTACTGGTTTACTTGGTTTAAAACCTGGTAATGCATCTTTGAGAGGATTCTCTGCATCACATATAGTATCTCCAACTTTAGTTTCTGATAAAATTTTAATACCAGTTGTAATAAAACCTATTTCTCCAGCATTAAGTTCACTCACATCTTTTGCCTTCGGGGTAAAAACACCAACTTTTTCTACGATATATTCTTGATTTGTAGACATCATTTTTATTTTCATATTTTTTTTTAGAGTTCCGTCTATAATTCTCACTAATATAACTACTCCAAGATAAGTGTCATACCAGCTATCAACTAATAAACATTTTAATTTGCTATTTTTTTCACCCTTAGGTCCAGGCAGAGAGTTAATAATTTGCTCAAGAATTTCATCTATTCCTTGTCCAGTTTTTCCAGAGCAAGGAACAGAATTAGATGTATCTATACCTATAACATCTTCAATTTGATTATTTGTTCTATCAAGATCTGATGCTGGTAGATCAATTTTATTTAATACTGGAATAATCTCATGATTTATATCAAGTGCTTGATATACATTTGCAAGTGTTTGAGCTTCTACACCTTGTGTACTATCTACAATTAATATTGAGCCCTCGCATGCATAAAGGCTTCTGCTAACTTCATAGCTAAAATCTACATGTCCTGGGGTGTCTATAATATTTAAAATGTAATTTTTACCATTTTTTGCTTTATAATTTAATTTAACTGTTTGAGCTTTGATTGTTATTCCTCTCTCTCTTTCTATATCCATAGAGTCTAGCACTTGAGATTTCATTTCTCTGTCACTTAAACCTCCACATTTATGAATTATTCTATCAGCTATAGTTGATTTACCATGATCTATATGAGCTATAATTGCAAAATTCCTAATGTTGTCAATTGTATCACCCATTTTTAGGATCTAATTTTTGCACCAGACTTTGACTCAACTGAAGAGATGATTAGTTTATTAATGTTCTCCAAGTCATTTTCATTTAATGTTTTTTCCTCTGACTGAATAGTTACATTAACAGCTATAGATTTTTTTCCCTCTGGTATATTTTCCCCCTCAAACACATCAAATACTCTTACTGACTTAATTAATTTGTCATCAACAGATTTAATTATATTAACCAATTCTTGAGATCTAAAGTTTTTATTAATAATAAATGCAAAATCTCTCTCTGATTTTTGGAAATCAGAAAATTTATATTCAGATTTTAAATCTTTCATCTTTTGTTTTGAATCTTTTATATAATCAAGACAAATTTCAAATATTACCAAACCTTCAGTTTTTATATCTAATTTTTTTATTATGTTTGGATGAATCTCGCCAAAATATGCTAGAGCATTTTTTTCGTTTTTATTTTGGTACACTCCTCCAGATTTTCCTGGGTGATAATAAGAAGGAGTTTTATCATCTATAACAATATCATCTTTATCAATCCCTGCTTCGCAAAGACTTTGAATTACATCTTTTTTTACATCGAATGTGTCTACAATTCTTTCTTTATCATTCCAAGATAATCTTGAAACCTTTCCTGCTCTCACGGCGCCTATAACAGTCAGTTGATCTCCAGGATTTTTCCCTTTAAACGCTGGACCAATTTCAAATAAAGAAATATCTTTAAATCCTCTATCT
>CABYQM010000020.1 GCA_902521075.1 uncultured Pelagibacteraceae bacterium
AAAAGGAATTGTGTCCTCTTTACCATTTTCAAAATAATAGTTAGTGGGTATAAGTCTTATATGAAAAGAGCAGTTATAGCAGGGTATTCAAGATCACCTTTTACAATGGCTAGAAAAGGTGAATTAATTGATGTTAAGCCTGTAAATATGTTTGCCGAGGTTGTTAAAAATCTTGTATCTAAAACAAAAGTAAATCCTGCTGATATTGAAGATATTGTTGTTGGTTGCGCATTTCAAGTTGGAGAGCAAAGTTTTAATATTGGGAAACTCACAACATTTTTATCTGGAATGGAAATACATACATCTGGAATGACAGTTGATAGATGGTGTGGATCATCTATGGAAGCTATTCATGTTGCAGCCGGTAAAATAGCAATGGGCGCAGGTAAAGTTTTTGTATGCGGAGGTGTTGAAAGTATGACTAGAGTTACAACTGGCTTTGAACCAATACCTTATCCTTACACAGATAAAGAAAATCCAAATGTTTATTTTTCAATGGGAATAACTGCTGAAAATGTTGCCAAGAGATATAAAATTTCAAGAACTGAACAACAAGAGTTTGCAATTCAAAGTCATCAAAAAGCTAATGAAGCTGAAGTTAATGGTAAATTTAAAAACGAAATAGTTGAAATTGCTGGCTGCACAAAAGATGGAAATATACGTCCAAAAAGTAATCAAGAAACTCTAGATGGACTAAAACTTGCATTTGATCAAGAGGGAACTGTTACTGCAGCAACATCATCACCTCTTACTGATGGAGCAGCGGCAACTCTTATTTGTGAAGAAAGCTATGCAAAAGAAAATGGATTAGAGATTTTGGGTAGAATTGTTGCAACTGGAGTTAAAGGGTGTGAACCTGATGTGATGGGACTTGGACCTATAGGAGCAACTAAGAAAGCATTAGAGAGAGCCAACTTATCAATTAATGATATTGATATTGTAGAAATTAATGAAGCTTTTGCATCTCAATCAATAGCATGTTTAAAAGATCTTGGTATCGATCAAAAGAAAGCTAATTTAGATGGCGGAGCATTAGCTCTCGGACATCCTCTTGGAGCAACAGGAGCTAGAATAACTGGTAAAGCTGCAGATTTGCTTAGACGTGAAAATAAGAAATACGCTTTATCTACTCAATGCATTGGTTTAGGTATGGGTATTGCGACTGTAATTGAGTCTGTAAATTAATTATCTATTAATTCCTCTTAAACGTTCTGATCTTCTTCTTAATAATTCAGCACTTATCAATATTAAGGTCGATAAAACGATTAAACATGTAGCAACTGCTAGAATTGTAGGACTTAATTGTTCTCTTAAACCTGTCCACATTTGAATTGGAATAGTTGTATTTTCAAGACCAGCTAAAAATAAAACGACTACAACTTCATCAAAAGAAGTTACAAAAGCAAACAAACCTCCTGATATTACTCCAGGTAAAATCAATGGAAGTGTTACTTTCATAAATGTATTTACTGGGTTACTACCTAAACTAGCTGCCGCTCTTGTTACACTATGATCGAAACCTGATAATGTTGCAGTAACAGTAATTACAACAAAAGGTGTTCCCAAAATTATATGAGCTAAAACTATTCCTGTATGAGTTGCCGCTAAACCTGCTTTTGCCATAAAAAAGAATATTGCAACACCTGATATAATTAGTGGAACTATCATTGGTGAAATCAAGGTTGCCATTATTATTCCTTTAAAAGGCATGTGTCTGCTGCTCAATCCTAATGCAGCAACCGTTCCTAAAATTACTGACCCTAAAGTTGCAAATATAGCAATAATAAAACTATTCTTTGCAGCAAGACCCCATGGATTCTTTGTACCGTAAACCATATCTTTGTACCATCTTAAGGAAAAAGCATCTGGGTCTAAGTTTTTCATTCCTTCTGAAAAAACAAGAAACTCTTCTGCATTAAATGATAATGGAAATATTACAAACAAAGGTGCTATTAAAAAAATAAAAACAAAAGTACATATAGCAATGTAAAAGTAGTGCCAAATTCTATATCTAGTTTCTGTATACTTTGGTAATGCCATACTAACCTAACTTAATATTATCAACTCCAACTAATTTATTATATAGCCAATAGATAACCAAAACTCCTCCAAGTAACATTAGCCCCATCGCTGAAGCAAAACTCCAATCTAAAGTAGTTTTCATATGATAAGCAATTTGGTTACTAATTAAGGTTCCTGATGCTCCCCCGACTAATGCAGGAGTAATGTAATATCCAATTGCTAAAATAAATACTAAAAGACAACCTGCCCCGATACCTGGTATTGTTAATGGAAAATATACTTTCCAAAAAGCAACAAAAGGTGTTCCACCAAGAGATTTTCCTGCTCTCATTAAACTTGGCGAGATAGTTTTCATCACACTGTAGAGTGGTAAAACCATAAACGGTAAGAGAATTTGGGTCATTGCAACATATGTTCCGACTTTGTTGTACATCATTTCTGGCCTATTATCATCTGCCACGAGCCCAATCATTACAAAGAAATCGTTAACTACTCCTTGTTGTTGAAGTAAAATCATCCAGCTAGCTGTTCTAACTAATAATGATGTCCAAAATGGAAGAAGAACACAAATCATTAATAAATTGCTATACTTCATTGGGAGTGTTGCAAGTAGATGTGCTATTGGGTAACCCATTAAAAAACAGAATACAGTAACAAAGAAAGCTACCTCTACAGTTCTCAACCATAAAATTCTATGTATTCTTCTATCCTCACTAACTTGAGTAATTTTGTTATCCTCATTTAAATACATATCCATAGCTTTTAAATATTTAGCTGAAGTATAGGGAGGTGCAGTTCTTTTAATTGCCTGCCAATATTCTACATTTCTCCATCTCTTGTGCACTTTCATTATTTGTTCTTTAATACTTTGTGTCTCGTCGATTTTATTTCTTTTTACCTGTCTAAACAATTTTTTTGTAATGGTGTTGAACCCATTTTTTTCTTTATTAAGTCTTTGAGCTAATTTTCCATGCTCTTTTTTTTCTACAAGAATTTTAAAATCAGATAAGAATGAAACAAATACTTCTTCAGATGGAAGCTCTTTACCGTCCCATGTTTCCATAGACTTAAATGTTTTTGGAAGCATATTTGTAATCATTTTATCATCAATACTTCTTGTAAACATTTCTCCGATTGGAAAAATATAAGTAATAATCAAAAAAAGTAGTAATGGGGCAACAAGTAAAAATGCTTTAATTTTGTTTTTTCTTTCAGCTTTTTTTAAGCTTATTTCTAAAGGAATTCCGTCAGTTGTAAGTATTTGTTTTGTTTCACTGCTCATAAATAAAAAGGGCGACTTAAAAAGTCGCCCTATATATATTATATTATTCTAGTCTTTTATACTCTTTTATAGACCAGCTTTCATAGCTTCCCACTTCTCACCAAGTTCTGTACCGTTATCAGCCCAGAAAAATGGATCAACTAAAAAGTATTTTTTAGTGTTTGAAGGAGCAGTTGGCATTTGTGGCATCATTTCAGTTTTACCATCTTTGTACCAAGGCTCATTTGCTTTGATAATTTCTAAAGATGATAATCTGTATGGAGCATATGCAATATATTTAGCACTTCCAGCTAACATTTCAGTGTTAGTCATCATTGCTAAAGCTTTTTTAGCATTTGCTTCATCTGGTCCACCTTTAACAAGTGCGAAATATTCATAGTCAAGACCTTGTCCATCCCATACTTGTTTAATTGGAGCACCTTCGCCAACTTCAGCATTAAAGAATCTTCCATTCCAACCAGTTGCCATAACAACTTCACCAGATACTAATAATTCTGGTGGTTGAGCACCTGCAGACCAGAATACACATCCACCATTTGGATCTGTACAAAGCTCTTTAATTTTATTCATAGCTCTATTAACACCAGCTTCAGTTTCTAGTAATTTGTAGATCTCTGATCCACCTTTACCCATGTAAACACCGTCACCAGCTAATGCTATTTCTAGGTTTGTTAGAGCAGATTTGTAAATAGCTCTTTTTCCTGGAAATTTTTTAGTGTTAAAGAAATCTTTTATAGTCGATGGTGTGCCGTCAACATTATTTACGTTGTAAGCATAGTTCCAAGAATATAAAATGTTTCCTACAGCACATTTACTTGGCATTGGAGCAAAGAAATCTTCACTTGCAGGAGTTCCATCTGGAGCTGCAGGGAAGTCTTTGTCAAAATCGAATTCGACAAAAATTCCTTCGTCACATCCGTTGATAGTATCAAATGCGAATACATCGATAATATCCCAAGTAATAGCACCTGCTTCTTTTTGAGCTTTGATCTCAGATAATCCACCTGAATAGTCTACCCAGTTGATATCGACACCAAGAGCTTTTGCAGTTGGATCACCATACCCCAGCTTTTGAGACTCTGTATAAGCTCCACCCCAAGATGCTACTGTAACCGCAAATGCAGATGAAGTTATTGAAAGAGCAAAAGAAAGAGCAAGTAATAATTTACTTAATTTTTTCATTTATCCTCCGTTTAAACGTTTAATATAAATTAATTTATATAAGCGAAGTACAACAAAAACGAAATTCAGAGTCAACAGGCCATTTTGTTATAAGAATACTGGGATATTTAAGAAATTATTTAGGATCTAGAGCTCTTGCGTCTTGGCTGTTCCATCCTACTTTAATCTCGTTGCCCAATTTTAAATCTAGCTCATTTGAGCTGTTTGGAACTTTTAAAATAAATTCTTTATTACCTAGAAGATCTAATCTTACTCTAGTATGATCACCATGGTAGATAACTTCTTCAATTTTTCCAGTTTGATTATTATCCATTTTATCTTTTGGATTTATTAATGCTCTCTCTGGTCTTATTGAAACTGTTGTTTTGTCACCTTTGGAATTAACTGAAATTGGATTAGCTAAAATTTCACCATTTTGTAGTTTAACTTTACAAACATTTTTTGAAATGTCCGTCACTTCTCCGCCAAAAGTATTATTTTCACCTATAAACTCTGCAACAAAAGAATTAACTGGCTCTTCATATAATTTATCAGGACTTGATAATTGTTGAACCTTACCATCATTAAACACTGCAATCCTATTTGACATTGTTAATGCTTCTCCTTGATCATGTGTAACGTAAACCACAGTAACACCAATATTTTCATGGATATGTTTAATTTCGTATTGCATACTTTCTCTTAAGTTTTTATCTAAAGCTCCAAGTGGCTCATCCATTAAAACTACTGCTGGATCAAATACGAGAGCTCTTGCAACAGCTACCCTTTGTTGTTGTCCCCCTGACAATTGTGCAGGCATCCTACTTTCAAATCCTGAAAGAGAAACCATCGACAAAGCTTTATCTACTTTTTTATCAATCTCATCTTTTTGAACTTTTCTTACTCTTAAGGGAAATGCTAAATTTTCATAAACTGTCATATGAGGAAATAATGCATAATTTTGAAAAACCATTCCAATTCCTCTTTTATGTGGTGGAATATTTGAAATAGGATTAGAGTCTAAATAAATTTCGCCATTAGTTGGAGTTTCAAATCCAGCTAGCATCATTAAACAAGTTGTTTTTCCTGAACCAGATGGTCCAAGCATAGTGATGAACTCGCCCTCGGATATATTAAGATTTAAATCTTTTACTACTAAGACTTTACCGTCGTAACTTTTATCAACTTTATCGAACTTAACGAATTCTGTATTTTTAGACATTTAGTGTTTAAAACATTTAAGAAGTTAATTATCAATAGCTAATAGTTCTTTATATGAAGCTCTTTTGGAAAATTACAGAATAATTCACAACCTTTGTCGGTAACTCGGATTGCTTCAGAAGCTTCTACTCCCCAATCACCAAACTGCATGACTGCAATCATATGAAAACAAACATTTGGTTCTAGTACTGTCATATCACCTTTATAAATATTTAAAGTATGCTCTCCCCAATCTGGTGGATATCCAATGCCTATTGAGTAACCCGTTCTTGATTTCTTCTCGATACCATATTTGTCTAAAATTTTCCAAAAAGCTTGGGCAACATCATTTGCTGTATTTCCGGGTTTTGTAGCATCAATTCCAGCTTGCAAAGCTTCTATAGTTTTATTCATTGTATCAATTTTTAATTGATCAGGTTTACCTAATAAAATTGTTCGAGCCATAGGTGCATGATATCTTTTATAGACACCTGAAAGTTCAATTATAGTTGCTTCACCCTCAACAAATTTATCTTGAGTTGCTGTTAAATGTGAAGCTGATGTGCCCTTTCCAGTTGGAAGAAGCGTTGCAATACTAGAATATTCCCCTCCAAATTCTTCTGTTCCATAAAATAAAGACTTTTGAATTTCTCCAACAGCATCGCATTGTCTTGTACCAGGTTTAATTACTTCCATCGCTGTTTTCATCCCTTTTTGAGAAATTAAAGCAGCAGACTTCATATAATTTATCTCTGCATTGGATTTAATTAATCTAGCCCAATTAACTAGTCGATCACAATCGATAATATTTGCGTCTGGCAATCCCTGCTTAATCTTTTCATAACAAAAAGCTGTAAAATAATGAGCATCCATTTCAACTCCAATAGACAGTTTATCCCATTTTTTTTCTTTAATTACTTTGTTCAAGTAATCATAGGGATGTTTTGGCCAAGTATGAATATAACTCTCATCATAAACAATAATATTATCTTTATTTAAATAGGTTTTTATATATGCCCCACCTGCATCCTGGTCTCTAACAAAGCAAATTGGTTCTTTTGAATCAACGTGCACTAATACACATTGTGCATAATAAAAAGACCAAGCATCGTAACCTGTAAGATAATTCATGTTATTTGTGTCGTGAGAAATAATTAAATCAATTTTTTTCTCTCTCATAAGAGATTGAACTTTTAATAGTCTTTGTTTGTATTCCTCTTTTGAAAAAGACATAGATTAATCAAATAGTCTTCCAAATCCTTTTACAGATTTATTTTCACCTATGTTTTCCAAAGACTCCCATATTAATGCTTGGTTGCTTGAAAGAACTGGTATTCCAAGTTTATCTTCTAATTTTTGTATCAAAGGTAGAACTGGTAAAGCAGTACAAGATACAAATAAAGCATCTGACTCACTTACATCTAAGTTTATAAGAACATCAAACAGATAATTTTGATCTACTTTACCAATCTCCATGTCAGAATGAATATCAAAGTATGAATTTGAGGTGATTTCAAAACCAGAGGTTTTAAAGTAATCAACAACATCATCGTTAACTTTTTTACTGTAAGGTGTGAATATAGAAAGTTTTTTAATATTTAATTTTTTCAATGCTTTCAAAGCTGCTGTACTTGGTGTTGAAAGTTTTGCCTCAGGTTTTGCTGCTTGTATTTTATTTTTAATATTATCATATCCTGCTGCTATAGTTCCTGATGTACAAGCATATACAACACAGTCTAATTTTTGCTCTGGCAAGATATCTTTTGTTACTTGAGTAATATTCTCTGACATTTTGATCAAATTCTCTTTGGTTAAGGGGTTGTAACATTCTATTCTATTTACAAAAAAATCTATTTTTTTATCTTTAATTACACTTATAAAATCTTTTTCAATCACTAGATCGG
>CABYQM010000021.1 GCA_902521075.1 uncultured Pelagibacteraceae bacterium
AATAATTCAATATCAATTGGAAAAGATTTAAGCTTTTTGCTTAATATAGATATTGGTGATCAAATAACAATAATGTCACCATCTGGTGTTCAAACAATCGTTGGATCATTTCCAAGACAAGATAAATTTGAAGTAATTTCAATATTTGATAGTGGAATAGGCGAATTTAATGAGAATGTAGCATACATTAATCTTAATACGTTGGAGGATTTTTTTAACAAAAATAAAGATAAAAGATTTACCGAGTACTATTTCAAAGACCCAAAAAATATAGAATATTATAAAAAAAAATTGTTAGATTTATTTCCAAGCGCATATGTTTACACATGGGCAGATTTAAATGAATCTTTATTTTCAGCTTTAAAAGTCGAACGAAACGTGATGTTTATAATCTTATCTCTAATAATAATTGTAGCTGCATTCAATATTATATCTGGTTTGACAATATTAGTTAAAAATAAAACGAGAGAAATAGGGATTTTAAAATCTATTGGTGTATCCAATACTTCAATTAAAAAAATTTTCTTTTTTGTAGGATTTATTATTGGTACATCAGCAACCTTAATTGGTATTTTATTTGGTTCTTTATTTTCATACTATATTGAAGATGTAAGAAAATTTATCTCTAACACATTTGATATTACGTTATTTCCAGAAGAAATTTATTTTTTAAGTACACTTCCATCTGAAATAAATATTAATTCAATCATTTTAATTGCTTTAAGTTCAATAATAACAACTTCGATTGTATCAATTTATCCAGCCTCTAGGGCAGCAAAATTAGATACCATACAAACTTTAAAATATGAATAATTTTTTAAAATTAAATAATTTATCAAAGAAGTATGAAAAAAATAAATCTATTAAGGTTTTAAATAATATAAATTTTAAATTTGAATCAGGAAAAGTATATTCTATTATAGGACCTTCTGGATCTGGTAAATCAACATTATTAAATTTATTGTCATTAATTGATATTCCTTCATCAGGTTTTATTGAATTTAATAAAAAGAAAATTGATATAAATAGTTCAATTGAAAATGATCATCTAAGATCAAGAAATATAGGTATTATTTATCAAGACAAAAATTTATTACCAGATTTTACAGCACTTGAAAATGTTATACTGCCAAATTTGTTAATTTCTAATAATAAATTAAAATCAACTGATTTAGCTAAAAAATTGATTAAAAAATTTGATTTAACTTCAAGATTAAATCATTATCCATCAGAGTTATCAGGTGGTGAAAATCAAAGAATAGCAATTGCTAGGGCTCTAATTAATGAGCCAAATATTATTTTAGCCGATGAACCAACTGGCAGTTTAGATTTTGAAAATGCTAAACAAATATTTAAAATTCTATTTAATCTAAAAGAGAAAAATAGAATTATAATTTTTGCAACCCACAATAGATATTTTGCAAATATGGCAGATTGTAAAATTAAAATGATTGGTGGTAAGATGAGTATTGCCAATGAAAGAATCAGTTAACAAAACATTCAATCAATTTAAAATACATACCCAATATTCAATTTGCGAAGGAGCAATAAAAATTGATCAATTAAAAGATTTCTGTAAAAAAAATAAAATTAAATCCTTAGGTTTGTCAGATACCTACAATTTATCTGGTGCATTAGAGTTTGCAGAAAATTTATCATCTGTAGGAACGCATCCAATTATTGGAACTCAAATAAAATTTAAATATAAAGAATTTAATGGTTTAATACCTCTTATAGCTAAAAATTATGATGGATACAAAAATATTATTAAACTCTCATCAAAATCTTATTTAGAAAACTCAGAGACGACTGACCCAAATTGTGAATTAACAGATTTATTAAATAATTCAGAGGGCATAATAATTTTAACTGGTTCAATTAAATGTTTATTTGGTTCACTTTTTAACAGAGGTTTGTTTAGTGAAATTGAGGAAATATTATTTTTATTAAAAGAAAAATTTGAAGATAATATCTATATAGAAATTCAAAGACATAATGATCTAAATGAAAAAGAATTCGAATATTATAATCTTAAAGTTTCAGAAAAATTAGAATTACCGATTATTGCAACTAATGAAGTTTATTATTTAGATAAAGATATGTATGATGCTCACGATGCATTGATGTGCATAGGTGATAAAACTTATGTGAACGATTCAAATCGAATAAAACTTACAAATCAACACTACTTTAAATCATCCGAAGAAATGATTGAGCTTTTTAAAGATTTACCTGAAGCACTAGAAAATAATTTTAATTTACCATTTAGATGTTCGTTTAAGCCAAATTTTTCTAAACCTATCCTACCAAGTATTACATCTTCCGAAAAAGATCCAAACGAAATGTTAAGAAAGTCATCAATTGAAGGATTAAAAGATAAGTTTAAATTATTTTTTGATTCTGACTCAATAAATATAGAAAAAGAAGATAAATATTTAGAATATAAAAAAAGATTAGATCATGAAATACAAATAATAGTCGAAATGAATTATTCTGGTTATTTTTTAATTGTTTCAGATTATATTAAGTGGGCCAAGCAGAATAAAATACCCGTGGGTCCAGGTAGAGGCTCTGGCGCAGGGTCCTTGGTTGCTTGGTGCTTATCTATAACAGATATTGATCCAATTAAATTTAATCTTATTTTTGAACGTTTTTTAAATCCTGATAGAATTTCAATGCCTGATTTCGATATAGATTTTTGTGAGGAAAAAAGAGATTTAGTTTTTAAATATTTAACTACTAAATATAAAGACAGCGTAGCCCATATTATTACTTTTGGTAAATTAAAAGCAAGAATGGTAATAAGAGATGTTGGTAGAGTTTTAGGACTTCCTTATGGTTTTATTGACAATATTTGTAAAATGATACCTTTTGATCCATCAAGACCAATGTCTTTACAGCAATGTATTAATGTTGAACCAAGACTGCAAAAATTAATAAACGAAGACAAAAGGGTTGATCGTTTAATTAATTTATCTCTTAAATTAGAAGGGCTAAATCGTAATGTCGCTACTCATGCAGCAGGTGTGGTCATTGCAGATAAAAAATTAACAGAAACTGTCCCCCTCTACAAAGATAATTCAGCAGATTTACTGTTACCTTCAACTCAGTTTGACATGTACTCAGCGGAAAATGCTGGACTTATCAAATTTGATTTTTTAGGTTTAAAGACACTTACGGTTATAGATAAAGCACAAAAATTAATAAATAAAACTAATAATCAATTTAATATCGAAAAAATTAATTACGAGGATCAGAAAGTCTATGAATTATTATCAAGTGGTAAAACAGTTGGTTTGTTTCAACTTGAAAGCTCTGGAATGAAAGACGCACTAATTAACATGAAACCTAATAGATTAGAGGATATAATAGCTTTAGTTGCATTATATAGACCTGGTCCAATGAGCAATATTCCGATTTATAATGAATGTAAGCATGGTTTAAGAAAACCAGATTATCTACATCCAAAATTAGAGGAAATACTAAAACCTACTTATGGTGTAATAATCTATCAAGAACAAGTTATGCAGATAGCCCAAGAATTATCAGGATTTTCTGCTGGAGAAGCAGATATATTAAGAAGAGCTATGGGTAAGAAAAAGAGAGCAGAATTAGAAAAACAAAAACAAAGATTTATCGATGGAGCATATAAAAATGGTATTAGCAAAGACATAGCGGCTGGAATATTTTTAAAAATTGAGCCATTTGCTGAATATGGATTTAATAAAAGTCATGCAGCAGCTTATGCAGTAATAGCCTACCAAACGGCTTTTTTAAAAACTCATTATCCCCATGAATTTTTTGTAGCTTCAATGTCAATGGAATTATCTAACCAAAAAAAATTAAGTGAGTTTTATGAGGAATTAAAAAGACTTAATATTCCAATTATTAGACCAGATATAAATAAATCATTTACAGATTTCTATTCAGATGGTTCAAATTTTTATTACGCGTTAGGTGCAATAAAAAATGTAGGATATGATGCTATTTCAAATGTAATAAATGAGAGATCCAGTAATGGTGTATTTAAAAATTTTTCAGATTTTGTTGAAAGGGTTAATCCTAAAGATATAAATAAACTACAACTTGAAGGTTTAGTTCAAGCAGGAGCCTTTGATAATTTGAATGAAAACAGAAAAGCAATATTTACATCAATTCCAAATTTAATTCTAAAATCAAAAAATATTCATGAAAGTAAAGCCTTAAACCAAATAGATTTATTTGGAAAACAAGAGAAAGAAGACTTAAATTTTTTAGAAAGAATTGATGATTGGACAACGGATACAAAACTTACAAAAGAATTTGAAACTTTAGGTTTTTATATTTCAGACCACCCTTTGAACCAATTTAAGTCAATTTTTAATCAATATAAAATTATTAATTATGAAGAATTTGAAAATGATAAAGATATATTAAGCTCCAACATTGCTTGCACAGTTCTTAAAATCCAAGAGAAAAAAACGCAAAAAGGTAATTCCTATGCC
Organism: uncultured Pelagibacteraceae bacterium; assembly: GCA_902521075.1. Classification (GTDB taxonomy): domain Bacteria; phylum Pseudomonadota; class Alphaproteobacteria; order Pelagibacterales; family Pelagibacteraceae; genus Pelagibacter. Next base: position 4,485 of record CABYQM010000021.1, read on the forward strand.
ATAGTGAAATTTTCAGATTTAACATCTGTATTTGAATTATTTATTTTCTCAGATGTTTTTGAGTTAAATAGAGATAAGCTGAAAGAAGGCCAATCACTTTTTTTGTCTTTGAATAAAATTTATAACGATGAAACAAAAACTAAAAAAAGAATAAATGTTAAAGAAATAACTTTGTTGAAGGATATTATTAATAAACCACTCAAAAATGTTATATTTAAATTTAACAGTTACGACGATTTAAAAAAAATAACAAAACTTCGTAAAATGAATAGTAATACAGATGTAAAAGTTATTTTATGCAAAGATAAAAGCAATTATGTTTTTAAACTTAAGGAAAAGAGAGAAATAAGCAATAATCTTATAAATACACTAAATTTAACAAAAAATGTTGTAATTGAATAAAAAAATTACTTGTAATTTTATAAATTATTAGTATTTATTTCGAAATTAATACGCACACAATTAGTGGTTTAATACCTCCGGTCCCTGACGGGCTATAATTGTGGTGGCATAACCGGGAAAATATATGAAAATACCAAAAATAACTATAGAGCAATTATTAGAAGCTGGTGTTCATCTTGGTCATAAAACATTGAGATGGAACCCAAAAATGAAAAAATTCATATTTGGAAAAAGAGATTCAATACATATTATTGATCTTACTCAAACACTTGAATTAACAAATAATGCATTAGAAAAGGTCCATAACACTATTACATCAGGCGGTAAGATCTTATTTATATCAACAAAAAAACAAGCGTCCGAAGCAATAGCGAAATTAGCTAAAGAAACAGAACAATATTTTGTTAATTATAGATGGTTGGGTGGAATGTTAACTAATTGGGGGACTATCTCAAATTCTATAAAAAAATTAAATAAAATTAATTCGGATTTAATATCGGAAAATAGAGGTTTTACTAAAAAAGAACTTCTTAAAATGAGTGGTCAAAGAGATAAATTGCAAAGGTCGCTCGGCGGCATAATGGAAATGAAAAAGGTTCCAGATTTAGTTTTTATTATTGATACAAATTATGAATCTCTAGCAATTAAAGAGTCAATAAAACTTGGCATTCCTATTATAGCAATTCTTGATACAAACTCAGATCCAGATGGTATTGATTATCCAATTCCAGGAAATGATGATGCGAGAAGATCAATAGATTTATATTGCAATTTAATTAAAGAAACGATTAATGATGCTAAACAAAACATAAAAATTGTTACAGATGAGTCAAAGCTTGAAGAAAAAAAAGTCGATAAAAAAATTACCAAAGAAACTAAAGCTTCTATTAAAAAACTAAATTAATTTTTTATTATTTTAATTATAATGAGCGATATAGAAAAAGTAAAAAAATTAAGAAAATCTACTGGTGCAGGTTTTAAAGATTGTAATATCGCTTTAAAAGAGTCAAATGGAGACCTAGAAAAAGCAGCTGAAATTTTAAGAGTAAAAGGTGTCGCGAAAGCGTCGAAGAAAATGTCTAGAGATGCTAAAGAGGGAGTTATAGTTATCAGTGGTAATAAAGAAAAAACCTCTTTAATTGAGATTAATTGTGAAACAGATTTTGTTGCAAAAAATGATGATTTTATAAGTTTTGTTAAAGAAATTAGTGAAATAAATAATGAGTGTTCATCAAACATAGATAAATTATATAACTCATCAATGATTAATGGAAAATCCGTTGAAGAAAATTTAGTTGCATTGATTGCCAAAATTGGTGAAAAAATTACAATTGGAAAAAGCAAAACAATTAATAACATTAATTCTTATAATTACATATACCAACATTCTGTTATAAAAGATAATGTATCAAAGCTTGGTGTAGTTGTTTCACTAGAAACTAATGAGATAAATGATCAGATCAATCTATTCGGGAAACAATTATCAATGCATATTGCTGCATCAAATCCATTAGCACTTAGTTCAGATGAAATTAATCAAGAAATTATTGATAAGGAGCAAGAATTAATTGCAGAGGAGTTAAAAAACTCTGGTAAACCTGATGAAATTGCAAAAAAAATTAGTATCGGTAAGATAAATAAATTTAAAGAAGAAAATAGTTTAATGACTCAATATTGGGTTATGGAACCTAAAAAAAAAGTTAAGGATATTTTGTCTGAAATAAATATTAAAGATCTAAAGATCAAAGAGTTTACCAGAATTAAAATTGGCGAATAATGTTTGATGATAATTCATATAAGATGAAAATGTCAAAAACAATTGAGGTTTTTTCTAAAGAGCTTAGCTCTTTAAGAACAGGGAGAGCAAATGCTAGTATGTTAGATTTAATAAAAGTAGATGTTTATGGACAAAAAATGCCAATAAATCAACTTGCAACTATTACTACGCCAGAAGCTAGAACTATTAATATTCAAGTGTGGGATATAAATAATATCGAATTGATTGACTCTGCGATTAAAAAATCAGAGTTAGGATTAAATCCTCAAACTGACGGTCAATTAATGAGATTACCAATTCCAGATTTAAGCGAAGAAAGAAGGATTGAAATAAAAAAAATTATTAGATCAATGGGCGAAAAGTGCAAAATTTCCATTAGAAATATTAGAAGAGATGCAAATGACGAAATAAAAAAATTACTAAAATCAAAAGATATATCCGAGGATGATGAAAAAAAATTTGAAAAAAAAATTCAAGATTATACTGATGAAAATATAAATATAATTGATGAAAAAGTTTCGGTTAAAGAAAAAGAAATAATGACTATATGATTCAACCTCAACATGTAGCCATAATAATGGATGGAAATGGCAGA
>CABYQM010000022.1 GCA_902521075.1 uncultured Pelagibacteraceae bacterium
ATGTTAAGTTTTAGAATGTATCCAATGGAAAATTTAAATGGCCCCTACAGTAGTTGGTATGACAAGGCGCATCTTTTAAAAGGTAAAACGGCAGGTTGGTCTAAAGAGGACCATGAAAAAGCTGGTTTCAGAATGGTTCCTAATTCTCCAGTGAGAAAAGGGTCCTTTGTAGGCAAAAATGCTGTTTTAATGCCATGCTATGTGAATATAGGAGCATACATTGATGAAGGAACAATGATAGATACTTTTGCAAGAGCTGGGAGTTGTTCTCAAATCGGAAAAAATTGTCATATCTCTGCAGGTAGTGGAGTTGGAGGAGTTTTAGAGCCTGCACAAGCATTACCAACAATCATTGAGGACAATGTTTTTTTAGGAGCAATGTCTGAGGTTGTAGAGGGAGTGATAGTTGGCGAAGGATCTGTTTTAAGTATGGGGATGTATATTGGACAATCAACAAAAATTGTTAACAGGAAAACAGGCGAAATAAGCTACGGTAAAATTCCACCATATTCTGTTGTTGTTCCGGGTTCTCTACCAGATAAAAATAATTCAAGCGCTCCATCATTATATTGTGCAGTAATAATCAAGCAAGTAGACGAAAAAACAAGATCAAAGACTTCAATAAATGATCTTTTAAGAGAGTAGATTAATGAAAACTTATAATGAACTGACGTTAGCTCAAGAGCTAATAAAATTTCAAACAATTAAAACAGAAGATAAAGGTATTATGAATTTCCTTTCAAGGAAACTCTCATCAATAGGTTTTAAATGTCATATAATAAAATCAAAAGGCACAGGTGTTAAACCTGCATTAAATTTATATGCAAAATTTGGTAAATCAAAACCTAACATTAATTATTTGGGTCACACAGATGTTGTTGCTAACCTCAATAATTGGGAGTTTCCGCCGTTTAAAGCAGTAGTAAAAAAAGGGTATTTATATGGAAGAGGATCCCAGGACATGAAGGGTAGTGTAGCATGTTGGATAAGTGCTGTAAGTAATTTTATAAAAAATAAAAAATTTAAAGGATCTATATCAATAATAATTACGGCTGATGAAGAAACTACAGGTAATGGTTGTCCAGCTGTTATGAAATATTTAAAGAAAAAAAAAGAAAAAATTGATTTTTCAATAGTAGGCGAACCGTCATCAAATCAATCAGTTGGAGATGAAATCAGGATTGGAAGAAGAGGTTCTATGAATGCAACAGTAACAGTGTATGGAAAAAGTGGACACTCTGCATTTTATGGGACATATATAAATCCATGTACAGCTCTTGCTAAAATAATATCTAAACTGAAAAGTATTCCGCTAGACAAAGGAACAAAGTACATGCCACCATCAAATTTAGAATTTACAAAAATGAATGTGGATAATATATCTGAAAATGTAGTCCCACAATCAGCAAGTGCTAAATTTAATGTTAGGTTTAATTCAACTTATAAATCGACATTTTTGAAAAAAAAACTTAGCAAAATTATTAATGCAGTTGCAAAAAAAGAAAATTGCAAAACAAAAATAGATTATAAAGTAAGTGGAGAAGCATTTTACACGGTGCCAAATAAAGAAATTTATATGGTAAAAAAAGTTGTAAAAAAAGTTACAGGGAACAATGCAAAATTAAATTGTAGAGGTGGCACAAGTGACAGCAGATTTTTAGGTTCGATACCACGTCTTGAGCTAGGGTTAAGAAATAATACTATTCATATGGTTAACGAGAGAACATCGATCTCAGATTTGAAAAAGTTAACTAAGATTTATAAGAATATCTTACACAATTATTTCACTTGAAAACTGCTATTATAACATCTGAATCTTCAGAAAAACATATAACAGGCGATGGTCATCCAGAACAACCGAAGAGAGTAGTTTCAATAATTGATACTTTAAAAAAAAATAAAGGACTGCTTTGGGATAAGCCAGATGTTGTTCCTAATGATATTCTTAATATGACACATTCTGAAGATTATATTAGTAATTTAAATTATTCATTTCCTAAAAGTGGTTTAAACTTTTTAGATGGTGATACTGTTGTATCGCCTGGAAGTAAGGATGCAGTATTTCAAGCCGCAGGATCAGCTATAAGTGCAATAGATGGAATTGAGAATAAAAAATATAAAAATGCATTTTGTGTAGTACGACCACCAGGACACCATGCTGAAAAAAACAAATCAATGGGCTTTTGCTGTATTTCTAATGCAGGTGTTGCAGTTAATTATTTAATTAAAAAATATAATTATAAAAGAATTGCATGTGTAGATTTTGATGTTCATTGGGGAAATGGAAATTATGATGTTATGTATGACAACAAAAATTCACTTTATATATCAACACACCAATATCCATTTTATCCAGGTGGTGGCTCAGAAAAAGACAAGGGAAAGTATAATAATTCTCTTAATATACCTCTTCCTGCTGGCACAAATTCTGAGGAGTATTTTAATGCTTATGACAGAGTTTTAGATAGGTTAATTGAATATAAGCCTGATTACCTAATCTTTTCTGCTGGCTTTGATGCTCACAAGAACGATCCATTAGCTCAATTTGAACTTTCATCCAAAGATTTTTATGAAATAACAAGAAGAACACTAAAAGCCACTAATAAATTTACTAACGGGAAAGTGGTATCTTTATTAGAAGGTGGATACGACCTAAAAGCACTTGCTGAAAGCGCTAATTATCATGTAAATGCATTAATCGAGTCGGAAAATATATAATCATGAAACTATATAAACTAAAATCATCAAATATTGATAACAGGGGACTGTTTGCATCTAAAAATATAAAAAAAGGAACTAAGATTATTTACTATACAGGTAAAATAATTACAAAAAAACAGACCGAAAATAATCCAAAATTTGATAATGATAAAGCGATTTATCTTTTTAACTTAAATAATAGATATGATTTAGACGGTGATTTTGCTTACAATACTGCAAGACTTATTAATCACTCTTGTGATCCAAACTGTGAGGTTGAAGGCAAAGGTTTAAAATTATGGATTAGTTCTATTAAAGATATAAATAAAAATGAGGAACTAACTTATGATTATGGGTTTAGTTTTGATGAAAACTATAAGGATTTTCCTTGTAAGTGTGGCTCCAAAAATTGTTGTGGTTACATAGTTAGACAGGGATCAAGATGGAGAATAAAAAAGAAAAAAAAGAAATCTAATAAATAATTTTCTCAAGATATAAACCATGTGCAGGGGCAATAGGAGCACAATTTTTTCTAGATTTTGATTTAAATATACTGGTAAATTTTTTTAAGTTCCATTTTTTTTCACCAAGGTATTTAAGTGAACCAACCATGGATCTAACTTGACTCTTAAGAAATGATTTTGACACAAATTGAATTTTTATAACATTTTTAACTTTGGTTATTTTTACTTTTTTCATGGTTCTTACCGGACTTTTTGCAGCACAATTAGATGCTCTAAAAGTTGAAAAATCATGAGTTCCAATTAATTTTTTTGCTCCCTTTTTCATCAATTCAACATCAATTTTTTTTTTAATATGCCACTCTCTGTTAAAATTGATAACTGAAAGAGAAGCATCATTTCTAATTAAGTACGTGTACCGTCTTTCTTTTGCAGAATATCTTGAATGAAAAAGATTATTTTTTTTCTTTATTTTTAAAATAGATATTTTTTTTTTATTTAAAAAGAAGTTAAGTGAATTCAATACTTTATCTTTTTGAATAATTTTGTTTGTAGTATCAAAGTGAGCTGATTGCTCTTTAGCATGAACTCCTGAGTCTGTTCGTCCGGATCCGTAAATTTTTATTTTTTCTTTAAGTAATTTAGACAAGACAATCTCAATATTTTCCTGGATTGACTTACCTTTTTTTTGAATTTGCCAACCATTGTATAAAGTGCCTTCGTATTCTATTAAAATCTGATATCTATTCACTTTTTATTATTGTTCCTTTTCTAAGTTTATTCCCTAATAAAAATTCTTTAATTAATTGAGGATTCTTGCCCTCTTTTTGTATCTCAATAATATTTATTGAATTTTCACCACATGCTATTGTCATTTGTTCGTCGATTACTTCACCGATTGTTGCTGACTGCTTGTTTATTTTTGCTTTTAATATTTTATATCTTTTGTTGTTAAGTTCAAACCATGCACCAGGTTTTGGATATAATCCATTTATTTGAGCAATAATTTTATAAGCACTATTATTCCAATCTATCTTTCCCTCTATTTTTTGAATTTTCTTTGCGTATGTAGCTTTTGCATGATCTTGCTCTTTAAATATTGCCTCTCCTTCTAAAATATTTTGCATATTTTCTAAAATTTTTTCTGTACTCAAATAAGATAATTTTTCAGACAAATTTTCTGCATTATCTTGCTCAAGAATATCAATTGAATATTTATTACACACTGGTCCGGAATCTAATTTTTCATCAATTTTCATAAATGATATACCGGTTTTTTTTTCATTGTTTAAAATCGATCTTTGGATTGGTGCCGCCCCTCTCCATTTTGGTAATAATGAAGCATGAATATTCAAAAAACCTTTTTTACTCAAATCAAGAATTTTTTTTGAAATTAACTGTCCGTATGCAACAACAATTACAAGATCTAAATTTAATTCTTTAAGATATTCATATTCTTCATCAATTTTTTTTGGAGTTTTAATTTCTAGATTAAGTTCCTCTGCACATGTATGAATTGGTGATTTCGTAAACTTTTGACCTCTATTTGATTTACTTGGAGGCTGAGTAAATACACAGTTAATTTTATATTTTTGATTTATTTTTTTTAGAATAGGCACAGCAAACTGCGGTGTACCCATGAATACAATATTTGACATTTAAACAATAACTCTATTAGAGTTCTTTTGTTTAGACAATTTTTTTATTATTAAATCTTTTTTAATTTTAGATAAATAATCAATGATTAGTTTTCCATCTAGATGATTTATTTCATGTTGTAAACATGTTGAGAGTAGTCCATCGCATTCCATTTCTTTCTTATCACCATTTTCATCTATATATGAAACTGTACAAATTTCTGGTCTCTCTATCTCAATAAAGGTATTAGGTATTGATAGACAACCTTCTTCATATGTAGACATTTTCTCACTTAATTTTTTTATTTGTGGATTAATAAAACATAAAGGTTTTTTTTCATTTTCATTTTTAGAGACATCTAAAACAACTACTCTTTTAAGTATTCCAACTTGAACAGCTGCCAAACCTATACCATTATGATGATACATAGTTTCAAATAAATCTTTTATGAGTTTTTTTTCATTAACATCAACTTTATTTAAAGGCTCAGATTTTTTTCTAAGAATATCATCAGGTACTGTTATTAGTTCTTTTACTGACATAGTTTATTTATTGTTTAGACTTTATAAGGCAAGACTTCTATTAGAATTTCGTTCCTTAAATCTACATTTTTTAACTCATTCATAGTTGAAACTAATAAATTCACAGTGTTTATATCTAGATCTTCAAGGTTACTCTCACCAA
>CABYQM010000023.1 GCA_902521075.1 uncultured Pelagibacteraceae bacterium
ATGAAGAATGGATATCAGATAAAACCAGATATGCATGTGACGGCTTAAAAAATCAAAGATTAGATACCCCTTATGTAAAGATTAATAATAAATTAAAACCATCAAGTTGGGATGAAGCTTTTAAAGCTGTATCTGAAAGAATTTCAAAAACAAAGTCTGAAAAAATTGCTGGATTTATAGGTGATATGACAAATATGGAAACTACTTATGCAGCAAAAGACTTTTTTGAAAAAACGATTAAGTCTGAAAATTTGGAATCTAGAAATGAAAAATTATATATTAATACAAATGTAAGAAGTAATTATCTATTTAACAGTTCCATAGAGGGAATAGAAAAAAGTGATTTAATAATTCTAATAGGTACAAATCCAAGATTTGAAGCAACAATATTAAACTCACGGATTAGAAAAAATTATTTAAAAAATAAGACCGAAATTATATCTTTAGGTGATGTTGGTGATTTAACTTATCCTTACCAAGTTATAGCGAATAAAACCGACACTATAAAAGAGATTATTGATAATAAACATGAAATTTCCAAAAAAATTAAAAAATCGAAATATCCGAGTGTAATTTTTGGACAATCAGTTCTCAAACTTAAGTCGGCACCTTACATTTTTGAAGAATTTAAAAATTATTTATTAGAAAATGATAAAATTTCTGAAGATTGGAATGCATTAAATATATTGTCAAAAAATTCATCCACAGTGGGTTCATATGACTTAAATGTATTGTCAAAAAATTCTAGCTTTGAAATATTGGACAAATTAGAAAATAATAGCTTTGAGGTTTTAATTTTATTTGGGCAAGATAATTTAAAATTCGAGAAAAAAAATGAATTTATAATTTATATTGGTAGTCATGGTGATAAAGGTGCAAGTATTGCTGATGTAATTCTGCCCGGTGCAGCTTACACAGAGCAAGATGGTTATTTTACAAATCTAGAGGGAAAATTGCAAAAAGCTTACAAGGCATCATATCCGCCAGGTGAAGCTAAAGAGGATTGGCAAATAATAAATCAACTGTCTTCATTTATTAAAAGAAAAAATTTATATAAAGATAAAAATCAACTTATCGACTCATTAGTTAATTATTTAAATCTTAATAACAAGAATGAAACTGATTTTAAAGTACCTGAATATAATTTTAAATCAGAAAAAATTATTACTGAAGAGATTGATTATTATCACTCCAATGTAATAGCAAGAGCATCAAAAACAATGTCAGAGTGTAAAAATATTAGAATGAGTTTACCAAAAACTGGAACCGATAATTAATGGCTGAATTATTTATATTTTTTGAACAAATTTATAGAATTTTGTTTCTATTGATCCCAGTTTTAGTATCTGTTGCAATGATTGTTTGGTTAGATAGAAGAGTATGGGCATTTGTTCAAAAAAGGAGAGGTCCGAACGTTGTTGGTCCATTTGGATTATTTCAAACATTAGCTGACGCATTAAAATACATTTTTAAAGAAATAATTATTCCAGCCAGCTCAAATAAAGCAATATTTATCTTAGCCCCAATAGTTACAATGACTCTGGCTTTAATTGCTTGGGCGGTAATTCCTTTTAGTGAAACATTTGTTTTAGCAGATATCAATGTTGGAATTTTATATCTTTTTGCAGTTTCATCTTTAGGTGTTTATGGAATAATTATGGGTGGATGGGCATCTAATTCTAAGTATCCTTTTCTAGGAGCAATTAGATCAGCTGCTCAAATGGTTTCATATGAAGTTTCCATAGGTGTAATAATTATAAATGTATTACTTTGTGTAGGTTCATTAAACCTCAGTGACATCGTTTTAGCACAAAAAGATATATGGTTTGTAATTCCTTTATTCCCAATGTTTATAATATTTTTTATTTCAGCCTTAGCAGAAACTAACAGACCACCTTTTGATTTACCTGAGGCAGAAGCGGAATTAGTTGCAGGTTATCAGACAGAATACTCTGGAATGATGTATGCAATGTTTTGGTTAGGAGAGTATGCTAACATTTTACTTATGTGCGCAATGGGATCCATTTTATTTCTCGGTGGCTGGTTATCTCCTATAGATTTATTCCCTTTTAATGTTATTCCAGCTCCAATATGGTTAATCTTAAAAATACTCTTTTTGTTTATTTTATTTGCTCTGATAAAAGCAATAGTGCCTAGATACAGGTATGATCAATTAATGAAACTTGGTTGGAAAATTTTTCTACCATTATCACTAATTTATGTAGTATTAACTGCAAGTTTTTTAATGTATTTTGATTTATTACCGGTGAATTAATATGAGCTTAATAAGATTTTTCAAAACAATTTTTATGATTGATTTTTTAACAGGATTAATCATAGCGATAAAAGAAATATTTAAACCAAAAAAAACAATTAATTATCCATTTGAAAAAGGCTCAATTAGTCCAAGAGCTAGAGGAGAACATGCACTAAGAAGATATCCAAATGGTGAGGAAAGATGTATTGCTTGTAAACTATGTGAAGCAGTTTGTCCTGCTCAGGCTATAACAATAGAGTCAAGCGAGAGAGAAGATGGAAGTAGAAAAACTACTCGTTATGATATTGATATGTTAAAATGTATTTATTGTGGTTTGTGCGAACAATCCTGTCCAGTGGATGCGATTGTGCAAGGTCCAAATTTTGAATTTGCTACAGAAACAAGAGAAGAACTTTACTATAACAAAGAAAAGTTGTTAGAAAATGGAGATAGATGGGAGAATATTTTAGCAGCAAATATTAATGCTGATAGCTCCCACAGATAATCAATGATTGCTCACGCAATAGTCTTTTATATATTTTCACTGATTGCAATTGTCTCTGCAATTATGGTAACTGTTTCGAAAAACACAGTTAATTCAGTTTTTTTTTTAATATTGGACTTTATTAGTATTTCTTGCCTATTCATCATGATTGGTGCCGAATTTTTAGGAATGATAATGCTTATTGTGTACGTTGGAGCAGTGGCAGTATTATTTTTATTTGTTGTTATGATGTTAAATGTGGCTCAACAAAAAAATGAATGGTTTAATTCTAGTGGAAGAAGTTCCCATATTCCTATTGGTCTATTAGTAAGTATAATTATATTTTTTGAATTAATTATTGTTATAGGTGGATGGAAATATAAACCAGATTTGTTAGATTCAATTGCGATTGAAATAAATACTGACTTAACAAATACTCAATCTTTAGGAAGTGTTATATATACTGATTATATTCATTTGTTTCAATTATCTGGAATGGTTTTATTGGTAGCCATGATTGGAGCAATTGTATTGACCTTCAGACAAAGATCTGGAGTAAAAAGACAAAGTTATTTCAAACAAATATCTAGAGATAGAAAAGATGGTATTGAATTAGTTGATGTTGAAAACAATAAAGGAGTTAAAATAGATGCTTAGTATTGGTCTTGGACATTACTTAACTCTCGCAGCTATTATATTCACAATTGGCATTGTGGGTATTTTTCTAAATAGAAAAAATATTATTGTTATATTGATGAGCATTGAATTAATACTTTTAGCTGTAAATATAAATTTAGTATCTTTTTCTATTTTTATTAACGATCTGAGTGGTCAGGTTTTCACATTATTCATATTAACAGTGGCTGCGGCTGAGGCCGCAATAGGACTCGCAATTATTGTAGTTTACTACAGAAATTCTGGAACAATAAGAGTTGAAGAAATCGACAGATTGAAAGGGTAAATGGAATACTTAATATTATTTTTACCTTTGCTAGGTTCAATTATATCGGGTTTCTTTGGCAAAACTATTGGTGATAGATTATCGCAATTAATCACGTGTATTTTGGTTTCTATTTCGGCATTATTATCTTTGTTCATATTTTTTAAAGTTGTTTCATCAGGATATGAGCATAATGCAATTATCGCAACTTGGATAAATTCAGGATCTTTAAATGTAAATTGGTCAATTAAAGTTGATGCTCTTTCTGCAGTAATGTTAGTTGTAGTTACTTTAGTTTCATCCTTAGTTCATATCTATTCTGTTGGTTACATGTCTCATGACCCACATAAACCAAGATTCATGTCCTATCTATCATTATTTACATTCGCTATGTTAACCTTAGTAACATCAGATAATTTTTTGCAATTATTTTTTGGATGGGAAGGAGTTGGTCTTTGCTCGTACTTTTTAATTGGTTTTTGGTATAAAAAAGAAACTGCTAATGCTG
>CABYQM010000024.1 GCA_902521075.1 uncultured Pelagibacteraceae bacterium
TTTGTAAAATCTTTATTAGTTATAATAGCCAAAGGTTTATCAGATGGTTTTACAACAGCATGGGCATTAAAACCTACAATTTTATTTATTAACTCTGTTCTAAAACCATTCATTACTGACATAACAATTATTAATACAGCTACACCCAAGCCTATGCCGATAAAGGAAAAGATAGAGATTACATTTAAAAAGCCATCTTTTTTTCTAGCTTTTAAAAACCTAAATATAATCTCTTTTTCTAGTTGTGAAATCAATTTTGCTTAGCTTTAATTATTTGTGAAGCTATATCTTCAACCGTCAACTTTTGAGTTTCTCCATCGACTTCCTTAAACTCATATAAATTTCCTTCAGATTTGCTTCCAATTACAAGTTGATATGGAATTCCGATTAAATTAAATTTTTTTATTTTAGCTGAAATATTTTCCTCTGTGTCATCTATGATTGTTTCTATGTTTTTTGATTTTAGAAAATCGTTTATTTTAATAGATTTTTCTAAATTAGATTTATCATTTTTATTTATCATTGGAATTATCGCGCAATCATAGGGTGATACTGACATAGGCCATTTCATAATACCTTCTTTATCGTTATATTTTGCCTCAATTATGGCACCAACAAGTCTGGAAACTCCTATTCCGTATGATCCCATTTTAACAAATTCTTTTTTTCCATTAAAATCAACAGCAGCATTCATTGGTTTTGAATATTTATCTCCAAAATAAAATATGTGACCGACTTCAATTCCTTTGGTATTAACTCTAAATTCTTGCGGTACTGATTTCTCAAATTCATCTTTACTAAATTTTTCATCTGTAACAGAATAAAATTTTTCATATTGTTTTCTCAATAAACTTAAAGAGACTTTATCAAGAATTGTGTTCGAACTATCTACATCAAAAATTCTTTTATCTGTATAAATTTTACTTTCACCAGTGTCAGCAAGAATAATAAATTCATGTGATAAATTTCCTCCTATAGGTCCAGTATCAGCAGCCATGGGAATTGCGGATAAATTTAGTCTTTTAAAAGTTTTTAAATATGAAAGAAAAAATTTATTGTACGAAAATATTGCATCATCATCTGTTAAATCAAAAGAGTAGGCATCCTTCATATAAAATTCTCTACATCTCATAATTCCAAATCTTGGTCTTAACTCATCTCTAAATTTCCATTGAATATGGTATAATAATTGAGGTAAAGACTTATATGATTTAAAGGAAGATCTAAAAATTTCTGTCACAAGTTCCTCATTAGTTGGGCCATATAACATTTCTCTATTTTGACGATCCTTAATTCTTAACATTTCTTCACCATAATCTTCATATCGACCACTTTCCTTCCAAATTTCGGATGATTGAATTGTGGGCATTAATATTTCTTGAACACCAACACGGTCTTGTTCTTCTCTAACTATTTGTTCTATTTTTTTCATGACTTTAAATCCAAGCGGTAACCAAGAATAAATTCCAGCAGAGGACTGTTTAATCATGCCTACTCTTAACATTAACTGGTGTGATTTAATTTTAGCCTCAGATGGATTGTTTTTTAGTATCGGAATAAATGATTTTGAAAAAAACATTAATTTAAAAAGTTACGTAAATTTAAAATTTCATTAATTACTAATAGATATATAACTATAAAAATACCAGACGTAATTAAAGTACAATAAATTATTTTTTTAGTTATTTTTGGATTTTCTGGGGCCCCAGGGTCAACTCCCTCTATATTTCCCTTTTTTTCACGATTAACATCTATAGGTAGAATGGCAAAAAAAACTATCCACCACAAGCACACATATACAACTATTGAGCCTGTAATACTCAATTAAATCCTCACTAAATTTATATTTGTATAAGGTCTTTTTCCTAATTTTTCTTTTGTGTACTTTCTACAAGTTATTTTAAGAGCATCAATTAAATTAGATTCTTGCTTTTTATTATTTAAAGAAAAAGTTTTTGCTGTTTTTTCAATTTCCTCTTCAAGATTAAATGTAAATTCATCTTTTTCGTATATAGGCAAACCTCTAAAAGTTAATAAAGGTTTGTTATGAATATTACCATTTGGAGTGATTACTAATGTTGCTTCTATTAATCCGTTGGTAGATAAATTTTTTCTCTCTTTGATAGATTGGGCATCTTCTTCAACACTTATAGAACCATCTACGTAAAGTCTTCCACTTGGAGCTTTATCATATACTTCAGGTTTATCACCTGGATAAATTTTAACAATATCACCATTTTCTACTCTAACAGGATATGGGACTTGCATTTCTTTAGCAAAATTTATGTGTTCAATCATATGTCTATGTTCACCATGAACAGGTATGACTGATCTTGGTTTTATCCAGTCATACATATCCTTTAAATCTTCTCTATTTGGATGTCCTGATACATGAATAAATTCACTATCTTCAGAAATTACTTCTATACCTTCTCTAACTAATTGATTATGAAGTTTGTATAATTTTTTTTCATTACCTGGAATAATTTTTGAAGAAAATATAACTGCGTCCCCTCTCTCAACAAAAACATCTGGATGTGTATAATTTGAAATACGGTTCATTGCGCCCATTGGTTCTCCTTGGCTACCAGTACATAAATAAACAATTTTTTCCCTTGAAATATTTTTTGCATCTCTTGCATCAAGTGGTTCAATAACATTTTGCAAATAACCACATTGCCTAGCAGCTTTATAAATTCTATGCATTGAACGGCCCACCAAAGCAATTTGCCTACCTGTTTTTTCAGCACAATAAAAGGCAGACTCCATTCTAGCTACATTTGAAGCGAAAGAAGTAATAATTATCCTTTTCTTTAATCTTTCCATTATCTTTAGCATATTTTTTCTTACATCGAGCTCAGATCCTGCTCTTCCAGCACTAAATACGTTTGTTGAGTCACATATCATTGTCAAAACACCTTCTTCACCAATTTCCTTTAATCTTTTTAAATTCATATTGTCTCCAGTTAATGGATCTGGATCACACTTCCAATCACCAGTGTGTAATATATTTCCAACAGGTGTTTCGATTTTTAGTCCATTAGGTTCTAATATAGAATGTGTTAATGTAACAAATTCTATTTTAAAAGGACTTAAATCTACAATGCTATTTAACTGAACAACTTCTAGATATCCTGTTACGTCTATTTTTTTTTCCTTAAATTTTTCTGAAATTAACACTGATGTAAATGGAGTAGCAAATATTTTACATTTTAGTTTTGGCCATATATGAGCAATTGCACCAATATGATCCTCATGTGCATGAGTTAGAACAATACCTAATAAGTCATCTTTTTTATCAACAATAAATCCAGGGTCAGGATATATTAAATCAACTCCAGGAATTGCATCATCTGCAAAAGTAACTCCTATATCTACAATTATCCATTTTCTATTATCTGGATTTCCATAGGCGAATAAATTCATATTCATCCCAATTTCTCCAGATCCCCCTAAAGGGCAAAAAATTAATTCTTCTTTCATTTATTTAAATACATAGCAGCCTTTAAAACTCCATCAGTAGTTAAATTAGAATTTATTTTTACTCTATGTTTTAAAGAATTTTTAAACATTTTTGCTAGTCCACCAGTAAATATTATTTTATATTTTTTTTTGTTTTGTTTAATAATGGAATGAATTATATTGTCAATCAGACCAGAATAACCGAAGAAAAATCCTGAATTAATTG
>CABYQM010000025.1 GCA_902521075.1 uncultured Pelagibacteraceae bacterium
CAGTTTTTGCATCTATGACCATCATATTTATATTGTCTGCAACTTTAAAAGGTCTCGCATTAAAAGTATTTGCTGTTTTTTTTATGAATTCTTTAAATACTGGCATTGCTGTTTTTGAGCCTGTCTCGAATTTACCTAGACTACTTGGATTATCATATCCAATGTATACTCCAACCACTAAATTTGATGTAAATCCTATAAACCAAGTATCTGTATTTTTGTTTGTTGTTCCGGTCTTGCCAGCTAATTCAAGTTTTAATTCTCTTAAACCTTTACCAGTTCCTCGTTCTATAACGCCTTTCAACATAGAGGTAATCTGATAGGCTGTTTGTGGTGAAAAAATCTGTTGATATTTATTTTTAATAATTGGGTTACTAGTTCCATCATATGAAATTAAATCACAATTTTCGCAGAATCTTTTTTCATTATTAAAAATAGTTTTTCCTTCACTGTCTTGAATTCTATCAATTAATATTGGATTAACTAATTTTCCACCATTCAGAAAAGAGCAATAAGCACTTGTGATTTTTAACAAAGTCGTTTCAGCAGAGCCCAAAGATACTGACATAAGTTCATCTGGATTTTCATAAATATTTAATTTTTTTGAAAAATTTATAATTTTGTCTATACCTAATTCTTGAGCTATTCGGACAGTCATTAGATTTCTTGATTTTTCTATGCCTGTTCTTAGTGTTGAAGGTCCGTAGAACTTTTTGCCGTAATTTTCTGGTTTCCACATTTTTAAATCATTTCCTTGATCTAATACTATAGGTGCGTCTAATACTAATGTTGTTGGTGAAAAATTATTTTCTAATGCTAAAGCATATATGAAAGGTTTGAACGCAGATCCAGGCTGACGTTTTGCTTGAGATGCTCTATTAAATTCACTTTGTTTAAAACTAAATCCACCTGACAATGCTAATACTCTTCCACTATATGGATCCATCACGACAATGCCTCCGTTAGCGCTTGGAAGTTGTTTTAAACTATAGTTTCCCTCGGATAATTTCTTGACATAAATTATGTCACCAATTTTGAATAGTTTTTTTAATTCCTTTCGCGTCCAATCAATATCATTAAAATTAATTGTTCCATTATCATCATTTTGTGTTTTGATGACTGTTTCAAATTTGTCAATTCTAGTAACAACAGCCAATTCCCATCCTAAAGATTTTTCTAAATTTAAGTCTTTAAGATCTTTTTTCCAATTTTTGTATTTTTTTATATTTGATAGAGGACCTCTCCATCCTTTTCTCTTATCAAATTCTTGCAAACCATTCCTAAGTGATTGTGTAGCAATTTTTTGTAATTCTAAATCCAAAGGTGTCTTAATGTTAAATCCTTGTTTATATACTTTATCATATCCATATTTATCAATTACATCTTTTCTAACATCTTCTACATAATATCTAGAATCTTCTAGGTAAATTCTTTTTCTCTTTTGTAATTTAATTTTAGAGTTAATTAATTTAGAGTGTATTTTTTGATCAATGAATCCATTATCTAATAAATTATTTAATACTAAATTTCTTCTAAATTTTGCTAATTCTTTATTTTTATATGGATTATATTTGCTTGGTGCTTTTGGAAGAGCAGCTAGAAGTGCAGCCTCCCCATAATTGAGTTCACTAATCGGTTTATTAAAATATCTTAAACTAGCTGATGCTATACCATAACTACCCTCGCCAAGATAAATTTGATTTAGATAAAGCTCAAGAATTCTTTTTTTTGATAAAACTCGCTCAATTCTAAAAGCTAATATTGCTTCCTTTATTTTTCTATCAATACTTACTTCATTAGTTAAAAGAAAGTTTTTTGCTACTTGCTGGGTAATAGTAGAAGCACCTTCTAATCTTTTTGAGTAAAGTAGATTAAATATGTTATTTTTAATTGCTCTTACTACTCCTTTGGCATCTACCCCTGGATGGTCAAAAAAGTTTTTATCCTCCGCAGATAAAAAAGCATTTATCACGGTTTGAGATATAGCAGAATATGGAACAAAAATTCTTTTTTCAGATGAAAAATCGCTTACTAACACTCCGTTTCCTGAATATAACTTGCTTGATACTGGGGGTTTATAATTTTTAAGATATTTGTAATCAGGCAATTTATTGGAATAAGTCCAAAGAATAGATATTATTGATAATAATATTAAAATAGATGACAATAATCCAAAGATTAATAATCTTTTAAAAAGCTTTTGCATTTTAGTTTAAATATCTTGTGAATTTGTTATTCTTAAGGCACAGAATTTATTAAATTAACTTATGAAAAAATCAGCAATATTATGTCAAAAAATTTATATATCGATGCATCGCATCCTAATGAAACAAGAGTTGTTCTTAAAAGTAATAATCATATCGAAGACTATGAATATGAAAGCATAAATAATACTTTAATTAAGAATAATATTTATCTCGGAAAAGTAAGTAGAATTGAACCTTCTTTACAAGCAGCGTTTGTAGACTTTGGGAGAGAAAGACATGGTTTTCTATCTTTTAATGATATCCAGTCTGATTATTATCAGCTACCATTAAGCGATTTAGAAAAAATAAAACAAGAAGAAGAGAAAGTTCGAGAAGAACTTTCAAAACAAAGTGAAAATATAGAAGATAAAATTCTTGAAGGTAAAGAGGAAATTAAAATTGATGATCCTGTTGAAAAAAAAGAGGAAAATGAAAAAGATAAAATAAATGCTCAAAAAAAATTTCCATCAAAAAGATACAAAATCCAAGAAGTAATAAAACCAAATCAAGTAATTTTGGTTCAAGTGTTAAAAGATGAGAGAGGATTAAAAGGAGCGGCACTTAGTACTTTTATTTCCATTGCTGGGAAATACATAGTCTTAATGCCTAATACAGCCAAAGGTGGTGGAATTTCTAGAAAAATATTTAATCCAGGAGAAAGAAAAAAAATTAGAAATATATTAAATGAAATAACTATTCCAAAAGAGATGGGAATTATAGTTAGAACAGCAGGATCAAACAAAACAAAAAATGAAATTGAGAATGATTTAAAAAATTTAATTAAAGTTTGGGATCAAATAAAAGATAACGCATTAAATTCAATTGCCCCATCTTTAATTCATCAAGAAAGTGATATTATAAAAAGATGTATAAGAGACATGTACGACGATGATACTCAAAATATATATGTTGAAGGAAATG
>CABYQM010000026.1 GCA_902521075.1 uncultured Pelagibacteraceae bacterium
GCTTGATAAAAAAAAATTTTATATCAATGGCAAATGGGTTGAGCCAGTAAACAAGAATGAATGTGAGGTTATTAATCCATCAACAGAAGAAGTTTGTGCAATTATTAGTCTTGGAAGTTCTGATGATACGAATGCTGCTGTCAAAGCAGCAAAATCTGCATTTGAGACTTGGAAAGAAACTTCAAAAGAAGAAAGATTAAACTTATTAGAAAAATTATTAAAAATTTATAATTCTAGATGGGATGATATGACTGATGCTATTACTACAGAGCTTGGTTGTCCTAAAGATTGGTGTTCAGCTAATCAAACATCTTCTGGCGCAGGCCATATTGAAGACTTTATAAAAAGATTAAAAGATTTCGAATTCGAGCCAGGTTTTGATAAAGGATCTACTAATCATATTGTATATGAACCAATTGGAGTTTGTGGATTAATTACACCTTGGAATTGGCCTATAAATCAAATTGCTTTAAAAGTAATTCCAGCTTTTGCTACTGGATGTACAATGGTACTTAAGCCATCTGAAATTGCACCATTGTCAGGAATGTTATTTGCAGAGATGATAGATGAGGCTGGATTTCCAGCTGGAGTGTTTAATCTAGTGAATGGTGATGGGCCTGGTGTTGGGACTGACCTGTCAGGACATCCTGATGTTGATATGGTATCATTTAC
Organism: uncultured Pelagibacteraceae bacterium; assembly: GCA_902521075.1. Lineage (GTDB taxonomy): Bacteria > Pseudomonadota > Alphaproteobacteria > Pelagibacterales > Pelagibacteraceae > Pelagibacter. Next base: position 673 of record CABYQM010000026.1, read on the forward strand.
AGGATCTACTAGAGCTGGAAAATTAATTACAAAGAATGCTGCTGAAACTATAAAAAGAGTTTGTCTTGAACTTGGAGGCAAAGGTGGAAATATTGTTTTTGCTGATGCATATCCTGATGCAGTTAGAGATGGCATTAGAAACGTAATGAGTAATTCAGGTCAATCCTGTGATGCTCCAACTAGAATGCTTGTTGAAAAATCAATTTATAAAAGAGCTGTTGAAGAAGCCGCAGACGAAGCTAATAAAATTAAAGTTGATCTTGCTTCAAAAGCTGGTGATCACATAGGACCTGTGATTTCAAAAACTCAATTTGATAAAATTCAAAGTTTAATAAATAGTGGAATTGAAGAAGGTGCTACTTTAGTAGCAGGTGGTCCTGACAAACCTGAAGACCTAAAGAAAGGTTATTTTATTAAACCAACAGTATTCACTGATGTTAATAATAATATGAGAATTGCTAAAGAGGAAATATTTGGACCAGTATTGTCAATTATTCCTTTTGAAAATGAAGAGGAAGCTATCCAAATTACAAATGACACAGAATATGGATTAGGAAACTATTTACAAACAGAGGATAAAGAAAAGGCAAAAAGAGTTTCAAAAAAATTAAGGTCCGGAATTGTGTATGTAAATCATAAAGCAGCAGATTCTGGAACTCCTTTTGGTGGCTATAGACAATCTGGAAATGGACGTGAAGGTGGAACCTGGGGATTGCATGAATATCTAGAGGTAAAAACTATTACTGAATGGAAAAATTAAAATGCTTGGTTATGTAATGGTAGGAACCAATAACTTAGAAAAAGCAATAATTTTTTATGATGAAGTCTTAAAAGTTTTAAATCTAGAAAGAAATTATAAAGATGAAGTTTGCGCTGGTTACACAGAAAAAAATGGTGATGGAACTATTGAGTTTTATGTAACCAAACCTGTCAATATGAAAGAGGCAACAAATGGAAATGGAACGCAAGTTTCATTTATTACATCATCCAGAGATATAGTTGATAAATTTCATGAGATTGGACTTAAGGCAGGTGGAAAAAGTGAAGGAGCTGGAGGTGAAAGACCAGAAGGTTCTGGAGTTTACTATTCTTATATTCGAGATCTTGATAATAATAAAATTTGTGCTTTCACAAACAATTAATGTCTTACACTTTAATTCAAGAAAAAATCGATCAAGGAAAAATTATTTTACTTGATGGAGGTATAGGTGCTGAGCTTGAAAAAAAAGGAGCTAAAATGGATCAAAACCTCTGGTGTGGAAAATGTTCTGTAGATAGCCCAGAATTTCTAAAAGAAGTTCATGAAAATTATATTGATGCAGGTGCTGATGTTATTACAACAAATACTTATGCTACAACTCCAATTTCTCTTAAAAAACATGGATATGAAGACTCAATTGAATTATTTAATAAACAAGCAGTTCAAATTGCAAGACAAGCAATTGATAATTCAAAAAAGAGCGTCTGTTTAGCAGGAAGTGTTTCGAGTTATGGAAGTTTTCTTAAACTTGGAACAAAGAACATGAAGCCATGTTTTAATGAGCAGATTAAAATTTTATCAAATGAGGGTGTTGATTTAATAATTTTAGAAGCAATGACGTCTCAAGCAGAAATTGTAGAGACTATGCTTGAGTGTTCTTCAAATATAAAATTACCTGTTTGGCTTTCTATTTCCTGTGTAATAGATCATAATACAAAAAATGTTACGCTTGGCTATGATGATGTTAAGAATAAAACTGAAATTTACGAGGATTTAGAAGAATCGTTGAAAAGTTTTAGTAAATTACATAATGGACCAATTTTAATTGCTCACTCAGACATTAAAACAACGAGTGCAGCTTTAGATACTGCATTAAAAAATTATAATGGAGTTATTGGTGCTTACCCTAATAAAGGCTATTACGAAAAACCAAATTGGAAGTTTGTAGATAATTTTTCACCCAATGATTATTTGGAAGTTGCAAAAAAAATGGGTTAGCAAAGGTGTAAAAATTGTTGGTGGTTGTTGTGGTATAGGAGTTGAAGAGATAAAAGCTGTTTCAATTTTGAAGTAATAATATATTGTAAAATTATGAAAACTTTTATTGGTGGTATTGGTTGTTTTTGGGACGAAACTAAATACGATGGTATAAAAGGAATTTTATCTACAGAATGTGGTTACTGCGGAGGTGATGATCCTAATGTTACTTACAAAGCAGTTTGTGGTGGGGATACAGGTCACATAGAAGTAGTTAAA
>CABYQM010000027.1 GCA_902521075.1 uncultured Pelagibacteraceae bacterium
AATATTAGAAATTATTAAAGAGTCATTATCTAAGTCTGCAAATGAAACCTTTTCTGTTGCAGAAAATCTGTCAATACCACTTAGAGAAGCTAGAGAAAATTTTGAAAAGGAGTATTTGATATCTCAAATTAAAAAATTTGGAGGAAATATCTCTAAAACTGCAAAATTTGTAGGTATGGAAAGATCAGCACTTCACAGAAAATTAAAACTTTTAGGTGTAAAGGATTTAAATTAATGAATATAATTATTTGTGGTGCAGGTAGAGTAGGATTTACAATTGCAAAATTATTAACTGAACAAAATCATTCAATAACTGTTATTGATCAATCTAGTGATGATATTCAAAAAATTAACGAGTCACTTGATGTAAAGGCTATTGTAGGCAAAGCAACTTCACCAGAAATTTTGGATCGTGCGAACACTTCAGATGCCGATATGCTGATTGCAGTCACGAGAAATGATGAAATAAATATGCTTATTTGTCAAATTGCATATTCCTTGTTTAAAGTGCCAAAAAAAATAGCTAGAATAAGATCCCAAGAATATTTAGATCCAAAATTTTCTACTCTCTTTAATAAGGATAATTTACCTATAGATTATGTCATATCTCCAGAAATTGAAATTGCGAATTCATTACAAAGAAAATTAGAGGCACCAGGCGCTTTAGATAATGTTCCTTTTGCAGAAAATAAAATTAGATTGTTAGAAATTTTAATTGATGAAAAATGTCCAATTCATCAAATAAAATTAAAAGAATTAACAAATAAATTTCCAAATTTAAACGCTTATATATTGGGAGTTATAAGAGAAGAAAGTTTTTTTACAGCTATTGAGACAGAAAGAATTGCATTAGCACCAACTTTTGTTTTCTGTTTGGTGCCATCAAGTCTTATTAATAAATTATCTATTTTCTCTTGTTGATGAACATTATAATTTTTTAACTTTTTTGATATTACTTTATTGATAAATTCAACAGGCTTTAAAACACTTTTTCCAAGATATTTTTTATTATTTATATCTCTTTTTTCAAAAGCTTCATATGTTCCAGTAGATGCTCCAGAGGGACAAATTGCTGAGGCACTAATATCTTTCACAAATACTTCTGTTTCTATAGTTGGGTTTCCCCGACTATCAAAAACTTGTCTTGCAATAATTTTTGAAATTTTAGACATTATTTTTTTTTACTAGATTATCTATCTCAACTATCTGATTTATAAGATTTTCTAATTTATTTAATGGAACCATATTTGGACCATCAGAGGGAGCATTATCTGGATCTTGATGTGTTTCTATAAAAATTGCAGCAACACCAACTGCAACAGCAGCTCTTGATAAATGTTCGACAAATTCTCTTTGTCCACCACTTTTATTACCTTGACCTCCTGGTTGTTGAACTGAGTGAGTGGCATCAAAAACAATTGGATAACCATTCTTTGCCATTATAGGAATTGATCTCATGTCAGACACTAAAGTGTTATATCCAAAACTAGCTCCTCTCTCTGTTACTAGAATATTATTATTTCCTGAGTCTGATATTTTTTTTGTTACATTAACCATATCCCATGGAGCCAAGAACTGACCCTTTTTTACATTAATAATTTTTTTTGTTTTTGCGGCAGCAATTAATAAGTCTGTTTGTCTACACAAAAAAGCGGGTATTTGTAAAACATCTATATGAGGAGCAACAATTGCACATTGTTCTACATTATGAATATCTGTAAGGACAGGAATTTTTATTTGTTTTTTTATTTTATCAAAAACTGGTAACGATTTTTCTAATCCTGCTCCTCTTTTTCCATCAAGGCTTGTTCTGTTAGCTTTATCAAAGGAAGTTTTATAAATTAATCCAATATTATATTTGTCTGCAATTTTTTTTATTTCTCCTGCCATATCTAGCGCATGTTGCTCAGTTTCTAATTGGCAGGGTCCTGCTATTAAACAAATTTTATTTGAGTTAGATATATTTAAATCCTGACACTTAACAATTCTATTTTCCATGATAGTTCTTTGCAGCCTTTATAAATGATTTAAATAACGGATGTGGTGATAATGGTCTTGATTTGAACTCTGGATGAAATTGAACACCTATAAACCAAGGATGATTTTTTAACTCTATTATTTCAGGCAATTTATTATCTGGTGACATTCCTGAAAATATTAATCCTTTTTTCTCAAATTTTGATCTCTGATTATTATTAACTTCATATCTGTGTCTATGTCTTTCTTTTATTATATTAGATTT